>NZ_JARWOJ010000123.1 GCF_029868625.1 Nocardia neocaledoniensis | reverse complement strand
AAACCACCCCGGCTGGGCCCCCGCCCCCCCCCCCCCCCGGGTCCTCACCCACCTCCACCGGTATAATGGGGCCCGCGCGTGCCCAACCCAACCCGCGCGGGCCCCGGGTACCCGGGGGGGCCCCGGCGCTGCTGTCACCGGACCGGGACAGGTGGCTTCGCGTCGGTGACGGGCGGCTCGACCGGGTGGTCGTCGACCATGGTCTCCTCGTCGAAGGGCAGTTCGCGATTCAGGACCCGCTGGGCGCGGTCGGCGTCGACGGTCTTGGTCCAGGTGCCGATGAGCAGGGTGGCGACCGCGTTGCCGGAGAAGTTGGTCAGCGCGCGGGCCTCGGACATGAAGCGGTCGATGCCGACGATCAGGCCGACACCGTCGAGCAGTTCGGGCCGATGACTCTGCAGACCGCCGGCGAGGGTGGCCAGACCGGCGCCGGTGACACCCGCCGCGCCCTTCGAGGCGATGATCATGAACAGCAGCAGGCCGATCTGCTCACCGATGCTCAGCGGCTTGCCCATCGCGTCGGCGATGAAGATCGACGCCATGGTGAGGTAGATCGCGGTGCCGTCCAGATTGAACGAATACCCGGTCGGCACCACCACGCCGACGGTGGTGCGTTCGACACCCGCGTGCTCCATCTTCGCGACCAGTCGCGGCAACGCCGACTCCGAGGACGAGGTCGCCACGATCAGCAGGTACTCCCGCGCCAGGTACCGGCACAGCTTGAAGATCGACACCCCCGACACCGCTCGCAGCACCACACCGAGCACACCGAAGACGAACACCAGGCAGGTCAGGTAGAAGGCGATCATCAGCGTCGCCAGCTGCACCACCGCCGACCAGCCGGTGCGCCCGACCACGTTGGCGATGGCGCCGAACGCGCCGATCGGGGCCAGCCACAGGATCATGGCCAGGATCCGGAACACCAGCTTCTGGGCGAGGGCGACCGCGCGCAGGATCGGCGCGCCCGTCTCCCCCATCGCCTGCACGGCGAACCCGACCAGCAGCGCGACGAACAGCGCCTGCAGCACGCTGCCCGCGGTCAGTGACGACACCAGCGTGGTCGGCACGATGTTCTGGATGAAGTCCCAGGTGCCGCCCGCGCCGTGCGCCTGCTCGGCGTACTGCGCCCCGGCACCGGCCTTCCCGGTCCCGAGCCCCGAGCCCGGTTCGATCAGGTTGCCGACCACCAGCCCGATGCCGAGCGCGACCGTCGACATCACCAGGAAGTAGGCGATGGCCAGCCCGCCGACCTTGCCGACCGTCGCCGCGGCGCGCACCGAACCGATGCCGAGCACGATGGTGCAGAAGATGACGGGCGCGATCATCATCTTGATCAGATTCACGAACAGGGTGCCCAGCGGTGCCAGCGACTGCCCGAACTCCGGCGCGACCCGGCCGACCAGAATGCCCGCAAGGACGGCGATAATCACCGCGATGTACAGCCAGTGGGTATGGTCGCGTTTTCGCGTTGATGCGGCGGTTGTGCTCATGAGGACCAATCATGGGCACGTGTTGTGATGCCCATCACAATTGGTGCATAAGGTTCAGAGGATGAGTTCGGAGGGCAAGATGCGAGGTCGGCGGCTGTCGCTCGCCGGACAGGCCTTCCTCTGGCAGCTGGTGGTGCTGGCGCTGATGATCGGCACCGGGACCGCCCTGGCCGTCCTCGACGCCAGGCACGACCACGATGTGGCCACCGAGCTGAAGGTCCGCGATGTGGCCGTCACGGTCGCCCGCGCGCCCTCGACCCTGGCCGCGGTGAACTCGCCGTACCCCAGCGGCCTGCTACAACCGACCACTGAGCGGATCCGTGCCGATACCGGGATGGACTTCATCGTGGTCATGGCGACCGACCGCACGCGCTACACCCACACCAATCCCGAACTCATCGGCAAGCCGTTCATCGGCAGCATCGACGGTGCCCTGGCCGGGCAGACGCTGACCGAGACGTTCACCGGCACCCTCGGCCCGTCGATCAGGGCGGTCACGCCGGTCTACGACAGCGGCCGGGTGGTCGCGCTGGTGTCGGCGGGCGTGACCCGCGCCAAGATCAGCACCCAGGTCGCCTCGCAGCTGCCGGTGATCCTCGGGGTCTCCGCCGCCGGTCTCGCGTTGGCCGCGCTGTCGTCGTTCCTGATCAGCCGCAGGCTGCGCCGTCAGACGCACGGCCTGGCGCCCGACGAGCTGCGCGCGCTGTACGAACACCACGACGCGGTGCTGCACTCGGTGCACGAGGGCCTCGTCGTGTTCGGGGCAGGTCCAGGGCCGGCCGAGGTGGTCAACGACCAGGCGCGCACCCTGCTCGACCTCCCCGACGGCGCTGTGCGCCGCAGCGACCTGCCCGTCTCGCTGCGGCAGATGCGCTGGGGCGTGGTGCGCGACGAGACCCACGTGACCACCGACCGGGTGCTGCTGGTCAACCAGGACGTCGTGAGCTGGGAGGGCAAGGCCATCGGCACCGTGCTCACCATCCGCGACCAGACCGAACTGCGCGCCGTGCTCGGCGAGCTCGACTCGGTGCGCGGCTTCGCCGAGTCGCTGCGCGCCCAGGCGCACGAGGCGGCCAACCGGCTGCACACCGTCGTCACGATGGTCGAGCTGGGCAGGCCGGAGGAGGCCGTGGCCTTCGCGACCGCCGAACTCCAGCTCTCCCAGGTTCTGATCGACCGGCTGCTGGCCTCCGTCGGTGACGCCGCGCTGGCCGCGCTGCTGCTCGGCAAGGTCGACCAGGCGGCCGAACGCGGGGTGAGCCTGTCCATCAGCGAGGACACCGCGCTGGACTCCACCGACCCGCTCTCCGCGCACGAATCGGTCACCCTGGTCGGCAACCTGGTCGACAACGCCATCGATGCCGCCGCGGGCACGGTCGACAAGCGCGTCGAGGTCTCGGTGCGGCACCGCGACAAGGAGCTGCTGGTCCAGGTGGCCGACAGCGGACCGGGCATGTCGGCCCAGATGTTCTCGCGCGCCGCCGAACGCGGCTACACCACCAAATCCGATCACGCCGGCCTCGGGCTGGCGCTCGTCCACCGCCTCGTCGACCGACACGGCGGCACCATCACCACCACGGCCGCACCACACAGCGCGGTCATCGTTCGCATTCCGCTGAGGGAGACACAATGATCCGCGTCCTGATCGTCGAGGACGAACCGCTGATCGCGCAGGCGCACCGGGCCTACCTCGAGCGGCTCGACGGCTTCGTCACCGGCGGTGTCGCGCACACCGGGCGCGACGCGCTCACGCTGGCGGCCGAGGCCATCGCCGACGGCAAGCCGTTCCACCTGGTGCTCATGGACATCGGTCTGCCCGACATCAGCGGCCTCGAGGTCGCCGCCGCGCTCAACGGGCTGGAACCACGCCCCGACGTCATCGCGATCACCTCGGCCCGCGAGCTGACCATGGTCCGCAACGCCGTCGCCCACGGCGTGGTGCTGTATCTGCTCAAGCCGTTCACCTTCGCCGCGTTCCGCGAAAAGCTGGAACGCTACCGCGATTTCGACACCGCCCTGCCCGCGGGCGAGGCGGCCCTGTCGCAGTACGACATCGACCGCGCGCTGGGCGCCCTGCGCACCGCCGACCAGCGGGCAGGCGCGCCGAAGGGCGTCGTCCAGCACACCCTCGAGGAGGTCTCGCGCGCCGTGCGCTCCGCCGAGGCAGGCATCACCGCCACCGATGCCGCTGCCGCCGTAGGCGTTTCCCGCATCACCGCCTGGCGCTACCTGGAGAAGCTCGCCGACGACGGGTTGGCCGAGCGCCGCGCCGACTACGGCCGCGCGGGCCGCCCGAAGACCCGCTACCGCTGGCGAGCGGGGGCCTAGGACCGCCGGGCCGCGTCGGCCAGTCCGTCCGGCGCCGCACTGCGCGCGACCGGACCGAGGTCGACCGGCATGTGCTCGAAACCGTGCAGGGTGAACAGGTTTCGACGGGTCGGCTCGCCGCGCAGACGCAGGTCCGGGTAGCGGGTGTAGAGGGCGCGCAGGGCGTGCACGGCTTCCATCCGCGCCAGGCTCGCGCCGAGACAGGAGTGGATGCCGCTGCTGAACGCGACATGATCCTTCAGATTCGGGCGATCGATGTCGAAGCGGTGCGGCTCGGCGAATACGGCGGGGTCGCGGTTGGCACCGGCCAGCGACAGGATGACCGTGCTCCCCTGTCCGAGCCGGACGCCGTCGAGTTCGACGGCCTCGAGCGTTTCGCGCGCGGTGGTCTGCACCGGCGGATCGAACCGCAATGTCTCCTCCACCACGTCGGGCCAGCGATCCGGATCGGCCTGCGCGATGGCGAGCTGATCGGGATGGGCCGACAGGGCGGCGACGGCGTTGCCGATCAGATTGACCGTGGTCTCGAACCCGGCGCCCATCAGCAGGCTCGCCCCGGCCTGGAGCTCGCGCAGGTTCAGATCACCCGAGACCACGAGGGTGGAGAGGATGTCGTCGCCCGGTTCGCGGCGCAACTTCGCGATGTGGGCGGCCAGGTACTCGTCCATCGACTCGATGGCGAGCATGGCATTGCGATAGTTGGCCCAGGAGGTGCCGATATCGAGCAGCGGCGTCACCCGGTCGCCCCAGCGCAGGAACATCTCCCGGTCGGCGGCGGGGAAACCGAGCATGTCGGCGATGATCGCGATCGGCACCCTGGCCGCGAAATCGGTGATCAGGTCGACCGAGCCGTGCGCGGGCATCGCGTCGAGCAGTTCGGCCGTGACCACCTCCACCCGATCGCGCAGCCTGGCGATCGCGCGCGGGGTGAACGCCGAGGCCACCGGCTTGCGCATCCTGGTGTGCTCGGGCGGATCGAGCACCAGCATCGACGGCGGCTCGACCGGATTCGGCGGGACCGTGACCCGGGCGGCCAGCGACCGCCACGGCGCGGGCAGGTCGCCCCCGAGGGCCTGCCGAACCCCGAATCGGTTGTCGCGCAAGATCGCCCGGACCTGGGAATGATCGAAGGCGGCGTAGGAGACCGCGGTGCGCACCAGCCCGCCGGACGCGCGCAGTTCGTCGATCAGCGGATACGGGTCGTGCAGCCCACGCCGACCGCTGAGCAGCTCGGCGAACGAATCACGCTTGCGGCGTTGCCAGCGCAGAATCCCGCGCGCCGCGCCGTGCTCCGCCGACCATCGCAACCAATACTGCGCGATCATGGCCACCCCTGCCGCTCTGCCGAATGGATTCCTCCACCGTACGGACTTATCCGACAGAGCGAAACGTGTTCCAGTCGGAGTGCGACCTATACCTGGGTAGGAGCCTCAGCGGCGCACCGTCACCCGTTCCGTGGCGACGCGGTGTTCCAGCGCGGCCGGATCGGGGTTGACGACCTGTACCAGCGAGGCGCCGGCCACCAGCACCGCGACATAGCCGTCGATCAGTTCCTCGGCGGTGTCCCAGCGCGCGCTCGACAGCACCCGGTCACCGGCGGTGATCGCCTGCAGCGCGGCCGATTTCCTGGCCTCGACGAGTACCTCGGCGACCGAGCGCCCGTCGAGCGCGGCACGGAATCCGCCGGGATGGAACTGGTCGCCGTGTACGCGCACCGCGGTCGCGAAATCGGTGACACCGACCGGCAGGTCGCGCACGGGTGAACCCATGGCGTCCAGTGACAGCACCGCCACCTCGTCGACACCGTCGGCGTCGTCGAGCCGGTCGGGAGTGACCAGCGCCAGATCGGCGTCCGGATCGGGATCGAGCACGACTTCGGTTCCCGCCCACCAGCATCCGAGCAGGACCGCGGCGGTCTGCCAGTGCGCGGGCAGCAGCACGGCGACCCTGGCGCCGGGGCTGAGCGCGAACTCGTCACGCAGCAGGTTGGCCGTCTTGGCGGCCCAGTTGGCCAGCGTCAGGCCGGACAGCTCGATGCGTGCGCCGGTGGCGTCGTCGTACCAGGTGACGCGGGGGCCGGCCGGGTCGCGTTCGAGGACCGGGTCGAGGAGGGCGTCGGTGAGTGTGGAAAGGGGCTCACGCATTGTTCAGTTCACGCATTTCGGTCCGTTCTGGCCTGCGTCGATCGGCGGGGCTGGCGGTACTGGCGTCGCGGTCGCGGAGGACGTTCCGTCGAAATCGAACATCCCGCCCGCGGCCGAGCCCGGACCAGAGTAGTCGCTCGCCAGCACGGCGCTCACGGTATCCGCCGACAGCGACGGATCCGCGATCACCGGGAGACCGCCCAGTGCCTCGGCGACCGCGGCCGCCTTCGGATCCTCGGCGTCGACGGCGAGCACCCGGCTCGAACTGACGCTTCCCCCGGTGTAGTTCCCCACCAGCCCCTCGCGGAAACCCTTCCCGGTCAGCGCCGTCGACACCTTGCCCGCCAGTCCCGTCGCGCCACCGGCGTTGAACACGCTCACCGTGACCGTCGACGGATCGACCTTGGGCTTGTCGTCCTTCGGCTTCTCCTCGCCGACCAGCCCGGCGACGTAATCCTGCACCGCCTTGGGCTCCACCCGCACGACCGATTCACCCGCCGAGGTCATGGAATTGAGGTCCGCCACCGGGATCGTGTCGAACTCCACCTTGCCGCCGGAGAGGTCCTTGAGCTGCTGGAGGAACGCCAGCACGTCCCAGCCCTCGTCGAGGACGACGGTCCGGCCGACGGCCTCGCTGATCTCGCTCAGCTTCCCGGGGTTGGCCAGGATCTTGGCGTTGAGCAGCTGGCCGACCAGCTGGGCCATGAACACCTGCTGGCGGACGATGCGGTCGATGTCGCCGCGCGGCAGCCCGTGCCGTTGCCGGACGAAGCTCAGCGCCTGCCCGCCGTCGAGGCGCTGCTGCCCGGCCGGGAAGTCCGCGCCCGACATGTATTCGTCGACCGCGTTGTTCAGGCACACCTCCACACCGCCGACGGCATCGGTGAGCAGCACGAAGCCGAGCAGACTCACCTCGGCGTAGTGGTCGACGGTGATGCCGGTGAGCGAGGCCACCGACTTGATCAGCGCGGTGCGGCCCGCCTTGGTGGAGTCGCGCTCGGCATCGGCCTCGGAGGCGCCCTTGTCCAGCAGCTTCGCGCGCTCGGTCTCCTTGGTGGCGCCGTAGGCGGAGTTGATCTTGCCCTTGCCCTGGCCGGGGATGTCGACGTAGGAGTCGCGCGGGATCGAGATCGCGGTGGCCGAGCGGCCGTCGTTGGGCACGCGCACCAGGACGACGGTGTCGGTGTTGGTGCCCACCTCGTCGCCCGCGTGCAGCATGGCGCGCTCGGCCGAGGTCAGCGGGTTGCCGTGGGCGTCGGTGCGGCTGTCGACGCCGACGAGCAGGATGTCGACCGCGCCGTCACGGCCGCCGCCGAGGCCGAGGCCGCCGATGCGGTCGATATTGGCGATCAGGTTGTCGACGCTGCGCCACGCGAAACCGGTGAGAGCCAGCACCAGGACCGCCGCGATCGCCACCATCACTTTCGCGGGGCCGAAGGCGCCCACTGGCGTGGCCACCGTCGGTGGTCGGGTCGACTCTCGCATCGTGCATCCTCTCGACGAACTCCGCGCCCAGCTCCGTATCTCCCCCGGCAAACCCCGCCATCTCGCATACCCGGGCTCGTCCGCCGAAACCGGCCATCACAGGCTAACCAACAGTTACCACACTCGGGCCGAACCGCAGGTGTCCCGGCGTGCCAGACTGGCCGCGTGAACGCCGATTTCCCCGCCCCCACTCGCCTGATCGTAACCGGAGCGCGCGGGCTGCTCGGGCGCGAGATCCTGCGGCTCGCGCCCCGGGCCACTGGCCTGGCCAGGGCCGATCTCGACATCACCGACCGCGCCGCCGTGGACGCGGTGCTCACCCCGGGCGCGGTCGTGCTCAACTGCGCGGCCTATACCGCCGTCGACGCCGCCGAGACCGATCGTGAGGCCGCCTTCGCCGCGAACGCGATCGGTCCCGCGGTGCTGGCGGCCGCCTGCGCGGCGGCGAACTCCCGGCTGATCCACGTCTCCACCGACTATGTCTTCCCCGGCACGGCGCACACGCCGTACGAACCGGACGACACCACCGGCCCCGCCACCGTCTACGGGCAGTCGAAGCTCGCGGGCGAGCAGGCGGTGCTCGAGCTCTGTCCCGCCGCGCAGGTCGTGCGCACCGCCTGGGTGTATTCCGGTGTCGAGGGGGATTTCGTCGCCACCATGCGCAGGCTGGAAGGCGAACGCGACACCGTCACCGTCGTCGACGACCAGGTGGGCTCACCCACCCGCGCCGCGGACCTGGCCGCCGCGCTGCTGGAACTCACCACCCGCCCCGACGCGCCCCGGATCCTGCACGCCACCAACGCGGGCACCGCTACCTGGTTCGAGCTGGCCCGCGCGGTATTCGACGAGCTCGGTGCCGACCCGGCCCGTGTCCTGCCGTGCACCTCCGAGGCCTTCCCCAGACCGGCCCGGCGCCCGGCCTATTCGGTGCTCTCCCCGGCGGTCTGGAACGCGGCCGGGCTCACCCCGTTGCGTTCCTGGCAATCCGCGCTGACCGACGCACTGCGGCCGGTGTCCGGCTAGGCTGCCCAGTCGTGAACGCAGCCGAATCCGCGGCCCCTGCTGGCCTTGCCGTCGTCACGGTGACCTACTCACCTGGCGAGCACCTCGAGCACTTCATCACCACCCTGGCCGACGCCACCAGCGAGAAGCCGCAGGTCATCCTGGCCGACAACGGCTCCACCGACGGCGTGCCCGAACTCGTCGCCGAGGCCAACTCGCACGTGCGACTGCTGCGCACCGGGGGCAACATCGGCTACGGCGGCGCGATCAACCGGGCGGTCGCCGAGATCGATCCCTCGATCGAGTTCGTGATCCTGGCCAATCCGGACATCCGCTGGGGCGTCGACTCCATCGACAAGCTGCTCGAGGCCGCGAAGCGCTGGCCGCGGGCGGGCGCGTTCGGGCCCATGGTCCGCGAGCCCGACGGCAGCGTCTATCCGTCCGCGCGCCGGGTCCCCGGCCTGGCCGACGGCGCCGGGCACGCGATCCTCGGCACGATCTGGCCGAAGAACCCCTGGTCGGTGCGCTACCGCCAGGAGAACGAGGAGATCTCCGAGCGGGTCGTCGGCTGGCTGTCCGGCTCCTGCCTGCTGGTGCGCCGGGCCGCGTTCGACACCATCGACGGCTTCGATTCGCGCTACTTCATGTACATGGAGGACGTGGACTTCGGTGACCGCATGGGCAAGGCCGGCTGGCACAATGTGTTCGTCCCCGACGCCGAGGTGACCCACGCCAAGGGTCACGCCGCGGGCAAGCACCCCGAGCTGATGCTGCCCGCCCACCACGCCAGCGCCTACCGGTTCCAGGCCGACCGGCATCCGCACTGGTGGCAGGCGCCGTTGCGGGGCGCGCTGCGCGCCGGACTTGCGGTCCGCTCCCGGATTGCGGTTCGATCGGCGCTGCGCGAGAAAGCGCGTTCCGCCTGAACCGTCAGCGCCCGGAGGCGGCAGCCTGCGTAACCACGTAGGGCGCCGGGGCAGGCAAAATAGGACACCGGCGCCTGAGTGGGCGCCGGTCCACTGTGAACAGGGGAAACTCGATGGCAGGCAATGCAGGCACCGACGCGGTCATCCTCGTCGGCGGACAGGGCACGCGGCTGCGTCCGCTCACCCTCTCGGCGCCCAAGCCGATGCTGCCGACGGCTGGACTGCCGTTCCTGACCCACCTGCTGGCCCGCATCGCCGAGGCCGGGATCACGCATGTGGTGCTCGGCACCTCGTTCAAGGCCGAGGTGTTCGAAGAGCACTTCGGTGACGGCGCCGACCTCGGCCTCGAGATCGAGTACGTCACCGAGACCGAGCCGCTGGGCACCGGCGGCGGCATCCGCAACGTGCTGCCCAAGCTGCGCGCGGACAACGTCATGGTGTTCAACGGTGACGTGCTCGGCGGCACCGACCTCGGTGCGATCCTCGACACCCACGAGTCGACCAATGCCGATGTCACCCTGCATCTGGTCCGGGTGAGCGATCCGCGCGCGTTCGGCTGCGTGCCGACCGACGCCGACGGCCGGGTCACCGCGTTCCTGGAGAAGACCCAGGATCCGCCGACCGACCAGATCAACGCGGGCTGCTACGTGTTCCGCCGCGAGTACATCGAGAAGATCCCGACCGGCCGCCCGGTGTCGGTGGAGCGCGAGGTGTTCCCCGCGCTGCTCGCCGAGGGCGCCCGGGTACAGGGCCACGTCGACGCCTCGTACTGGCGCGACATGGGCACCCCCGAGGACTTCGTGCGCGGCTCGGCCGACCTGGTCCGCGGCATCGCCCCCTCACCCGCCCTGCCGGGCCAGCGCGGAGAATCGCTGGTCCACCCCGGTGCCGGGGTCGCCCCGGGCGCGCTGCTCATCGGCGGCACCGTGGTCGGCCGCGGCGCCGAGATCGGCGCGGGCGCGCGCCTGGACGGCGCGGTCATCTTCGACGGCGCCGTCGTCGAGGCGGGCGCGACCGTGGAACGCTCCATCGTCGGCTTCGGCGCCAGGATCGGCCCGCGCGCCCTGGTCCGCGACGGCGTCATCGGCGACGGCGCCAATGTCGGCGCCCGCTGCGAACTGCTGCGCGGTGCCCGCGTCTGGCCGGGCGTCGAAATCCCCGACGGCGGCATCCGCTTCTCCACCGACGTGTGAGTCGAGCGCCGCGGGGCCGCTGCCGGACATTCCGGTGGCGGCCCCGCGGCGTTTAGGCTATCCGAAGCCGCCCGCCGGGTTTCCCCAGGCGGTGTGCAGGGCGGCGTGGGGGTTGTAGCCGGCGGGGTGGCTTGGGTGGGTGGGGATGGGGGTG
>NZ_JARWOJ010000122.1 GCF_029868625.1 Nocardia neocaledoniensis | reverse complement strand
ACGCTCGCCAACGGCCACCGCCTTTCCCGCGCCCGCCTCGCCTTTTCCCTCCACTCCCCGGGGCGGGCGGGCCCGCGCGGGGGTAGATTGCGGACATGCCCACCGACTTCCAGCTCAAGGCCATGAACGGCATCCACCGTGCCCTGCTCAAGGTCACCGGCGGCCGGATCGGCAACCAGATCTTCGGGATGCCGTCCCTCGAACTCACCACCGTCGGCCGCAAATCCGGCGCCCCGCGCCCGGTCATGCTGACCACGCCGATCATCGACGGCGACACCATCGTGGTCGTGGCCTCCCGCGGCGGCGACCCGACCCATCCGGCCTGGTTCCTGAACCTGCGCGACAACCCCGAGGTCGAGGTGTCGCTGGCCCAGGGGCCGCGTAAGCCGATGCTGGCCCACGTCGCCACGGCCGAGGAGCGCGCGCAACTGTGGCCGCGGGTGGTCGCCGCGTACAAGGGCTACGGCGACTACCAGACCAAGACCACCCGCGAGATTCCGCTCGTGCTGCTCACGCCCCGGAATTAGACCAGCGCGGAACGGAATTCGGTCGGGCTGGTGCCGCGCGACCGTTTGAACGCGGCACTGAATCCGAACGCGTCGGAGTAGCCGACGGTGGTGGCCACCTGCGCGACGCTGCGCGCGGGGTCGGCGAGCAGGTCCTCGGCCTCGGCCATCCGCCATTCGGTGAGATAGGTCAGCGGCGGTTCGCCCATCACCTCGGTGAACCGCCGGGCGAACAGCGCGCGCGAGACCGCCGATTCGGCCGCCAGGCCGGCGACCGTCCAGCGCTGGAAGGGCTTGGCGTGGATGGCTTTCAGCGCCGGACCGACCACCGGGTCCGCCATCCCGCGATACCAGTTCGGGGCGCACTCCGCCTCCTGGGCGAGCCAATCGCGCAGCGTGCAGACCAGCGCCCAGTCCATGAGCCGATCCATCAGGGCCTGCGACCCCGCGCTGAGCCGGACCGCGTCGGCGGCGGACTGCTCGAGCCACTCGCACACTTCGGTCCCACCGCCCACCACCATCACCTGCGGGAGCGCGCGCAACAGCCGCTCGTGTCGCCGATCGGAGGCACGGTAGGCGCCGACGACCAGCGAAGCCTGTTCGGCCGCAGGATCTTCCGTGACATCCTCGATCAGTTCCGGTGTGGCGCACTGGAGATCGGCCTCGCCGAATCCGTCGGGCAGGAAGCAGGACAGTTCGTACTCGACGGGTGGCCGGTCGAATTCGCCGGTGACATCGGTGAGTTCGAAGGGCTGGTCGGCTTGGACCAGGGCGGTATCGCCCGCGCCGAGCCGGGTGCGCGACCCGTCTGCCAGCACCAACGTGCCGCCACCGCGGATGACGCTCATCATGATCAGGGGCGCGCGGTCGGCGAAATGGATGGTCCACGGCGCTCGCAGGACGGCGTGGGCCACGACCGAGCCGTCGGCACGGACGCCGTTCAGCAGGGAACTCAGCGGATCCATGTCCCCATCGTAGACGATCTCCTATCAAGTAAAGATGATCGTCCATAGACCGTCCACTGTTCGCGCGGTTGACTGGATCGTGCGGGACGAAGGGTCCCGCGTCACCACCGATCAGGGAGCCCACCGTGCCGCACGAAACCTCCACCCGCACAGCGCTCGTCGTCCTCGCCCACCACCGCACCGATTCCCTGTCCGCCCATATCGCGCGTCGGACCGTGGCCCGGCTCATCGCCGCCGGATACACTGTCGACCTGCTCGACCTGCACGCCGAGCACTTCGACCCCCGCATGACCGTGGCCGACCAGCCGGACTGGGGCAACCGCGAGAAGCGCTACTCCGACGAGACCGAGGCGCACATGCGGCGCATCCTCGACGCCGACGTGCTCGTCGCGGTGTTCCCGATCTACTGGATGAGCGTGCCCGCGATCATGAAGGGCTGGATCGATCGGGTCTGGAACTACGGTTTCGCCTACGGCCGCAGCAAGCCCCGGCTGGCGGGCAAGCG
This sequence comes from Nocardia neocaledoniensis, assembly GCF_029868625.1. Lineage (GTDB taxonomy): Bacteria > Actinomycetota > Actinomycetes > Mycobacteriales > Mycobacteriaceae > Nocardia > Nocardia neocaledoniensis_A. The sequence goes on along the minus strand of NZ_JARWOJ010000122.1, from coordinate 497 downwards.
CATCCTGTGGCTCGGCCTGGCCGGCGCGACCGCGGACGACGCGATCGTCCCCGGCATGGAGCAGGTGCTCGCGACACAGCTCAGCGAGGGTCTGGCCTACTACTCCGGATTCGCCGATTCCCGCGTCCGGGTGCTGCCCGATGCCGAGGAGCAGCCGCAGACCCTCGACGCGGCGGGCAATTTCCAGGTGGGCGAGGCCATCGCGGGCGCGGCGCGCGAGGCACACTACGCCGCGTTCGAGGCGACCGCCGAGGGCTACGTCGACGAGTTCCTCGCCGCCGACCTGGTCGAGGCCTGATCCCGCCCGCGCCCCGGGGAACGCCGGGGGAAACCCGCCACAACCGCCGAACAACTGCCCGTGCGCCGCGTCGTCGACAAGCTGCTGCACGCGCCGACCGTGCGCGTCAAGCAGCTGGCCTCGACGCCGGGCGGCGACAGCTACGCCGAGGCGCTGCGTGAGCTGTTCGAACTGAAACCCGGTGCGGTGCAAGCGGTTG
>NZ_JARWOJ010000121.1 GCF_029868625.1 Nocardia neocaledoniensis | reverse complement strand
GCAAGCCGGTGGCCGAATCGGGCTGCGGAACAACACTTCCCAGTCCGGTCTGCTCGATCGGGGTGACCTGGGAGACCAGCCAGCGGTCGCCGGACTTGTCCAGTGTGACCCGCACCCGGCTGCCGGAGGTGCTGCCGTCCGGGGTGTCCTTGCTGGTGGTCAGCTGATTCAGGTAGAGCAGCACGACGGCGTGCTCGGGCTCGGCCGAGACCACGCCCTCGGCCTGGGTGGTGGCCTTGACGGTGAGCTGCTTCTCCTTGGCGCCGGGCGCGATGGCTTCCTTGATCAGCTTCAGGTAGTCGGTGCGGAAGGCCTCGGTCAGGCCGTCGGCCGCCTTGGGCAGTTCGGTGTCGACGGTGGCCGGCTCATAGGTGAACATGGCGCTGACCGTGCGGCTGGCCGTGCTCATCGCGTCGGCGCGGGCCTGCTCGGTCCGGTCGTGCTGCCAGAGCTGGTAGCCGCTCACCCCGAGCACGATCGCGGCGATCAGGCCGAGGGCGGCGAGGCCGCCGAAGACGATCTTCATACGCTGGCTCATCCGACGAACTCCACCTTCGACACGGTCATCCCGGTATCGGCGTTGGACACCGTGATCCGGAACCGGTACTGCCGCGACTGCGGTTCCGGCGAGCCGTTGTTGCTCACCGTCTGCTTCGCGGCGACGAGCACCTGCGCGGAATCGGCGTCCGCGGTGACGATGCCCGACTCCACCACCTCACCGGTGGAGACCACATTCGCCTGCTTGACGACCTCCATGAACGGGTCGACCCGACCGTCGAACTCGGTCTTGAAGTCACCGGAGGCCACCGACAGGATCCGGTCGATGTCCTCCTTGGCGGTGTCGGCGCGGATGGTGGTGAGGTTCAGCACCGCCTGGCGGGCGGTCTCGGTGTACTGCGCGCGCAGGTCCTCGTCCTTGTTCACCGAGTAGGCGGTGAACGCGGCGAACCCGGCGCCGACGACGAGGACGAGCACCAGCACGATCGCCGCGGCGAGCGCCAGGATGCGGCCGCGCGAGCCGGGCGCCTTCTCGTCCGCGGACTTGCGCGGGTCGACGTGCTCGCTCGCGGCGAGCTTCACGGTGGCGTCGTCGGACTTCCCCGTGGATTTCACGGTGACATCCGCGGGCTTCACGGTGGTCTCGGCAAGCTTCACCGTGGCATCTTCAGAACCCGTGGCGACGTCGGCGAGCTGCACCGTGGCGTCTGCGGACTCGGCGGGCGCGTCGGTGACCTTCACCGTGACGTCCGCGTCCGCCGTCGGCGATGCGGTCTGGCTCTTGGTGATGGTGACCGTTCCGGCCGCCGCTTCCTCGACCGGCGGACCGGCCGTGCGTGCGGCCCGCCGACGCGGGCGGCGGTTGTCGTTGTCGTTCATCGTTGCTGTCCCTCCAACATCGCCTGCCAGCTGGCCGGCACGGTGCCCGAGCCGTCCTCGGCGATGTCACTTTGGCGGTACGTGCGTCCGTCGGTGCCCAGGTAGGTGCCTGTCGACGGATCATAGGGGCGCGCTGCGGCGGGGGTCACACCACCCGTCGATGCGCCTGCCGGTGCCGACGCCGGAGCGACGGGCTGAACCTCGCCGAACGGCGGGTTGTTGCCTTCCGGCACGTACCCGGTGCGGCACAGTTCAGGAGTGGGGGCCCGGCGGCCGGGGAACTCCATACACGGCGTGTTGCGGATACCGCGCACCGCGATGTTGGAGTCCTGCGGCACCTTGCAGTACAGCCCGGGTGGGGTTTCCATCGGGGTCAGGTCGCTCGGCTCCCGCCACTGGTCGGCGGGCAGGAAGCCGGTGGTGCAGGCGGGCGGATCGTTGAGGACGGTCATGAAGTCGACCATCACGCCGTACTTCGCCGGTCCGCGAATGGCGGTGCGCAGCGCCGCGATCAGCGGCGGGAACACGACCATGAGCTGTTCGAGGCTCGCGTTGTAGGTGACGCCGACCTGTCCGAGGCTCACCAGATTGCTGGCGAGCAGCGGCAGCGTGGGGCGCAGCGACTGGAACTGGTTGGTCACCGTCTCCATCGCGGCGGGGCTGTTGTCCAACAGGCTCCGCAGCGCGGGATCGTGCTCGCGCAGCTGATCGGTGACCGTGGCCAGATCCGCGGTCCAGGAACGGATGTCGTCGGCGGAGCGGGTCTGGGTGTCCAGCAGCGGACCGATCTGGTCGAGCAGTTTCTTGGTCGGCTCGATATCGGTTTCGGCCTGCTGCACGAGCAGCGCCGCCGAGTCGATGAACCGCTGCAGATCGGGCCCGGCGCCGTTGAACGCGAGGAACGCCTCGTCGATCACCTGACGCAAGCGGGTATCGGCGACGGTCGCGAGCAACTTGTCGGCCTGGTCGAGCATCGCGCCGACATCCTGCGGCAGGTGCGTGCGCTGCTCGGGGATCACCGAGCCGTCGCGCAGATTCCCGTCGGCGGGCTGTTCGGACGGCACCAGATCGACGTACTGCTCGCCGATGGCCGAGACACTGCGCACCCACGCGCTCGAATCGGCGGGCACCTTGTAGTCACTGTCGATCGACAGATCGGCCTCGACACCGGCCGTGGTCAGGCGCACCGCTTCGACCTTGCCGATGTTCTGGCCGCGGTAGGAGACGTTGGCGGTGGGATAGAGCCCGCCGGTGGCGGCCAGCTGCACGGTGACCGCGTACCGGCCGATCCCGAGCATGGCGGGCACCTGCAGGTAGGTGCCGCCCATGACGACCAGGCCGATCACGGTGAGCACCGCGAAGATCGCGAGCTGGACTCGCACGAACCGGGTGAGTGTCATCGACCCGCCCCTTCCTGACCGGGCAGCGGCGCGGTGATACCGGGGATGGCGGGCAAGCCGGGAATGGCAGGGAGCCCGGGGATACTCGGAGCGGGCGCGGGGGCCTGCGGGGCCGCGAACGGGTCGGCCGTATCGGTGGCGGTGGACGGCGCGAACGAACCGACGACGCCCTCGACACCACCGAAGCGACCGCCGAGCGGGGTACCGGTGAGCCAGTTGCTGTCGAGTCGGCTGGCGGTCAGGTCGAACGTGATGAACAGGTTCATGTAGTCGCCCATGATCGCGTTGTCGATGTTCCTGATCGGGAAGGGGAACGTCGGCAGGATGCCCAGCGCCTGGATCAGATTGTTTCCGGTGTCGGCCAGCGTCTTCAGCACGGGGCCGAGGCTGCGCAGGTTGGCCACCAGGTTGTCGCCGCTGGTCTGGATGAGCCGTTCGCTGACGTCACCGAGCTCACCGAGGGCGGTGATCGCCGCGGTGATGTTCGCCGAGCGGTCGGCCAGGGCGGTGAGCGCGGGGTGGATCTGTTCGATCGCCTCGGCGATCACGTCTTTCTGGCCTGCCAGCTTGACCGCGAGCTGGTCCAGACCCTCCATCGCGGCGATGATGCTGCCGGTCTGCCGCTCGAGTCCGGTGGTCAGCTCGTTGAGCTGCGGCAGGAGGTCGGCGATCTCGGCCTCGCGGCCGTTCACCATCGCGTTCAGTTCGGTGGTGATGGTCTCCAGCTGCGCGATACCGCCGCCGTTGAGCACGACCGACAGCGAGGACAGCACCTGCTCGGTGGTCGGATAGGCGCCCGCCCGATCCAGCGGGATGACGTCGCCGTCGCGCAACTGCCCCTGCGGCGCGCCGGTCGACGGCGGGGCCAGCTCGACATGGTTGCTGCCGAGCAGACTCGTCTGGCCGATCTTGGCGACCGCGTTGGCGGGCAGGCGGACATCGGGATTGAGCGAGACCGTCACCAGCGCATGCCAGCCCTCGACCTCGATCCCGGTGACGTTGCCGACCTCGACATCGTCCACCCGGACCGGCGAATTCCGGGTCAGGGTGGTGACATTGGGCATCTGGATGCGCACGGTGTACGAGCCGGGCATGCGCCCCTCGGAGCCCGGCATGGGCAGGGAGTTGAGCCCGTCGAACTGACAGCCGGTGGTGCCGAGCGCGACGGCGATACCGACGGCCAGCCCGGCGAGTGTGCGTTGCCGCCTCATCGCTGTCCTCCTGGAACGGCAAGCCCGGCAAGACCTTCGGGCACGGTGATCGGAGCGGCGGCCGGAGCCTGAGTCGGCTGGCCCGCGCCCGCCAGGCTCGGGTCGCTGTACACCAGCTGCTCGGGGAAGGCGGTCACGCCGCTGGCGGGATTGGTCATCAGCGGCACGTAGTTCATCGCCAGTGAACTGATCACCGGCGCCAGGAACTCCGCGCACAGGTCCGCGGACCGGTCGGAGTTGTTGTTCTCCAGCGCCCGGATCGAACCGCACAGGAAGCTCAGCGGATTCGCCGAGTTGTTCAGCGCGACAGCGCCGGTGAGCGAACCCTGCGCCGGCTTGTAGAGCTGGTAGAAGTTCACCATCGCGGTGGGGCCGGAGTGCAGCACCTGCTCGATCTGGGGTCGCTTGTCGACCAGCGTCTGGGTGACATCGGCGAGCTTCTCGACGCCCTCGGTCAGTTCGCCACCGGTGCCGTCGAGGAACCGCTTCACATCGGCGAGCGCGATGTCGAGGCTGTCGAGTCCGGCGCCGAGGTCTTCCGACGCACCGGCCAGCACCGAGGACACCGACGCCAGCCGGCCGCTGAACTGCACGATCTGCTCATTGCTCGCCGAGAGCACCTCGACGAATTTCTGCAGGTTGCGGATGGTGCCGAACAGGTCGGTCCGCCCGTCGGACAGGGTCGTCATGGTCGCGGACAGTTCACGCAGGGTGTCGCGGAACTTCTGCCCGTTGCCGTCGAGGTTGTCGGCCGCGGTGTCGACGAAGCGGCCGAAGGAGCCCTGCTTGTCGTCACCGACCGGACCCAGCGCCGCCGACAGCTTGGTCAGTTCGGCCTTGATCTCGTCCCACTCCACGGGCACCGCGGTGCGCTCGAGCGGAATCTGGGCGCCGTCGACCAGCTTCGGGCCGCCGCTGTAGGCGGGCGCGATCTGTACGAAGCGGGCCGACACCAGCGACGGCGCGATGATCACGGCGCGCGCGTCCGCGGGCAGGTCGACGCTGCTGTCGATGCTCATCCGCACCCGCGACTGACCCTGGCCCGGTTCGATGGAGTCGATGCTGCCGACGGTGACGCCGAGGACGCGAACCTCATCGCCCTCGTACAGGCCGGTGGTGGAGGTGAACGCGGCGGTCACCGTGTTCTTCCCGCCGCCGGTGACGAAGTAGAGGCCGACCGCTACCAGAGCCGCGATCACTACCACCGCCACCGCGATCGTCCAGCGCGGCAACCCGCGCACCTGCTGGGTGAAGCTCATCGCGGGGGATCCTCCTCGGCAGGAGCGATGTACGGCGTCCTCGGGTTGGTGAAGATGTCGATCAGGTCCTGCGGCACCTGTTCGGGCCAGACCAGCGCGTCGACGAGCGGGCGCAGTTCCGTACTGGTCGCGTTCACCACGTAGGCGTTGAACCAGGGCCCGTTGCCGACCTGCTCACCGAGCGCGGCGGCGTAGGGGCCGAGGCCGTCGAGGGCTTCGTTGAGGTTCTGTTCGTTGCGCTGCAGCAGGGCGAGGACCGAGTTCAGGCGGTCCAGCGTCGGCCGCATCTGTGGCTCGTTGTCGGCGACCAGGCCCGAGAGCTGCCTGGCGACATCGTCGACGTAGACGACGAGCTGGTTGATCGCGGCGCGGCGCCGGTCGAGCTCGCCGAGCAGTTCGTTGCCGTCGAGGAGCAGCGTGTTGAGCTGCGTGCTGCGGTCGGCCAGGATCTTGGTGACGTTCTGCGCTCTGGCCAGCAGATCGGTCAGCGCCTGATCGCGCGCGTTGATGCTGCGCGAGAGGGCCGTGACACCGTCGAGCGCGTTGCGCAACGGACCTGGCGTCTCGGCGAAGGCCGCCGACAGGGTGTCGAGAGTCTTGTCGACCTGTTCCAGGTCGAGATCGCGCACGGTTCCGCCGAGATCGCTCAGCGCCTCGTTGAGCGAGTAGGGCGAGGTGGTGCGGTCGACCGGAATCGTGTCGCGGGTGCCGATCGCACCGGGGCCGCTCGGCACCACATCCAGCGACTTGCGGCCGAGCACCGTGTTGGTCTTGATCGCGGCGGTGGTCTTCTCCCCCAGCACGATCGACTCGTCGAGGTCGAACTTCACCAGCACCTTGTCGCCGTCGAGGCTGACCTGCCGCACCTCGCCGGAACGCACACCGGCCACATGCACCGGATCGCCGGGGACGAGGCCGCCCGCGTCGAGGAAGTTCGCGGTGAAGGTCGCGCCGGAGCGGATGAAGGGCAGTTCGGTGAACTGCAGCGTCGCGAGCGAGATCGTCACCGCCAGAACCACACCGACGATGCCGATCGTCGCTGCCGACGATTTGTTCTCATTCATTGGGCGTGCACCTTCCGGTCGCCTGCAGACCCGGCGCGTGCACTTCCATCGGCAGCCCGTTCGGGCCGGTGACCAGGAAGTTGGTGCCGCAGATGTACAGCTGCAGGAAGGAGCCGTAGGCACCGATCCGGATGAGCTTCTTGTAGGTGTCCGGCAGTTTCCCGAGCACCCACTCGATGTGATCGGAACCCTCGTCCAGGTTCGTGGCGAGCCTGCCGGTCTGTTCGATGGTGTTGCGCAGATCGGGACGGGCCTGCGCGAGCAGGTCGTTGACCTCCTGGGTCGCGCCCGCGATCCGCGGCAAGGCGTTGCCGATCGGGTCGCGCTGCGCGGACAGGTCGCTGACCAGGCGCTGCAGTTCTTCGATGGTGGTGGCGAACTGGTCGCCGCGATCGCTGATGGTGGCGAGCACGGTGTTCAGGTTGTCGATCACGCTGCCGATCAGCGCGTCCCGGTCGGCCAGGGTCTTGGTGAAGCTTCCGCCGCTGTTCAGCAGCGAGACGAGCGTGCCGCCCTGGCCCTGGAAGATCTGCAGCAGCGCCGCGGTGAGGTCGTTCACCTGTGTGGGATCGAGTCCACGCAGCAGCGGCTTGAAGCCGCCGAGCAGCAGATCCAGATCCAGGGCGGGCTGGGTCTGCTCGCGGCCGATGGTGTCGCCGTCGGACAGCCGCCGCGCCGACCCGGGGCCCTCCAGCAGTTCCAGGTAGCGGTCACCGACCAGGTTCTCGTACTTGATCGCCGCACGGGTGCTGGCCAGCACGGCGTACTTGGTGTCGACATCGAACTCGACGTGGGCGAGGTTGTCGTCGCCCACCTTCACCGAGGTCACCGAACCCACCGGCACGCCGGCGATGCGTACCTTGGCGCCGGGCAGCATGCCCGAGGAACTGGTGAACACCGCGCGATAGCCGTTCTCGCTGGAGAACCGCGCCTGACTCAAGACGATCGCCAGGCCGGCGAACACCAGCGTCATCACCACGGTGAAGATCGCCAGTTTGATCGTCGTTCCCGTGTTCCTCACCGCGTCACTCCCGGCAGTCCGTCCAGCAGCAGCTGGAACACCTTTGGCACACCGTGGAATTCGTGCTGGGTGTTCGGCGTGTACACCGAACCCTCACTGGTGTCGGTCACCAGATAGTCCGAATGACTCTCCGGCACCCGGTCCACCACGCCCTCGCAGCGCGGGCCACCGGTGGCGTTCACCTTGGGCAGGTCCTTCGGGTAGGTGTAGGGCTCGGCGCCGAGCATGAAGCTGGCGTTCATGCCGACACCCGGCAACAGCCCGCCCATCATGTCCTCGGCGATCGGCATCAGCGGGCCGAGTCCGTCGATGACGCAACCCAGTGCGGGCGCGTACTCGAACAGCAGGCCGGTCGTCGGCCGCAGCAGATCGAGCGCGGTCACCAGGTTCTGCTCGTTCTCGCGCAGCACCGAACCCACCGTGTCGGACAGCCCGATCACGTTCACCAGTACATCGTCGAGCTGCCCCTGCATCTCGCTGATGGTCCGCGAGGTACCGGTCGCGTTGTCGACGGTGCGCAGCAGCGGGTCGGTGACCTCGGCGTAGAGACCCGTCACGTCCGCGGTCTTGTCCAGATCGGATTGCAGGGTGGGCAGGTACGGATTGAGTTCGCGCAGATAGCGATCCGAGCGGACAAGCAGGTCGCCCATCTTGTCGCCCCGGCCTTCCAGCGCGGTGCCGAGCGCGGTCAGCGTCGCGTTCAGTTTCTCCGGCTCCACCTGGGCGAGGACATCGGACAGGTGCTGGAACAGCGTGTTGAATTCCACGGTCACCGAGCTCACCGAGACGGTGCTCCCTGGCGCCAGCGCCTTGGCCGCGGGCTGCTCCGGAACGATGAAGTTCACATACTTGGCGCCGAACACCGTGGTCGACCGGATATCGACACCGGCGTTGGCGGGCACCAGCTTCAGCTGGTCCGGGTCGACTTCCAGCCGCAGCTGGGCGCCGTCGTTCCGGAGGTCGATGTCGGTGACCCGGCCGATCTCGACCCCGCGCACCTTCACCTTGGCGTCGGGATCGAGGACCAGCCCCGTGCGTGGCGTATCCACCAGCACCACAGCGGTGTTGGTGAACGCGCCCTGGAACAGTGCGATCGCGAGCGAGGCGCCGGCCACGAGCAGGCCGACCAGCGCGAGGGCGGCGAGCTTGCGCCCGAGCCCGCCGTGCAGTGCGGCAACGAACCTATTGGTATCCATCGCGCTATCCCGAGAGGTGGAAGTTGCCGGAGGTGCCGTAGATGGCCAGCGAGATCAGCAGCGTCACAGTGACGACCGCGACCAGGGAGGCCCGCACCGCATTGCCGACCGCGATACCGACGCCCACCGGACCACCCGCGGCGGTGAAGCCGAAGTAGGTGTGGATCAGCATGACGGCCAGCGCCATGACGATCGCCTGCGCGAACGACCAGAGAATGTCGCTCGGAATGAGGAACGTCGAGAAGTAGTGGTCGTAGACGCCCGCCGACTGCCCGTAGATCACCACGGTCGCGAAACGGCTGGCCAGGAAGGAGGCGATCACCGCGAGCGCGTAGAGCGGCACGATCGCGATCAGGCCCGCGAGCACCCTGGTGCCGACCAGGAACGGCACCGGCCGGATCGCCATGGACTCCAGCGCGTCGATCTCCTCGGCCACCCGCATCGCGCCGAGCTGGGCGGTCGCGCCCGCGCCGATCGTGGCGGCCAGGCCGATCCCGGAGATCACCGGCGCCGCGATGCGGACATTGATGAAGGCGGCGAAGAAGCCGGTCAGCGCCTCGACGCCGATATTGCCGAGCGAGCTGTAGCCCTGTACGGCGATGGTGCCGCCCGCCATCAGGGTCAGGAAGCCGACGATGACGACGGTGCCGCCGATCACCGCCAACGCGCCACTGCCCATGCTGATCTCGGCGATGAGCCGGATGGTCTCGGTGCGGTAGTGCACCAGCGCGCGGGGCACCGAGGCGAGCGCCTTGACGAAGAAGATGGCCTTCTCGCCAAGGGAATCCACGGATTTCGACGCGCGGTCGAAGCGGCGGACCGTGCGCGGGAACTTGCTGCGAACAATGAATGCCATTTCGGTCACCGCACCGTGAATTTCAGGCCGATCGCGGTGACGACCACGTTCACCACGAACAGCGCCATGAAGGCGAATACCACCGTTTGGTTCACCGCGTCGCCGACACTCTTCGGCCCGCCTTTCACCTGCAATCCGAGATAACAGGCGACCATTCCGGCGATCAAACCGAACAGGCCCGCCTTGATCTCGGAGATGATCAGCTCGGGCAGATTCGTCAGCAGCGGAATGCCATTGACGAACGCGCCGGGGTTCACGCCCTGCAGAAAGACCGAGAACGCGAAACCGCCGACGATACCGACCGTGCACACGAGGCTGTTGAGCATCAGCGCCACGAACATCGAGGCGAGCACGCGCGGCACGACCAGCCGGCTGATCGGGTCGATGCCGAGCACCTTCATCGCGTCGATCTCTTCGCGAATGGTGCGCGCGCCGAGGTCGGCGCAGATCGCGGTGGCGCCCGCACCGGCCACGATCAGCACGGTGACGATGGGCCCGACCTGCGTGACAGCGCCGAACGCGGCGGCCGCCCCGCTGAGGTCGGCGGCGCCGATCTCGCGCAGCAGGATGTTGAGGGTGAACACCACCAGCACCGTGAACGGGATCGCCACCAGGAGGGTCGGCACGATCGAGACGCGGGCGACGAACCACGACTGGTCGATGAACTCACGCCACTGGAACGGGCGACGGACGGCGGCCTTGGCCACGTCCGCGCCGAGTTCGAAGAATCCGCCGACCGCCCGCAACGGGACAGCAAGGAGGTCGTTCACGCGAATTCCTCCTTCGTCGACGGGCGGATCGATCGATCCGCGTATCCGTACTTCACCGCCACCCCGTTCTGAAGACTGCCCAAACACTAGAACATGTTCCTGTTGATGTCTGGCGTTTGGAAAGACTTTTACCAGTACATTTTCAAGAAATTCGCCGCCAAAACTGAAACGTGTGCTGACCGGATGCCGTTTACCTCCTGTGAGGCGCCACACACCTCGACGCTCATGTCTACCAATAGCTGGACCGGCGTTCAACACAACACGGCAGACAGGAGCGCGGTGGCGCGCGGCGGGCCAACCTCCGGCAAACCGGCGCGGCGCGAATCAGCCCAGATCGCGGAGCGCGCGGGCCGAGAACGTGTGGTCGGCGGGACGCTCGGAGAAGTAGCCGGACAGCGTCGACGCGAGGTCGGCCTCGGACCATTCCGCGCCCGCGGCGTCGAAGCGCTGTTCGACCTCGGGCGCCGCCATGAGGGCGACCATCGGGCCGTAGACGACGAACACCTGCCCGTTCACCGCGTCGGCGGCGGGCGAGGCCAGATAGGCGACCAGCCGGGCGACATGTTCCGGCGCGAGCGGGTCGACCGTGCCCTCCGGGGCGTCGGAGAAGACGGCTTCGGTCATCGCGGTCCTGGCCCGGGGGCAGATCGCGTTCGACCGCACGCCGAAGCGGGACAGCCCACGCGCGGCCGACAGCGTCAGCGCGGTGATGCCCGCCTTCGCGGCGCCGTAGTTCGCCTGGCCCTCCGGTCCGAGCAGGCCCGCCTCCGAGGAGGTGTTGACCAGCCTGCCGTAGACCGGCTCACCCGCGGCCTTCGACGCCGCGCGCCAGTAGGCGCCCGCGTTGCGGGAGAGCAGGAAGTGACCGCGCAGATGCACCGCGATCACCGCGTCGAAGTCCTCGTCGGACATGTTGAACAGCATGCGGTCGCGGGTGATGCCCGCGTTGTTGACCACGATGTCGAGGCCGCCGAGGGAGTCGTTGGCGGTCGCGATGAGCGCGTCGGCCGTGACCCGCTCGGCGATGCTGCCGCCGACGAACTCGGCCTTGCCGCCGAGCTCGCGAATCGCGGCGATGGTCTCGGCGGCCGCGTCCTCGGTGAGGTCGTTGACGACGACCGCCGCGCCGGCCGCCGCCAGCGCGAGGGCCTCGGCCCGGCCGAGCCCGGCGCCGGCGCCGGTGACGATGGCGACCCGGCCGTCCAGTGAAGTCTGCATCACACTCATCGGGCCGACTTTAGAACGTGTTGCACTTTACGACAAGTACCGATCACGCCAACTTCAGCGCGGCCTTCGGACACTGCGCCACCGCCTCCTCCGCGTCGGCGACCCGATCGGGGTCGACCTCGGCGTCGGCGACGTGCAGATTGTCGTCGTCATCGAGTTCGAACATGTCAGGGGCGATTCCAACGCACACGCCGTTCGCTTCGCACCGGTCGAAATCGACGATGATCTTCATGAGAACTTCCTTCCATGCGGTCTCGGCGACCCTAACCCGGACAGGACGGTCCACGGAGCGGAACCGGCGCCGATTCACTGTCAATACTGGAACATGTTCCAGTTCATATGCAATGATCGGTTTCGGCGGGGCGCACCCCCTCTGCCCCGCCACCGTCCGTTTCGCAGCAGATACCGAGGTAGAACCCATGCGCGTCGCGTATACGCCGCAGCAGGAAGAATTGCGCGCCGAGCTGCGCGAATACTTCGCCCGCCTGATGACGCCGGAGCGGCGCAAGGCGCTGAGCCTGCAGACCGGCGAATACGGCGAGGGCGATGTCTACCGCGAGGTCGTACGCCAGATGGGCAAGGACGGCTGGCTGACGCTGTCCTGGCCCAAGGAGTACGGCGGCCAGGACCGCACGACGATGGATCAGCTGATCTTCGTCGAGGAGGCGGCCATCGCCGGTGCGCCGGTCCCCTTCCTCACGCTGAACTCGGTCGCGCCGACGATCATGCAGTACGGCACCGAGGAGCAGAAGAAGTTCTTCCTGCCCAAGATCGCCTCGGGTGAACTGCACTTCGCCATCGGTTACTCCGAGCCCGGCGCGGGCACCGACCTCGCCTCGCTGCGCACCGCCGCCGTCCGCGACGGCGACGACTTCGTGATCAACGGCCAGAAGATGTGGACCAGCCTGATCGCCTACGCCGACTACATCTGGCTGGCCGTGCGCACCGACCCGACGGCCAAGAAGCACAAGGGCATCACGATGTTCATCGTGCCCACCGATGTCGAGGGATTCTCCTGGACGCCGGTGCACACCATGGCCGGGCCCGACACCAGCGCCACCTACTACCAGGACGTGCGGGTGCCCGCGTCGTCGATGGTCGGCCCGGAGAACGGCGGCTGGTCGCTGATCACCAACCAGCTCAACCACGAGCGGGTCGCGCTCACCTCGGCCGGTCCGCTCTCGCTCGCGGTCAACCAGACCGTGCAGTGGGCGCGCGAGACCACCGGCCCCGACGGCAAGCGCGTCATCGACCAGGAGTGGGTGCGCCTGAACCTGGCGCGCGTCTACGCCAAGGTCGAATACCTGAAGCTGCTCAACTGGGAGATCGCCAGCCGCGCCGACCAGGGCGGCGAGGCGGCGCCCAAGCCGTGGGACGCCTCCGCGTGCAAGGTCTACGGCACCGAGCTGGCCACCGAGGCCTACCGCCTGCTCATGGAAGTCGTCGGGTCACACGGCTACCTGCGCCAGGACTCTCCCGGCGCCGCGATGCTCGGCAGACTGGAGCGGATGCACCGGGCCGCGCTGATCCTCACCTTCGGCGGCGGCACCAACGAGGTGCAGCGCGACATCATCGCCATGACCGCCCTGCGCCAGCCCGCCGCCGCCCGCTGATCTCGAAAGCCGGTATCCCCTCATGGATTTCACACCCACCGAAGCTCAGACCGACCTCGCCCGGCTGACCGGCGAGATCTGCGCCAAGCTCGTCACCGCCGACCGTCTGCGCGAACTCGACGTCGACGGCCGCTACGACGAGCAGCTGTGGAAGTCGCTCGCCGAGACCGGCGTGCTCGCCGCCGCCCTGCCGGAAGACCTGGGCGGCAGCGCTTTCGGCACACTCGAGCAGTCCGCGATCCTGCGCGAGCTGGGCCGCGTCGTCGCCGCGGTGCCCTACCTGTCCTCGATCGTGCTGGGCGCCGGGGCGCTGGCCCGCTTCGGCGATGCCGAGCAGCGGCAGCTGGCCGCCAGAGCGGGCACCGGCGAGATCGTGCTGACTGCCGCGCTGGCCGAGGAACTGCGCGCCACCACCGATGCGCCCGCCATCGTCGCGGAGTCCGCCGGTGCCGCGTGGACGCTGACCGGTTCCGCGACCACCGTCCCCTATGCCGACCGCGCCGAGCGAATCCTGGTGCCCGCCAGCGTTTCCGGCCGTCCGGCCGTGTTCGTCGTCGACCCCGAGCACGCCTCGGTGACCCGGACCGCCCAGCAGGTCGTCGACCTGAGCCCCGAGTTCGCCATCGAGTTCGCCGCCACCCCGGCCACCCTGCTCGGCACCGTCGAGTCCGGCGCCGACGTCCTCACCTGGCTGCGTGAGCACGCCTGGCTGGGCCTGTCTGCCCTTCAGCTGGGCACCCTGGAGCGCGCGCTCGAGATCACCGCCGAGCACACCCGCACCCGCGAACAGTTCGGCAAGGCCATCGGCTCGTTCCAGTCGGTCGCCCAGCGCCTGGCCGACGCCTACATCGACATCGGCGGGCTGCGCCTGACCGTCACCCAGGCCGCTTGGCGCCTGAGCGAGGGCCTGCCCGCCGCCGAGTCCGTCCACATCGCCAAGTTCTGGGCGGCCGACGCGGGCCACAAGGTCGCCCACACCGTCGTCCACGTGCACGGCGGCCTCGGCATCGACCGCGACCACATCACCCACAACTACTTCACCGCCGCCAAGCACAACGAATTCGCCCTCGGCGGCGCCACTCCCCACCTCCTCGCCCTCGGTGCCGAACTGGCGAGCTGAGCACCGGCTTCGCGAGCACGGTGGGGGGGGGGGGGGGGGGGGGGGGGGGGCCCCCCCCGGGGGGGGGGGGGGGGGGGGGGGGGGGGGGGGGGGGGGCGCCCCCCCCCACCCCCGCCCGCCCGCCCCGCCGCGCCGCGGGGGGGGCGGGGGGCGCGCCCGCCCCCCCCCCCCCCCCCACCCCCCCCCCCCCCCCCCGCGGCGCCCCCCCCCCCCCCCCCCCCCCCCCCCCCACCGTGCTCGCGAAGCCGGTGCTC
>NZ_JARWOJ010000120.1 GCF_029868625.1 Nocardia neocaledoniensis | reverse complement strand
CCCCCCCCCCCGGCGCCCGGGGGGTGCCCCCGCCCCCCCCCCCCCCCCCCCCCCCCCCGCCCCGGCCCCCCATCGCCGAGAGTTGTTGCGATCCAGGCGCGGAGCGTCACGAGTCGGGCACGACGGCGGGTCGACGCGGTGTGCGCGGCGTACCGTCATGTTCTGACGTCAGGCGCATTGGGGGAGGTTCGGCGGGATTCGAAGCACCGCATCGCCGCACGTCACGACGAATCCGACGTTGCCACCCGAAGGCGTGTGTGCCATGCGATCTGTGCGTGTGCTGGTCTGCTCGATAGCGCTGCTCTGTTCCCTCGCCGCGGGTACCGCCGCGGCCGATCCGCCACCGGCGCCGGGCATTCCGGTGCCGCACCCGGGATTCCTGCCCGATCTGCAGCAGTGGATCGATCAGGTGCTGCCCTCGCCCATCCAACCCTCCGGCGGTGCCGCCGATCCCGAGGCCGAACTCGCCGCCCTGCGCGCCGCGGTGCTGCCCGCCGAGGTCGGTGACCCGATGTTCGATCAGTGGCCGGCGAACCTGGCCGATTACGGGCCGGGCGAGATCATCGAATACCGCGACATCGCCGCCACCGCCGCGCCACTCACCCTGGTGCCGCTGCGGTCGGCGACGCTGCTCAAGTTCCGCACCGACGACTCCCAGGGCAGGCCGTCGTTCGCGACGGCGACCCTGCTCGTGCCCGCCGCCGACTGGACCGGACCCGGCGATCGGCCGGTCCTCGTCAACAACCTGCCCATCGACGCGTTGGGCCGCGACTGCACGCCGGGATACACCCTGGCGCACGGCCTCACGCTGCATTCGAGCATGACCGAGTTCTTCCCGCCGACCACCCAGCTGGCGGCGCTGCGGGGCTACGCGGTGCTGGTACCCGACCACGAGGGCCCGCTGATGGCCTACGCCGAGCCCTATGTCGCCGGGCACGCGGTGCTCGACGCGATCCGCGCCACCCGCGGCCTCGACCCGACGGCGTTCGGCGACAGCAGGTTCGCGATGACGGGTTATTCCGGCGGCGCCATCGCCACCCACGGCGCGGCGAAGCTGATCGACAGTTACGCGCCGGAACTGGCCGACGCGATCGTCGGCGCGGCGCTGGGCGGCGTGCCCGCCGATTTCGAGATCCTCTCGCGCAGCATGAACGCCAATCTCGCCTCCGGGATCTTCATGGCGGCGACGTTCGCGATCGGGCGCGAGCGCCCCGAAATCCTGGCGGCGATGAACAATCTCGCGCGGTGGGTGGCCACCTCGGTGATGAAGGACCAGTGTGTGAGTGTGTTCGCCGTTCCCGGCGTGTTGCACCTGCCGATCGACGTGGCCGCGAACATCCCCGACCCGCTGCGTTCGGAACTGGCCACGAAGATCTATGAGATCACCCGGATGTCGGGACTGCGTTCGGCCACCCCGCTCTACATCTACAACGGCGAGCAGGAGTTCTGGATCCCCGCCGCCGGTGCCCGGAAACTGTACGACGAACAGTGCTCGCTCGGCGCGAACGCCGTGTACCGCAGTGTGTTCGGCGAGCACGTGATCGGCGCGGTGACCGGGTACCCGGAGGCGATGCTGTGGCTCGACGACCGATTGCGGGGTGTTCCGGCGCGCAGCGAATGCTGAGCGTCAGGCGGCGGCGCGATAGGTGCGCGCGACGAGTGCGGAGCGCAGGTACCACAGGCCCGACGGCTGGGTCGGATCGAAACCGGTGAGCTGACCGATCCGCTTGAGCCGGTAGTCCACGGTGTTGGTGTGCACGTGCAGCACCCGGGCGGTGCGCTGCCGGTTGAGATTGTTGGCGATGTGGCGCTGCAGCGTCTCGAGCAGTTCGGGGTACTGGTCCAGCGGGTCGAGCAGCGAACCGAGGAACTCGCGGCCGGGGCCGGGGCGGGTGAGCTGATATTCCAGCGCCAGCTCGTCGAAGCGGTACAGGCCCGAGGTCACCTCGAGGCGCTGCACCATGTCGAGCAGCTCGTGCGCCTGGTCGGCGGCGTCGGGGACCCCGGTGGTCGAGGTCTCCACCAGGGCCGCGGTGATGCCGACCTGGGCGGCCTGTGACAGCTGGGCCACGAGCGCGGCCAGCCCCTCCCGATCGAAGGTGTCGGCGGGAATGAGGACGGTGCCGCCGTCGACGCTGAGCAGCGACAGTGCCGTGTCGCCACACCGCTTGGCCAGCTCGGCCTGCACCCGGCGCAGCTTGCGGCGGGCCACGACCTTCGTGTCGAGCGCGGGATTGGCCTCCTCGCGGTGCGGGGGGATGGCCAGGGCCAGCACGGCGTAGGACTCGGCGATGGCGATGCCGCATTCCCGGGCCATCGTCGAGGTGCTGTGCCCGCCGAGCAGCGCCGAGGTGAGCGTGTGCACGGCGGTGTGGTGTTCGCTGACGACCCCGCGCAGTTCGCGGACGTAGGCCAGCGACACCTGGGCGGTGATGGTGTCGAGCATCTCCATCACCATCTTCACGCCGTCGACCAGGTTGTCGTAGTCCTTCACCGAGGCGTTGGCGACGACCAGGTCCAGGCCCATCTTGAAGCCCTCGGCGATGGAGTGGTGGATGGTGTCGATCGGCACGCCCTCGCGGGCCCAGCCGCTGGCGGCGTCCTGCAGGCGCTGCAGTTTGTTCGGGATGTCGCGGCCGTCGAGCATGCTCACGGCGAACTCGAGGCAGATGCGGGTGATGGTGGTGACGTCACCGGAGATGGCGTCGCCAGGCAGCGTGCCGCAGGGCACGACATTGGCGACGAAGTGGCCGACCATTTGCCTGGAGAGCGTCCGGACATCTTTCAACGGCGACGACATCGGCTGACCGGAGATGGTCAGCGATTGCCGAGGTCGATTGTCGACCGACATCTGAATTCCCTTCACCCGAGTACTGCTCACCCCCGTTGTCCAGCGACTTCACCCTAGCCAACCGGCGGCGATGCCGGAATGGAACATCAGGTTCTGGGGTGCCGACGCGCGCATCGCGGGCCCACGTGGTGACCGGTCACAAGTCTGGTCCCCGGCTATGAGTGGTTGTAGAGTTCTCCGCGCCGGAACGAACCGATAGGGGCACCACCATGCGACCTGCCGTCCGTTGTCTGGTCTGGGAACTGGACGAAACCCTGTGGGACGGTGTGGTCCACGACTCGACCAGCACCGCGCTGCGCCCCGAGGCGCTGCGGACGCTGACGAAGTTGAGCGAGCGCGGGGTGCTGCACGCGGTCGCCGCGCGGGGCGATCGCGCCCGGACGCTGCGGACGCTCTACCGGCACGGCCTGTACGAGATGTTCTCGGCGGTCGAGGTGGGGTGGGGCCGCAAGTCGGCCTCGATCGTGCGGATCGCCGACACCCTCGGACTCGGGCTGGAGGCGATGGCCTTCCTCGACGCGGAGCCGGTGGAACGGGCCGAGGTCTCGCGGGCGCTGCCGATGGTGCGCTGCTATGCCGCCCGCAACGTCGACATGCTGCCGTTGCTGCCCGATTTCCGCCACGACCTGCGGTCGGACCGGTTGCCCACGCCGCCACTGGGCTTCGCGCGCGTCCCGGCGCTCTGACGCTGCGGGCGATACGCGGACGCATCGTCTGCCGACACGCACTCGCCGCGATCTTGCATCGAGTGCCGAAACGTCCATGGTTCAGGGCTGTTCCGAGTCCAGCGCCAGAGTGAGTCCCGCCAGCCGGTCGGGGTCGGCCACCACGTCGTAGGCGGTGATGAGCCCCGCGCGCACGGTGAACGTCACCGCGAACACCGGCCTGCCCTCGGCCGCCACCACCAGGCCGGGGAGCCCGTCGACGAGGAGCGCCACCGCGTCACGCGAGCGCTGCCGCAACGCGACCGCGCCCTCGGCGACCCGGGCGGCGCCGCGGACCAGCGCCGCCATCCCCGGCGCGAGGGCCGCGGGATCGGCGGTGCGCACCACGTCCGGGGCGAGGACGGCCAGCAATCCGGCCAGGTCACCCTCCCGGGCGGCGTGCAGGAAGGCCGCGACCGCGCGGCGGTGCGCTGTCAGTTCGACCGCGTCCAGCCGGGCAGGCGCGTGCACGCGCGCCCGCGCGCGGCTGGCGAGTTTCTTGGCCGTGGCCGGTGTCCGCCCCAGCATCGGGGCGAGGTCGGCGAACGGCACGGCGAACAGATCGTGCAGCACGAACGCGACGCGTTCCTCGGGACCGAGTGCGTCCAGGACCACCACCATGGCCCGCCCGACCGCGTCCGCCAGCAGGGCCTCGTCCTCGGGATCGACGCCGCGACCGGTGGCGACCGTGCCGATCGCCGCCGCGTCGGTGGTCTCCGCCCGCCGCGTGCGGGTCCGCAGCGCGTCCAGGCAGATCCTGGTCAGGACCGTGGTCAACCAGCCGTCGAGGTCGCCGATCTCGGTGGCGGCCCCACGATCCAGCCGCAGCCAGGTCTCCTGGACCGCGTCGTCGGCCTCGGCGGCCGAGCCGAGCAGCCGCAACGCCAGCCCGCGCAGCCGCGTGCGTCGCTGCTCGAACGCCGTGGCCAGCGAATCCGCGCGCATCGGTCACCTTTCGGTCGGCCCGTTCGTCAAGGAAGACAACGGCACTTGCCGTCGCTCACCGTAGACCGGAGGAACCGTCCGATGCATACCGTCTTCGTCGTCGTCACCGTGCTCGCGGCCGTGGCCGCGCTGGCCGCCGCCGCGATCGATGTCGTCCGTGCCGACTGGGTACGCGAGAACATGCGCCACTACGGCGTCGCGCCGTGGACTCTCACACCGCTGGCGGTGATCAAGGCGCTGGGTGGGCTCGGCCTGCTGGCCGGGCTGTTCTACCGGCCGCTGGCGATCGCCGCCGCGGCCGGGCTGGTCGGGTACTTCGTCTGCGCGGAACTGACCGTATTGCGGGCACGCTGGTACAGCCACCTGGGCTATCCGCTGCCGTATCTGCTGCTCGCGGCGGGCGCCCTGGCCGCTGCGCTGGTGTGAAGCCGGTGGTGGGGGGGGGGGGGGGGGGGGGGGGCGGGCCCCCGGGGGGGGGCGCCGCGCGCCCGCGGGGGCGCGCGCCCCCCCCCCCCCCCCCCCCCCCCCCCCCCCCCCCCCCCCGCGGGGGTCAGGACCCGGCCAGGATGAAGTCCGCGGCCTGCTCGCCGATGAGGATCGCCGGCGCGTTGGTGTGGCCACGGATGATCAACGGCATCACCGAGGCGTCCGCGACGCGCAGGCCCTCGACACCGCGCACCTTCAGTTCCGGGGTGACCACGCTGGCCGCGTCGGTCCCCATCCGGCAGGTGCCCACCGGGTGATAGAGGGTGTGCGAGAACTGCTCGAGGGACAGCGCCATCGTCTCCTCCAGATCGTCCGGCGCCTGCGGCGGGTAGATCAGCGGGCCGAGCGCGCTCTTGAGCGCGGGTTGCTCGGCCAGACCGGCGCATACCCGCAACCCGGCCAGCAGCGCGGCGCGGTCGGCGCCCTCGGCGTCGGACAGGTACCGCGGATCGATCACCGGCTTGGCCGTCGGATCGGCCGAGGCCAGCCCGATCCGGCCGCGGCTGCGCGGACGCAACAGGATGGCGCCCAGCACGACACCGTGCTCGGTCGCCTCGACCAGCCCTTCGTGGTAGAACGGCGCCGGCGCGTAGATGAGCTCGAGGTCGGGATGCTCGAGGTCGGGTTCGCTGCGCACGAAGCCGTACGCCTCACCGACATTGGAGGTGAGCATCCCGCGATGCCGGACCAGGTAGTTGATCAGTTCGAGCGGCTTCTCCGCCGCGAACAGCGAATCGCCGTCGACGCTGTAGCCGAGGGCGGTGATCAGGTGATCCTGCAGATTGGCGCCGACCTCGGGGGAATGGGCCACGACCTCGATGCCGTGCTCCTTCAGCTCCTCCCGGTCGCCGATGCCCGAGAGCTGCAGCAGTTGCGGGCTGTTCACCGCGCCACCGCACAGGATGACCTCCTTGGCGGCGGTGACCGTGTGCGTGCTGCCCGCGTGCAGGTACTCGACGCCGACGGCCCTGCTGCCCTCGAAGAGGACGCGGGTGGCCAGTGCCTCGGCGCGCACCGTCAGGTTGGCGCGCTTCATCGCCGGCCGCAGGTAGGCGTCGGCGGTGCTCCAGCGCCTGCCGTCGCGCTGGGTCACCATGGTCTGCGAGAACCCCTCGGGCGCCGGACGGTTCGGCGACTCGAGATCGTGGCCGGCCTGACGCGCCGCCTCGAGAAAGGCGTGGGTCGACGCGCGGGGGCTGCGCTGGCGCTGGACGAACAGCGGCCCGTGTGTGCCCTCGTCGGGGAACTGCGCGTCCTGCACCTTCTCGATCTTGCGGAACTGCTCCACCGCGGCCGCGAAGTTCCACTTCTCGCCGGCGAGGAGCCCCCACTCCTCGTAGTCGGCGCGGAACCCGCGCACCCACATCATCGCGTTCATCGACGACGAGCCGCCGAAGGTCTTGCCGCGCGGCCAGTAGATCCGGCGGTCGCCCAGACCCGGCTGCGGCTCGGTCAGATAGTCCCAGTCGCGTTCGGTGCGGAACAGTTTCGAGAAGGCCGCCGGAATGTGGGCGAACTTGTCGTCATCGGCCGGACCGGCCTCCACCAGCACGACCGTGGTGCCCGGGTCGGCGCTGAGCCGATTCGCGAGCACCGCCCCCGCTGACCCGGAGCCGACGATCACGTAATCCGCGGACGTCCCACCTGCTTGCACTGTCCAACTCCGATCCTGTACTGCTGCTGTCGTGGCCAACTGAACGCACTCCGCGCACGGGTGAAATCCCCGTGCGCACAGCCGGACTCGTGGTCCGGCCCCGGCGTTGCATGCAGCGTACTGACAGTGGCGGCCCGGCGGGTGGGGTGCGGTTCAGTCGGTGCCGGCGGCAGCGGCGGCCTTCCCCGCGCGACGGCCGTAGAAACTGCCGTCACCCAGCGACGCCCCGCTGACGTAGCCGTACGCGCACAGCCCGGACGTACACCGTCCGGCGGCGTACAACCCGGCGATCGGCTCGCCGCTCACGTGCAGGACCCGGGAGTCGAGATCGGTGCGCAGGCCGCCCAGGGTGAAGCCGGCCGTGAATCCGCGCAGATCGAATCCGGCCAGCGGTGGGGTCAGCGGGCGGACCCACTCGGCCTTCTTGCCCAGCAGCGGGTCGCTGCCGTTCTCGGCGTGCCGGTTGTAGGTGGCGACGGTGGTCTGCAGCGTCTGCTCGGGCAGTCCCATCTCGGCCTCGAGTTCGGCGACGGTCTCGGCCACCCACTTGGGCGGGAACCGGAAGAACGGGGTCGCGCTCTCGGTGGCGAGTGCCTCCTCGAGCGAGGTCTCGTCGATGACCAGGAAGGCCTGGTTGTCGTTCTGCAGCAGCGTCGCCTGGCCGATCCGGCCCGGGTAGGTGTCCTCGGTGACGTAGCGCTGACCGCGCCCGTTGACGAGGATGCCGCGCGCCATCATCTGCGGGTCACCGAAGATGGCGACCTCGCTGGCGTCCATGTGCGCCAGCTCGGCGCCCAGCGCCTGCGCCAGCCGGATGCCGATGCCGTCGTGCTCCTCGATGGCGGCGCCGGGCCGCCCGCTCAGCCGCGGGGTGTAGCGATCGATCATCTCGGTGTCGTAGGCGAAGCTGCCGGTGGCCAGCACGACACCGCGCTCCGCGCGCACCGCCACGGTCTTGCCGTACTTGGTCGCCAGCAGGCCGACCACACGGTCCTGCTCGTCGACGATGAGCCTGCGGATGCGCGTGTCGTACTCGACGGCGACACCGAGCTCGGTGACGGTGTCGGCCAGCGGCTTCATCAGCATGTAGCCGCCGCTGCGTTCACCGGTCTTCTTGTTCGCCATCTGCGGCACGTGCCCGCGCGGCGCCGGCTCGGCGATGTCGAGGAACGGCGCGGCGTTCTCGCCGCCGGAGTACATCAGGCCCTCGTCGTGCGGCGGTTCCCAGCCGGGCTCGCCCCAGAACGACTCCTTGAACGGCACACCGCACTCGACGAGCCAGTTGTAGTGCTCGACGCTGCCCGCGCAGTAGTCCTCGATCTTGGCCGTGTCGACGCCGGGCCCCAGGGCCGCGGTGAGGAACGCCGCCATGTTCTCGGGGGTGTCGTCGAATCCGAGCGCCTGCTGCAACGGCGTGCCACCACCCAGGTAGACGAAGCCGCCCGCGAGCGCCGCGGCGCCGCCCCAGCCGCCGGTGCGCTCCAGCACGAGGACCCGCGCCCCCGCCCTGGCGGCTTCGATCGCCGCGCACACGCCCGCGATGCCGTACCCGGCGACCACCACGTCGGCCTCGAAGTCCCAGTTCGTCACATCGTGCGCGCGCAGCGGGCGGACGGTGTCGATCCGGTGGGGTTGCTCGGTCACGGTGCCTCCGGTGCTCGGGTGTGTGTACCGAAATGGTGCCGCCTCCCCGGCGACAAAACAAGAACGTGTTACAGAATTCCCGGACAGCGGGACGCTTGCGCGTCGATCGGGCTCCGGTACGGTGACGATCGAACCGTTACGGGACGAGAAACTGGGGTGTTGGCGTGAGCACGAACGTGAAAGATATTGCGGTGCGGACCCTGAGCGGGGACGACACCACGCTCGGCGCGTTGAGCGGCGATCGGGCCGTCCTGCTGGTCAACGTGGCGTCCAAGTGTGGCCTGACCCCGCAGTACACCGGGCTGGTCGAGCTGCAGAAGTCCTACGGCGAGCGCGGTTTCACCGTCGTCGGCTTCCCCTGTAACCAGTTCATGGGACAGGAACCGGGCACCGCCGAGGAGATCCAGGAGTTCTGCGCGGTCACCTACGGCGTCGACTTCCCGCTGCTGGCCAAGGCCGATGTGAACGGCGACGACCGCCATCCGCTCTACACCGCGCTGGTGGAGACGCCCGCCGCCGACGGCAGCGCCGGCGACGTCCAGTGGAACTTCGAGAAGTTCCTCATCGCCCGCGACGGCACGGTCGCGGGCCGCTTACGGCCGACGGTCACCCCGGACGCGGCCGAGCTCGTCGCCGCGATCGAAGCCCAGCTCTGAGCTACTGCGCGTTCGCCAGCAAGGCGTACTGCGCGGCGGCCTGCTGACGCACCCCGGTCGCCTCCGACCCGCTGACGAACGCGCCGTAGCGCCGATAGCTCACATAGCAGCGCACCACCGCCGGTTCGTCGCCCGCCCGGCGCTCGGCGCAGCGGGCGCCGGGCACGCGCTCGGGCCCGGCGACGGGATGCGCGGCCGTGCTGAGTGTCTCGTGCCAGGTGGCGCCGAAGTCCTGCGCCGCGCTCGCGTCCCGGAACCGGAACAGGTCCGTGGTGTAGGCGTTCGCGACGCTGTCCACGCCGCCGCGGTCCCAGGCGGCGGCGAGTTCGGCGGGCGCGCTCGGGCGGAAGTGCAGACTCGCCCGGCCCGGCCACGCCGCGTACTCGCGGGAGGAGATGGCGATCCGCTGATTGGCCGGACCGGGAATCAGCGTGCGGCGCAACAGATCGTCGGGATCGCGCGGAAGATCCGCGATGCGCTCGGGCGCGGTCGGGGTGAATGTCTCGAGCAGCGGTTTCTGCGCGTCCAGGATCGCGGCCACCCGGCGCGCGAGCGCGTCGATGTCGGGCGTCGGGTGTTGCAGGAACATGCTCACCACGATCTCGCCCTCGGCGAAGATCGCCCCGATGGTCTTCACGCCCGGTCGCCAGTGCGCGTGTGCCGTGGGATGTCCCGGGATCGGCACCGGCTGATTGTCGGGGCTCACCCCGAAATCGGCGGCCGCGAGTTCCCTGGCCGCCGTCTCCGCGGTGGCCGCGCCGGGAAAGCGGAACAGCACGATCCGGGTGACGCGCGCGTCGGTGTCGATCGCGCGGACCTTGCTGTCGAACGCCCGGTCGCCCTCGGCGACGTCGAAGGCCACGATCATCCGATGCCGTTCCAGCGTCGGCAGATTCACATTCGAGATGGCCGAGGCGTCGGCGGCCTTGCGCGGGCTGTCGATGACATCGGTGCCCCAGTCGTGCGACAGCGCCGGGTCGACCTCGTGGGGCAGCACCACCGCACCCGCCATCCGCAGGCCCTCCAGCGTCGCCCCGTCGGTGGGTGCGCGGGCGGCCTCGACGTCGGCGGGGGCGGTCGTGTACTTGCCGACCTCGAGCGTGCGGACATCGATCTCCCCGGCCGTGGCGGCGCCGTCGACGGTGCCGCAGCCGGCGAGCACGACGACCAGCGCGCCGAGTGCGAGGCGCGAGATCACAGGGGCGCGGTGGTGAGCCATTCGTCGATCATCTCCTGATGGGTGCGGCCCTTCCAATACACCTGCAGCAGAACCCGGGAACGGGGCGCGGCGTCGAACCGCACCAGCAGCCAGGTGCCGTCCGAGCCGTTGAACCGGCGCACGGTGATCGCCTCCCCGTATCGGGTGCGCAGCTGTTCGGGGGTACCCGGCGCGAGTGTGCGCACGTACTCGTCGACCGTCCCGGCGTCGCGGTGGTCGAGGACCTGCAGGTTCACCTTCTCCCGGTCGGTGCAGTTGAAGCCGTTGTCCCACACCGCGCCCGGGTTCTTCGTGGCGAAGCTGCACCGCAGCGCGCGGTAGCCCTCGGCGTCGGGGCCCGCCGGGAGCAGATCGGGGAACAGGGCGATCGTCGGCCTGCCCGCCGCCCAGGCGTCGACCGTGGTGGTCGGCGTCGGCGGTGGCGGCGTGGTGCTGGTCGGGTCGCCACCGGTGGTGCCCGACCTGTCGGCGAACAGGACGACCGCGCCGGCGGTGAGCGCCACGGCCAATGCCGCCGCGCCGAGTGACCACGCGGTTCGGTGCCGGGAGGAGGGCCGGGTGTCCGGTGGCGGGGGAGCGGGCGGCGCCGGGGCGACCCCGGTGGCCAGCACCGTCGACGCCGCGGCGACCATCTCACCGCAACTGGCGAACCGATGCGCGGGATCCTTCGCCATCGCCCGCGCGAACACGGAGTCCAGCGCGGCGGGCAGGCCGGTGCGCGCGCTGATCGGCGGTACCGGTTGCATCAGGTGGGCGCCGATCAGCGCGCCCGCGTTTGTCGCGGTGTACGGTGGCTGCCCGGTGAGCAGGTGGAACAGCGTGCACGCCAGCGAATACTGGTCCGAGCGTGGGCCGAGCGGTCGTCCGTCGAGCTGTTCGGGCGCGGCGTAGCGCAGCGTCGCCACCAGCGAGCCCGTCTGCGTGAGCGCGGTGCCCTCGTCGACCGCCTTCGCGATCCCGAAATCGGTGAGCAGGACCTGCTGCGCGCTCACCCCGGCCGCGCTCTCACGCAGCAGGATGTTGGCCGGCTTCACGTCGCGGTGCAGCAACCCGGCCGCGTGCGCGTGGTCGAGCGCGTCGGCGGTGGACCCGGCGATGTGCAGGGCCCACTCGGGGGCCAGCGGCCCACCGCGTAGCACCGTCTCGACATCGCTGCCAGGGACGTACTGCATCGCGATCCACAGTCGTCCGGCTTCGGACCCGCGATCGTGGATGGCGACGATATTGGGGTGATCGAGCCGTCCCGCGAGTTCGGCCTCACGCTCGAACCGGCCGCGGAACAGCGGGTCCGCGGCGACCGAGGAGTGCAGCAGTTTGAGGGCGACCACGCGCGGCAGCCGCGGATGCCGCGCCGCGTACACACTGCCCATCCCACCCGACCCGAGCACCCGCTCGATGCGATAACCGGCGAAAACGACACCGGCCTGGAGCTCGTGCATGACGATCACGCTAACGCACGGCCGCCGACCCCGCGGTCGCTGCACGGGGCCGGCCGGATCATCCGATCATCGGCGGGTGCGCCGCACCGCCAGTGCCGCGAACACCGCCGCCACCGCCGAGGTGCCCGCCGCCAGCAGCTGGACCGCCTGTACGGCACCCACCGCCGAGGAGGTGACCACGGCGAAGAACACCGAACCGAATACCGCGATCCCCACGACCACCCCCAGCTGCACGCTCGTCACGAGAATGCCGCTGGCATCGGCCGCCAGCGTCATCGGCACCGTCGCCAGCGCCCTGGTCATCAACGGGCTGAACGCCAGTCCGGTACCGAGCCCGAGCAGCGCCAACGCCAGTGCCGCCGCGGGGCCGAGGGCGGCGCCCTCGCGCAGCAGTACCGCCAGCCAGGCCGGTGCCACCGCGCTCAGCAGCAGCCCGCCCGGGATCATCGCGGAGTGCCAGCGCCGCGGGAGCCGGTCCCAGTAGAGGCCGGCCAGGGCGAAGGTGACGCCCATCGGCAGGAACTGCACACCGGCACGCAGTGCGCTGTAGCCGAGTTCGCCCTGCAGGTGGATCGCCGTGGCGAACAGCCAGCCGCCGAAGCTCGTCATGATCAGCAGCAGCGTCGTGGCCGTCAGCAGCAGGCCGGGCGCGGCGAGTACCCGTGGCGAGAACAGCGGCTCACCGCCGCGTGCGGCCACCCGGCGTTCGATTCCCGCGAACACCGCGACACCGAGCGCGCCCGCGCCCGCACACAGCCACGTCCACGCCGGGTAGCCGAGTTCCCGGCCCAGCACGAGCGGCACGACCAGCAGCAGCACGGTGGCGGTGAGTGTCAGGAGGCCGGGCAGATCCAGGCGGCGCTCGGTGCTCGGCGGGGTCGCGGGCAGCACCCGGGGCGCCACGACGAGCAGTGCCGCGCCGATGGGCACGTTCACCAGGAACACTCCGCGCCAGCCGCTGCCGGCCAGGTCGGCGTCCACGATCAGTCCGCCGAGGATCTGCCCGGCCACCATGCCGCCGGAGATGATCGCCGCGTACAGGCTCAGCGCCCTGGCCCTGGCCGCCCCGGTGAAGGTGCGCTGGATCAGGGTCATCACCTGCGGCACCATCGCGGCCGCGCCCGCGCCCTGGGCGAAGCGGAACACGATGAGCGAGACCGCGTCCCAGGCCAGACCGCAGGCGAGCGAGGCGACGGTGAACACCGCGAGCCCGGCCAGGAACGCCCGCCGCTGGGTGACCCGGTCACCGAGGCGCGCGCCGCTGATCAGCAACACCGCGTAGGCGATGACATAGCCGGCCACGATGAGCTGCAACGCCGCGCCCCCCGTGCCGAGATCGGCGCGGATCGACGGGATGGCGACATTGACGATGGCGGCGTCGAGCACCGCCATGAACTGGCCGGTCAGGATCACGACGAGCACGGCAACGGCCCGCCTGCCCGCCGGGGCTTCGAACGCCGGTGGGGGCGTGATGGTCTGGGTCATGCCCTGATCGTGACCGCGCCGCCCGGCACCGACCAGGAGTCCGTCGACACGGGTATCACCACCACCCGGCTACGGGCGACGAGCGGGATAGCTTCTGTACCAACGGAAACGATGCTCTAGGCTGATTTCGTACAGTCGGTCCAAGTCCGGAGGCGCCCGATGTCGCAATCCTCTGCCGCCTACCCCAGCTCAGTTCCGGTCGGGGTGGACACCACACGCGCGAGTATCGCGCGTGTCTACGATGCCGCGCTCAACGGCAAAGACAACTACGAGGTCGATCGCGAGGTGCTGGCCCAGGTCCGCACGGTCGCGCCGCAGGTCAACGATCTCGCGTGGGCGAACCGCGATTTCCTCATCCGCGCGTGCCGGTTCCTGGCCAAATCGGGTATCGACCAGTTCCTCGATCTCGGTTCCGGTCTGCCGACCGCGGAGAACACCCACCAGGTGGTCCAGCGGGTGAACCCGCAGTCGCGAGTGGTCTACGTCGACAACGACCCCTCGGTGCTGGTGCACGCGCAGGCGCTGCTGGCCAGCAACAGCCGCACCCGCATCGCCGAGGCCGACATCTTCCGGCCGCTCGAGGTGCTCGGCGACAAGACCGTGCGCAACGAGATCGACTTCACCCGCCCGCTGGCGGTGTTCCACATCGGCACCCTGCACCACTACCTCGGTGACGACGGGCCCGCGCTGATGCAGACCTACATCGACGCCCTGCCGTCGGGGTCGTTCGTGGCCATCGCCCACTTCTACGACCCGCAGACGCCGGAGTACACCGAGCTCGCCCGCAAGATGGAAGAGAAGTTCATCCACAGCCCGATGGGCAGCGGCCGCTTCCGCACCAGGGACGGGATCCAGGCCATGTTCGGTGATCTCGAGATGATCGAGCCCGGCCTGGTCCGCTGCGACGACTGGTGGCCCGACGGACCGCACCTCACCCCGCTCAACGCCGTCCGCAACTGCATCGTCGGGGGCATCGGCCGCAAGCGCTGATCGAGCAGCCGCCGCGTCAGGGCAACGGGATCGTCATGTCGGTCGCGCCGAGGAGTGGGTACCCGGGCACCAGCGACCGACGGTCCGTCCACTCGCGTGGTCGGTGAGCCGGCCCGGCCTCGGTCGCGTGCGACCGGAACAGCCGGTGGCACAGCTCATCCCGGGCGGCGACGAGAGGAGTTCGATCTCGTGGAGGACATTCTTCGGCCGCTGATCGTCGTGGTCGCGACCGTGGCGGTCACGGTGCTGGTGCGGTTCGCGATCGACCGGCTGCTGCGCGTCAGCGCACGCCGCGGGTCGGGTGGGCAACTTCCGCTGTCGCTGCGGCGCGCACAGCTGCCGCTGCAGGTCCTGCTCGGCGTGGTGGTCCTGCACGCGGCCGCTCCGCTGGCGGAGCTGGATCCCCGCCACGACACCGTCGTCCGGAACGTCCTGGGCGCGGCGGTGGTCCTGGCCGCCGCGTGGCTGGTGGTCCGGGTGGCCGATCTGGTCGCCGAACATCTCCTGCGCCGCTACGCCGAGCGGACCAGGGAGATCTCGCGGGTGCGGCAGCTGCGCACGCAATTCGGCCTCGTCCGCCGCGTGGTGACCTCACTGCTGGTCGTGACCACCGCGGCGGTGGCGATCCTGTTGCTGTTCCCCGGCCTGCGCACGCTGGGAACCTCGCTGCTGGCCTCGGCGGGCGTCATCGGCATCGTCGCCGGCATCGCCGCGCAGTCGACCCTGAGCAATCTCATCGCCGGTCTGCAGATCGCGTTCGGCGATTCCGTGAAGATCGGCGACACCGTGGTCGTGGAAGGCGAATGGGGCACCGTCGAGGAGATCAGCCTGGCCTTCCTCACGGTCCGCATCTGGGACGATCGCCGACTCACCATGCCGGTCTCCTACTTCAACAGCAAGCCGTACGAGAACTGGTCGCGCGGCGGCCCGGAAGTCACCGGCACCGTCCTGCTGCACCTCGACCACAGCACCCCGGTACCCCTGCTGCGCGAACACCTCGACGCCTACCTGCGCACCCGCCCCGAGTGGGACGGCCGCAGCGCCAGCCTCCTGGTCACCGACAGCACCCCGACGAACATCGTCGTCCGCGCCGCGATGTCCACCCCCAACGCCGACGACGCCTGGACCCTGCGCTGCGCGGTCCGCGAGGAACTCCTCGACTGGCTCGGCACCCACCACCCCCACGCGCTGCCGAAGATCCCCACCTCGGTCGTCACGGCTGACGACCGCGCACTCTCGGGCGCGGCGCCCGATCGCCGCGAGGTACCAGCGCGCTGATCCACCGACGCGCACGAACGGCGCTCGGCCTCTGCTCGGCTACCCTCGATCAGATCGAGGCGGGTGGCCGGGAGTGATGACCAGGGGAGGGCGGCCGAATGGATTCGACCAGCGACGGAACGGCATTCACCCAGTGGCAGGTGGGCGAAGTGGTCGCCGACCTGTATGTGGTCAGGGAGGTGATCCGGACCGGGGGCATGGGTCTGGTCCATCGGGTGTGGCACCGCGAATGGGACCTGGACCTGGCGGTGAAAACGCCCCGCCCGGAATTGCTGCGTTCGGCTGCGCACCTGCGCAACTTCGAGGCCGAAGCCGAGGCCTGGGTCGGGCTGGGCGTCCACCCGAACACCGTGTCGTGTGCCTACGTGCGTCGCCTGCAGGGTGTTCCGCGGGTCTTCGCGGAGTGGGTCGACGGCGGCAGCTTGGCCGACGCGGTGCGCGATCGTCGGTTGTACGACGGCGAGCCACGGCAGGTGACGGGCAGACTGCTCGATATCGCGATCCAGTTCGCGTGGGGGCTCGCACACGCGCACGAGCAGCGACTGGTCCACCAGGATGTGAAACCGGCGAACGTGATGCTCACCGCGGCCGGCGGGGTGAAGGTCACCGACTTCGGATTGGCCACGGCGCGGGCGGCCGCGGGAGAACTGCCGCGTGACCAGCCGGGCCCGAGTGTGGTGGCCGGGTTCGGCGGGCTGACCCCCGCCTATTGCTCGCCGGAACAGGCTGCGGCACTGTGGAATCCGGCCGCCACTCTCGGGCGGGCCACCGACGTCTGGTCGTGGGCGATCAGCGTCTGGGAGGTGTTCGCGGGTGGGCCGCCGTGCAGATATGGGCAGGACGCCGGGCGCGCGTTCGCGTCCTTCCTCGCCGACGGGCGTCCGGCGTCCTCCGGGATACCCGCGCTGCCGACGGAATTGGCTGATCTCCTGCGTCGCTGCTTTACCACGGACCCGGCCGACAGGCCCCGGAACATGGCGGCACTGGCCGACGAACTGATCGAGATCTACACCGCGTCGACCGGCAGCCGATACCCACGGCCGACGCCGAACGCGACCGAGTTGCTGGCGGACAGCCTGTCGAACCAGGCGCTGTCGCTGCTCGATCTCGGCCGGTCCGACCGCGCCGAACTACTGTGGCGCCAGGCGCGCGCGGCCGATCCGCACCACCTCCAGACCATCTACAACCAGGGCCTGCTGCATTGGCGGACCGGACAGCTGACCGACAACCGGCTCGTCGCCGACCTCGAAGCGGTCCAGGCCGACCGGCCCACCGATCCGGCGGTCGCGCACCTGCTCGGTGCGGTGCACCTGGAACGCGGCGACAGTGCCGCGGCGGGCACCCAGTTCGCCGTGGCCGCCCGCCACGCGCCACGCGACAGCGCGCTCGCCGCCGCCGTCGCCGCGGCGGCCGCGCGAGTGCCCGAGGATCCCGGGCCGATCTCGCTGGACGGCCACATCCTGAAGGTCTACTCGGTCGCGATCAGCGCGGACGGCAGAACCGGGGTGACAGGCGACGCGGAGGCCGTCATCCGGGTGTGGGACCTGGATACGGGAAGCTGCGCGCGCGTGCTCGCCGTTTCCCAGCAGGGTCCGCCGTTCCTGCACGACCTGGCCGTGGCGGTGAGCGGCGACGGTACTCGTGTCGTCGCCTTGGTCATGGGTGTCGGCGACACCGTGCTCGAGGTCTGGGATGCCGCATCCGGGCGGTCACTGCATCGCATCGACGTCGCCGACGTCATATCGGTCCCGGTCACCGACGTGCCCGGCAGTCTCGGCGCGGCCCTCGCGGTGGACACCGCCGGATCACTGGCGGCGACGTCGTTCCCGGGCAACGGCGGTGTCCATGTGTGGGATCTGGCCAGCGGCCGGCTGTCGCGCACCCTGCGCGCGCCCTCCCGATCGGAGAGTTTCGTCCGCGGTGATGTCGCGATCACCCCCGACGGCACCGACGTATGGAGTTGGGACACCATCGATCTGGCCACCACGGTCTGGGAGGTCGGAACCGGCGAACTGGTCGGCGAGCTGCCCGGCCACGTCGGTACCGCACTCGGGCCCGACGGGCGCCTCGCCCTGTCGCGATTCGTCGAACACCGGGCACAGTGGTACCAGGGCTCCGCCGAACACCTTCTCCGGCACGCCGATTCCGCGGTGCTCGAGTGGTCGAAATCGCTCGACCCGCAGTGGTTCACCTCGCCGTGGGTCATCGACGCGAATGCCCGGATCGCCGTGTGCGGCGGAAGCCGGTCGACGCCGAACGTCGTCCGCGTGTGGGATCTCGACCGGGGCCGCTGCCTGCGCACGATCGACGCGGGCACCGCGCGCGTCGCGCTCCACCGCACCGAAGACGGTGCGATCGAGTACTTCGACGAAACCGAGCCGGTCCAGGTCGGCGAGCTCGCACTCAGCGCGGACGGCTCGGTCGTGCTCGCGGGCGGTGCGTCCACCGTTCAGGTGTGGCGGCTCGGCTCGGCCGGTCCCGCGGCACCGTGGAGCTACGCGCGCCCGCGCGACACCCTCGAACTCTCCGCTGAGGCCGACCAGGTGAGCGCGGCCCTGGCGAGGGTGGACTCGTTGCTGGCCGACCGGCAGTGGGCGCGGGCCGCGGAACAGATCAGGCAGGCGCGCGAGGTGCCCGGCTTCGCACGGCACGCGGAACTGCTGGATCGCTGGTGGCAGGTCGCACCGCAGGGGGAGCGAACCACCTTGCGCGGGGCGTGGGCGGCGCACCAGCTCGACTTCGTGTATTGGGGCAGCCTCGAGCTCGGCGCGGGCGACCGGCTTGTCCTCCGCGACGCCGACGGTGTCGGTCGAGTGGTGGACCTCGCGTCCGGTCGGCACCTGCACTCGCTGAGAGCCGGTGCCATCTCGCAGATCCGGTGCGTTGCCGAGGGAACTACGGCCTACACCCTCTCGGAGGACGGCTCGGTGCGGGTGTGGGAGGTCGACACCGGTGCGTGCCTGCGGGTCATGCCCGGTGCCGGCGCGGAGATCGACATGTTCGCCGTCTCGCCGTACGGGGGCAGCGTCGTCGTGCGTGATGCCACCGAGATGCGGGAGTGGGACATACTGGGCAATCGATGGCGCCGGATCACCCGCGTCCGCGGTTCCGCGGCGGCCGAATACTCCGGCTCCAGCGTTGACGGCCGATACCTGGCGACGCTCGACATCCACGGCGAGCAGCTCCGATTCTGGAAACTCGACAGGGGCCGCTGCCTGCGGACCGTGCGCTGCCGCCCGGCGAACATCGCGGGCAGCGTCGTCCTCACGACGGCCGGGGTCTCGGCGTTCGTCGCGGTGCGATCGGCCGAGATCGAGGTGTGGGACATGACGAGTGGCCGGAGCCGGCTTCGCCTCATCGGCCACACCGCGCCGGTGGACGTCCTGGCCGCGAGCGCGTCGGGCCTGCTGCTGCTCTCGGCGGGCAGGGACGACGCCGTGCGCCTGTGGGAGACCGACAGCGGGCGATGTCTGCGGGTGCTGACCGGTCACCCCGACCGGGTCACCGCCCTCGCGCTGAGCCGGGACAGCAGGTTCGCGGTGACCGGCGGTGCCGACGGCACGCTGCGCGTGTGGGACCTGCACACCGCGCGCTGTCTGCGCACCCTCGAAGGTCATACCGCTTCGATATCGAACATCTCGGTGACACCGAACGGCCGATTCGTCGTCTCCCTGGGCCTCGACGTGACGGTGCGGATATGGGAACTCGACTGGGAGCACACATTCGCTTGATCGTCGTGGTGCCGGCTCGCCGGTACCGGCGAGGTCGATGCGCGAAAACGGAATCCGCGCCGGTGACGGGGCTACCGTGGACGCGAGGAGAGGATGGTTGCGATGTATCCGCCCGGCCCCCGAATTCCCCGGATTCTGCAGACGATCCGGTATGTGCAGGCGCGAGAACGGTTCTTGACGGCCGCGACCCGCCGCTACGGCGACACCTTCACCGTGCGAATGGTGCCGCCCTATGCCCACCACCTCGTCGTGTTCACCCGGCCCGAGCACATTCGCGAGATCTTCGCCGCCTCCCCGGCCGACCTGCACGCGGGGGAGAGCAACGGCATCCTGCGCCCGCTCCTCGGTGACCATTCCGTCCTGATCACCGACGAAGCCGAACATGCCCGCGCCCGCCGTCTGCTCATGCCCGCCTTCGCCGGGTCCGCGCTGGTCGAATACCGCGCCATGATCGAGCAGATCGCCGCCGCTCGGGTCGAAGCCTGGACGGTGGGCACCCCGGTGCACAGCCTGGACGCGATGACCGAGATCACCCTCGACGTGATCGGCGAGGTGGTCCTCGGCGTGGCCGATCCACGCAGGCGTGCGCTGTTGGGTGCGCCGATGCGGAGAATCACCGACATCGCACCGCTCACGCTGCTCGGCTCGCGTTATCCACGCCTGCAGAAGTACGGACCGTGGCAGCGCTTCGCCCAGGACAAGGCGCGCCTGGACGAGTTGCTGTACGCCGAGATCGACGAACGCCGCACCGCCGGTGCGGAATCGGGCACCGACGTCCTGTCCCGGCTGCTGGCCGCGGGCTCGGACACCGATGCCCCGCTCAGCTCGGCGGAACTGCGCGATCAGTTGGTCACCCTGCTCGTGGCAGGCCACGAGACCACGTCCTCGGCCCTGGCCTGGGCGCTGCACGAACTCGCGACCGACCCCGAACAGCAGGAGCTCGCTCGCCGGGCCGCGCTCGACGGCGACACCGCCTACCTCGAAGCCGTGATGAAGGAAGCGCTGCGCTACCACTGGGTGATCGGCGGTGTCGTCCGGAAACTGACCCGTGACATGACGATCGGCGGCCACGAGCTGCCCGCCGAGACCGTTGTCGCGGCCTCGATCCTGCTTGCGCACAGGCGGCGAGAGGCCTACCCGGACGCGGTGTTCCGGCCGCAACGGTTCCTCGACGGCAGCGTCGCACCCAACACCTGGCTGCCCTTCGGCGGCGGCGTACGGCGCTGTATCGGTGCGGGTTTCGCCTTGATGGAGGGGGCGGCGGTGCTGCGGGAGATCCTGCGTCGGCACACCCTGTCGCTGCCCGCGGGCGCCAGCGCGGCGGGCCGGGTCCGCAACATCACCCATGTGCCGGTGCACGGTGCGCCGATCCTGGTGAGCTGAGCCCTGAAACGGGTACCAGTACCACCTGGATACCTGGATCCGGTTCGGCGACGATGGGTCGATGAGTGAAGTGGTCGACATGCGCGCGGTGCGTACCGAGCGGCGGGCACAGCTCGGCGCGTTCCTGAAGTCCCGGCGCGCCAGGATCGCACCGGGAGATGTCGGGTTGCCGCCGGGGCCGCGCAGGCGCACGCCGGGGCTGCGGCGCGAAGAGGTCGCGCAGCTGTCGGGGATCGGGGTCACCTGGTACACCTGGCTCGAACAGGGCAGGCCCATCAACGCCAGCGTGCAGGTGCTCGACGCGGTCGCGCGAACACTGTGTCTGGACCCGGTGGAGAAGGCGCATCTGTACCGGCTGGCCGATGTGCCGACGGTGCCCAGCGCCGCGGCGCAGACGGTGATGCCGCCCGGCCTGCCGATGATCCTCGACCAGCTCGGCCCCCTGCCCGCGGCGTTGCTGAGCGCGAAATACGATGTGCTCGCCCACAACGACGCCTATCGGGCGCTGTGCCCCGGGTTCACCGACGGGGAACGCAATGTGCTGCGCCGGGCGTTCCTGACCCCGGAATGCTGTAACCCCTACGAGCACAACGACGCCGACCTGCGCCGGATGGTGGCCTACCTGCGCGGCGCCTACGTCCGGCACCTCGACGATCCCGCCTGGCAGCGTCTGGTGGAGGAACTGTGCGGCGCGAGCGAGCTGTTCGCCAGACTGTGGGCCAGCAACGATGTGGCCGTCCCGGCGAACATCGTCAAGGTGATCCAGCACCTGGCGATCGGGTCCATCTCGATGCACATGACGAGCATGTCGCTGCCGGTGATCGAGGGCGCGTGGATCCAGATCTTCACCCCGGTCGACGACATGGCCGCGGCGAAGCTGGCGAAGTTGCTCGCGATGCCCGACGAGGAGCGCCGCCGACCATTCACCGAGCACATCCGGCAGGCCCACGCGGCTGGCTGACCTGCGGAGATGATCAATTCTCCGGGCCGAGCGAGCCCCCAAAACTCTTGTGCTCACTAGCAAGTCGCAATCTTCGATCCTGCGGTACTATCGCCGTCGGGGGAGCGCGAGATGTCCGATCGTCTGCTTAGTATGTCGCAGGCGCCGGCAGCTTCGGCTGCCTCACCTACGCCATACACGACATCTCCAGGGGATGAACTTGATCGAATCGACAACGCACGCCGCCCCCCGGAGCCGCTTCGCGCGTCGCTCCGGCATCACGTCGATCGTGGCGGCCGCCGCGCTCGCCGCGGCCCTCGTCACCGGCTGCTCCTCGTCCGAGGACACGCCCGCCGCGCCGCCGACCGGCGAACTGCCCGACGGCGCGCAGATCGTGAAGGAGTCGGCGAAGACCACGCAGACCCTGCGCACCGTCCACCTGAACATCGACGTGAAGAACCTGCCGAACCTCCCCGTGGAGACGGTCTCGGCCGACGTCACCAACGAGACCCAGGGCTCCGGCGCCGCGATGGGTGAGGCGAAGGTCAAGCTCACCCCGGAGTCGGAGTTCACCGAGGCGAAGTTCCTCGTGGTGGACAAGGTCCTCTACACCCAGACCGCGGGCCGCTACGTGCCCGCCGGCCCGGCCGAGAAGGTCTACGATCCGGGCGTCATCCTGGACAAGGACAAGGGCATCGCCAACGTGATCGCCAACGTCCAGAACCCGAAGACCGAGGGCCGTGAGGTCATCGACGGCATCAACACCGTCAAGGTCACCGGCACCATCGATGCCGCCGTGATCGATCCCATCGTGCCGCGCGTAGGGGAGAACGCGGGGACCATGCCGATCACCCTGTGGATCCAGGACACCGCGCCGCCGGCCTCCGACTCCACCAAGCCGTCGGACGCGCCGTCCACCGGTGACGGCCCGAACCTCGTTCAGGCCGTGGTGAAGAAGGACCAGGGCGAGGTCACCGTCGGCCTGTCCAACTGGGCCAAGCCGGTCAACATCGTCAAACCGGCCGGCTGATCCGAGCCGTTTTCCGGACCCACCATCACCGGTCCGGGGTCAGCGAAGCCTGGCACGCAGTGTCGGCCGCGGCCCCGGACCGGTGTGTCGTGTGGGTGTCGCTGGTGGGGACCGGAACTCCGTAGCGACGGCCGCCCCGGCAATAAGAGAATGTTCAGCGAGATGCAAGGCGCCACAAGGACTATACGTGTCGGGACGCAGGTCGGCAGGCAGCACGCATCGAACGCCGATCGACACGGAGGAAGAACGCATGACGATCGATGATCGACCTGATGAACAGGAGCGCGAGCTCCCGCCACCGCCCGGCCCTGGGGGTCGGCCTCCCGTCAACAACGTATGGGTCTATAACGGCAGAGCCTACGACCTGAGTGAGTGGATCTCCAAGCATCCGGGCGGTGAATTCTTCATCGGCCGAACGAAAAACCGCGATATCACCTCGATCATCGGTTCCTACCACCGCGATCCGGAAAGAATCGCGCGCATGATCGAGCGTTACAGCCTCGATCGCGCCGCCACGCCCGAGGACATCCACCCCAAGAACAACGCGCCGGACTTCCTGTTCAAGGAAGGCTTCAACAGCTGGGACGACACCCCGAAGTACGCGTTCGACGACAAGAACGACCTGCTGCACAAGATCAAGGCCCGGATCAAGGAGCCCGAACTGGCGGCGCGGCTGAAGCGGATGGACCGCGCGTTCGACATCGTCGTCGCGTTCCTGATCTTCGCCTACTTCGCGGTCCAGGGCCTGCGGCTGTGGGACACCAGCTGGATGCCGTTGCCGGTCTTCGTGATCGCGATGGTGCTGCTGCGCAGTTCGCTGGCAGGCTTCGGCCACTACGCGATCCACCGGGCGCAGAAGGGGCTCAACAAGTACGCGGTGAACGCGTTCGACATGAACTATGTGGCACTGTCTTTCGTCACCGCCGACGGGCATGCCCTGCTGCACCACCCGCACACCCAGAGTGAAGTCGACATCAAGAAGAACGTCTTCACGATGATGATGCAGGTGCCACGCCTGTACCGGGTGCCGGTGCACACCGTGCACAAGTTCGGACATCTGTTGACCGGCATGATCATTCGGCTGCTCGACGTCTGCCGCCTGACTCGCAAGGTCGGCATCAAGGACATGTACGGCACCTGGCGCGGCGCGCTCCCGCACTTCATCGGCTCCTTCGGTGTCCGTTTCCTGCTGGTCGCGGAGTTCATCGCGTTCGCCGTGGCGGGCGATTTCTGGGCCTGGGCACTGCAATTCGTGATCACGCTGTGGATCAGCACCTTCATGGTGGTGGCCAGCCACGACTTCGAGGTGCCGACCGAGGAACTGCACACCGAGACCGAGGACTGGGCGGTCAACCAGCTGGAACAGGCCTACGACCTGACGGTGGTCGGCAACAAGTACGTCGACTGCTTCCTCTCCGCCGGCCTGAGCTCGCATCGGGTGCACCACGTGCTGCCCTTCCAGCGCAGCGGTTTCGCCAATATCGCCACCGAGGACGTGGTGCGCGAGGAATCGGCGAAGTTCGGCGTGGAATGGCTGCCCGCGAAGAGCTTCTTCGGTGATCGTTTCCCCAAGCTGTGCCGAACCTACCTGCTCGCGCCGTCGCGCGAGGCGGAGGAGAACCGGTGGGGACTCGTGCGCGAACACTGCGCACCCACAGCGCTGAAGACCTGTGTCACCTACACGGTGCAGGGCTTCACCGGCATCGGAACCGTCTGACCCCGATTCCGTGGCCGTCTCCATCTGTTTCGAAAGGACTTGTGCCCGTGTCTGTTTCCATTGACCTGCGCTCACCGGCCGACGTCGAGCGCGGGCACGATCGGCTCCCGCCCGCGCCGCCGACCACCGTCGCTGTCATCGAGTCGGTCGCCACCGGATCACCCGAACGGGTGGTCGAGCAGGCGGTGAACGCCGGCCGGGTGGCCGAGCTGTTCACCGATCCCGCCCAGCGGCAGCGGATTCCGCGGATCTACCAGAAGACCCGGATCGACACCAGGCACCTGGCCGTCGACCCGCTGGAGCCCGAGTTCCTCGCCTTCAGCCGCCGTCCCGGCACCATCAGGGAGCGGATGAACCTGTTCTTCGCGCACGCGGTGCCCCTGGCCGTCGACGTGGCCCGGCGCGCCGTGGCCGGTCTGGTCGACCCCGCCGGGGAGATCGGGCAGCTGATCTTCGTCACCAGCACGGGCTTCATCGCCCCCGGCGTCGATGTCGCGGTGGTCAAGCAGCTGGGGCTGTCGCCGACGGTCGGCCGCATGGTCATCAACTTCATGGGGTGCGCCGCGGCGATGAACGGGGTACGCGCCGCCGCCGACTACGTGCGGGCCAACCCGGACAAGAAGGCGATGGTGCTGTGCATCGAGGTCAGCTCCGTGAACGCGGTCTTCGACGACGACGTCAACGACGTGATCACGCACAGCCTCTTCGGTGACGGCTGCGGGGCGGTGGTGATCGGCGCCAACCAGGTGCACCAGCCGCTGGCGGCGGGCAGCGTGGTGATCCGCGACAGCTTCAGCCACCTGTTCGACGACGCGGAGGACGGCATCGTGCTCGGCGTGCGGGACTCCGGCATCACCTGCGAGCTGGCCACCACCCTGCCCGACTACATCTACCGCGGCGTCGACCCGGTGGTGTCGGAAGTGCTCGCGCGCAACGGCTTGACCAAGAGCGATATCGAGTTGTGGGCGATCCACCCCGGTGGTCCCCGCATCATCGAGGAGTCGGCGCGCTCCCTCGGCATCGCGGCCGAGCTGGCGGCGCCGAGTTGGGACGTGCTCGCCGAGCACGGCAACATGCTGAGTGTGTCGCTGATCTTCGTGCTGGAGCGGATGATCCGCGACGCACGGACGGCGGCGCCGATCTCCACCGGCGTGGCGTTCTCGTTCGCGCCCGGTGTCACCCTCGAGGGCATCGTGTTCGATGTCATCCGCGGCTGAGAGCCACCGCCATGCATCTGCTCCGATTTCTCGCCGCGCTCTCGCCGGGTCGCATCGCCGCCGTGGTGGCCGCGGGTCTGATCTGCGGTGTGGCCAACACCTACCTGGTGACGCTGATCAACGCGGTGGTCTCGCCGAAACCGCAACCCGATCAGCTGTTGCTGCGCTTCGGACTCACCGGCCTGGTGATCCTGGTCAGCGGGGTGGCCTCGCAGGTACTGCTGATCCGGTTGTCGCAGGACGCGATCTACCGGCTGCGCAGTGACCTGTCCGCCGGCATCGTCTCGGCGCCGCTGGAACATCTGGAACGGCTCGGCATGCATCGCCTGATGGCGACGCTCACCGAGGACGTGCGCTCGCTGTCGCAGGCGGTGACCGCGATTCCGTCGATCTGTGTCGACGTGGCGACCATCGTCGGCTGCTTCGTGTTCCTGTTCCTGGTCTCGGGACCGATCTTCGCGGTGACGGTGGCAGGCACGCTCATCGGCATCGCGTGCGTGGAGATGGTGCTCAAGCGGGTGCGCGGGATCTACCGCGAGGCCCGCGAGAACGAGGACGCGCTGCTGCGTTCGTTCCAGGCCGTCACTCTCGGCATCAAGGAACTGAAGCTGCACCGCGGCCGTCGCCGGGACTTCATGGATCGGCACCTGCTCGGTTCCGCGGGCACGCTGCGCGACCAGAACACCGACGCCGGGTCGAAGTTCTCCTACGCCCAGGGTTTCGGTCAGGCACTGCAGTTGGCGACGATGGCCCTGATCCTGTTCGTGGTGGCGGCGGCATTGGACGTGCCACGCGACACCATGGTCGGGTACGTCCTGGTCACCACCTTCCTGGCGATGCCGATGCAGAACTTCATGCATCGCATCCCGGATCTGCTGCGCGGTGATGTGGCGCTGGCCAAGATCCGCGCGATGAACCTGTCGATGGCGACGCTGCACAACGAGGAGCAGCTCCCGTATGCCGAGCGTCCAGCGGTAGGGGAGGCCAAGCTGGAACTGAGCAACGTGAGCTACGTGTACCGCTCCGAGGCGCCGTCACCGGTGCCGCCGCCGCCCGGTGCGCCGCCGGCGGGACCGCCGGCACGAGGTGGGCATCCGCCGCGTCCCGGTCGCCCGCCGCACCAGGGCAACGGCGCGCATCCGCACCCCGCGCATCCCGGTGCGCATCCGGGTGGGGCGCAGCCCGGCGGCCCGCAGCCGGATGTCAACGGCAAGAACTGGATCGACCACGGCGGCACCGATGTGCGACCGCTGGCGCCACCACCCGGACCCGGCGAAGCCGAGGACTCCGGTTTCCGGCTCGGTCCGATCGACCTGGTCTTCGAACCGGGTCAGATCACGTTCATCGTCGGTGGCAACGGCAGCGGCAAGTCGACGCTGGCCAAGCTCATCACGGGTCTGTACGTGCCCCGCTCGGGGTCGTTGTCGCTCAACGGGGAGAGGATCGACCACGACAACATCGAGTGGTACCGGCAGAATTCGTCGGCGGTGTTCACCGATTTCCATCTGTTCGAGGACTACCTGGGCTTCGACCGCCCCGGAATCGATGCCGACGTGCAGCGATACCTCGAGGAGTTGCAGATCGCGCACAAGGTGACCGTGCGCGACGGGCGCCTGTCGACCGTGGATCTGTCCCAGGGCCAGCGCAAACGCCTGGCCCTGCTGACCGCCCTGCTCGAAGACCGCCAGATCTATGTCTTCGACGAGTGGGCCGCCGATCAGGAGCCACGTTTCCGCGAGGTCTTCTATCGCGAGATCCTCACCGATCTCAAGCGGCGCGGTAAGACGGTCATCGTGATCACCCACGACGATCGCTACTTCGATTGCGCCGACCAGTTGGTGAAGCTCGATTTCGGTCTCGTCGCGGTGTGATCCGCACCAGATGAACGCCGGTTCGGTCCTCGTGGCCGGGCCGGCGTTCGCCGTCTCAGGCGCTCTCGCGCTGGGCCTCGATGAGCCGGGTCATCGGGGGCCGGTCGGTCAGGCTCACCTCGGAAGGCGTTCGCCGCCAACCGGTCTCGCCCGGCTGATACTGGACCAGGCCCATGCCGGAATCGCGGATGCCGAGCCGGTCCAGCAGGGTCGCCACGACCTGCCTGCTCATCACCGCCAGTTCGTGCGTCGTCCGGTGGCGGTGCACCCTGGTGCCCAGGTCGACCTGCGCGATCGCCGACAGTCCGTGGCGTTGCCAGCAGTCGATGAGGATGCCGATCTCCGCGCCGTAGCCGCTGGCGAAGGAGAGGTCGGCGAGAAGCGTTCGGGTGGCGGCGTATTCGCCGCCCAGCGGCTGCACGATCTCGGCCAGCGCGGGCGCGAGGGCGGTGAGCAGGGGGCGCGCCACGAGTTGGGACACCCGCCCGCCGCCGTCGGCATCGATACCGGCGCCGTTGGTGATCGGTCGCCGGTAGAAGCCCTTCACCAGGGCCAGTGCCGGGTCCTCGAGCAGGGGCGTGAGGAGCATGGGGACGAACCGGGGGTCGGGGGAGACCAGGTCGGCGTCGAGGAACACGATCAGGTCACCGGTGCACACCGCCAGCGAGCGCCACAGCGCCTCGCCCTTGCCGGGACGCGTCGGGACGCCGGGCAGCGCTTCCTCCCTGGTGTAGACCGCGGCGCCGGCGGCCCGGGCCCGCGCGATGGTGCGGTCGGTCGAGCCCGCGTCCAGCACCACCAGTTCGTCGACCAGCC
The DNA here is from genome assembly GCF_029868625.1 of Nocardia neocaledoniensis. GTDB lineage: Bacteria > Actinomycetota > Actinomycetes > Mycobacteriales > Mycobacteriaceae > Nocardia > Nocardia neocaledoniensis_A. Next base: position 29,792 of record NZ_JARWOJ010000120.1, on the reverse strand, counting down.
CGCCCAGCCACGGGCGCACGGCGGCGACCACCCCGGCGACGGTGTCCTCGTCGTCGAGCGCGGGCACCACCACCGAGACCCGGCGACCCAGCTTGCGGTCGATCAGCTCACGGACGTCCATGCCGACCAGTGAACGACACCGGACCCGCGGCCGCCACCCGGATCGCCAATTCCTGTGATCAGAGCCAACGGCGCTTCGGCCCCGCTATTCGGGTGGACAGGCGATGCTCGTGCACGGGACCGCTCGATGACGCACGATGGGTGTGCCGCTCGTTCCGGTGACGATCGGCGGGGGACTCGACGATCGGTGGAGGTAGCGGCATGACGGGCAGCGCGATGGCGATCGAGGTCGTCAAGGGATCCAAGACCGATCTGGCCGACGGCCGGTACACGGTGCGCCTCGATGCCGACGCTCCGGCGGGAGCGGTGGACGTCTCGGCCGTCCTGGTGACCGCCGACGGACGGGTGCGCTCGGACGCCGACTTCGTGTTCTTCAACAACCCGGCCGCGCCGGGGGTCCGGCTGGAGTCGGACGCGGTGGTCTCGGTCGATCTCGCGGCCGTGCCCGCCGATATCCACCGCGTCGTGATCGCAGGCAGCACCGAGGCGCAGGGGCTGCGGTTCGGTGAGGTCACCGGCGTGCGGGTGGTGGTCGCCGGTGGCGGGCAGACGCTGAGTTTCATTCCGCCCGGGCTGGATTCGGAGACGGTGCTGCAGGCGGTGGCGCTGTATCGACGGGGTGCGGGGTGGCGGCTCGACGCGATCGGGCAGGGTTACAGCGCCGGGCTCGCGGCCTTCGCCACCGAGCACGGCATCGAGGTGGACAGCGACCCGGCCGACGAGGTGTCCCCGGCTCCCGCCGCACCACCGCAACCGCGCCCGGCGCCGCCCGCGCCCGCCGTCGATCTGCGCAAGGTCGACGTCGTCCTCACGAAGGACTCACCGAACCAGCGCGCCAGTATCGACCTGCGCAAAGGCGATCCGGGCTACGTCCTGACCGTCGGCCTCGAATGGGACGGCCGCGGCGCGAAATACGACGACGCCGGGCGGGTCACCCAGTTCGGCAAGGGCGATCTGGACGTGTACTTCTTCTGCCGCAACGAGATCACCGGCGACTACGTCGTGATCAGCGGTGAGAAGGGACACCAGGGTGACCTCGCGGTCTGGCCGTTCATCCACCACCAGGGCGACAGCCGCGGACCCGGCGCGAACAACCGGCCCGCGACCGAACAGGTGATCGTGCGTCCCGTGGAGAACGGCGACCTGCTGCTCAACGTCTACCAGTCCGTCGACAACGGCGCGGGCGCCATCGATACCTTCGGCCGTCCCCGCGTGCGGGTCCGCTACGGCCGCCCCGGACCCGACGGCCTGCCGGGCGCCGATGCCGACCAGATCACCGTCGTCATCGGCAACGGCAAGAATTCGTTCTGGGCCACGGTCGCCCACATCGACGTCAGGGACGGCATCCTCACCGTCGACGGCACCACCCGCTACAGCCGGGCCTTCAGCGAACGCATGCCGGTCCTCGACACCGCGGGCGCCTGGGTGCGTTCGGCGAAGAAGGGCCCGGTCGGTCGCAGCAAGAGCAGTCACGGCCTCGGGCTGAGTCACTACGCGGGCCGCTGTCCCGATCCGCGCTGAGTGCCGAGGAGTTCGGTGCGCCGCTCGGCGACGGTGGCGCGCAGTTCCTCGACGACGGCGGCCACCTCGGGGCGGCGCAGGGTTTCCGCGCGGGCGACGAGCCAGTAGGTGAGCTGGACGCGGACGCGGTCGCCGAGTACGCGCACCAGGTCGTCGTGGCGGTCGGCCATGAAACACGGCAGCAGGCCGATGCCCGCGCTTGCGCGGGTGGCCTCCACGTGCACGAAGACATTGGTCGACGAGACGGATTGGCGCATCGCGGGGGCGAAGCTGGTGGCCAGGTCCAGGTCGTCGACCTGCAGCATCGACTCGACGAAGTAGACGAGCGGATGGTGGCGTAGGTCGTCGATGCCCGCCGGGGTGCCGTACTCGGCGAGGTAGCTCCGGGCGGCGTAGAGGCCGAGGCTGTAGTCGCCGAGGCGGATCGCCTCGGCGCGATGGACCTGCGGTTTGCCGACGACCACCTCGAGGTCGAGGCCGCTGCGCTGGGTCGAGGCCCGCCGGGTGGTCGCGACGATCTCCACCTGCACGCGGGGGTGCCGTCGTTGCACGCGCGCGGCGGCGGGGGCGGCGAGATAGGCGCTGAATCCGTCGGTCGCCGAAAGGCGCACCACGCCTGCGAGTTCCGGCTCGCCGCCCGGGGTGCCGAGTGAACGCACGGCGGCCTCGACGGTCTCGGCGGCCGCCAACGCCGACCGCCCAAGGTCGGTGAGCTCCCAGCCGCCGGTGACGCGCGTGAGCACCCGCCCGCCGACAGCCCGTTCCAGCGCCGCGATCCGCCGGGAGATCGTGGTGTGGTTGATCCCCAGCTCCTCCGCAGCCGTCACATACCGGCCCGATCGGCCCACGGCGAGGAGAACCAGCAGGTCATCGGCGCTGGGCCGGCGTCCGGCGTCCGGCGAGGTAGCGCTCATTTCTGCATCTTCGCAGATACGCGGTGCGAACTTGGCCATTGCGACCGAATCCGATCTGCACGAATACTCTCCCCATTGCTAGTGGGCCACATCACATTCGCTTCGTGTAGTGGCCTCGATCACCAAGGAGTAGTGATGAGCGTCCGCAATGCGACCGAGCGGCCCGGCGACGATCCCGGCGGGGCACCGAGTGGACTGCGCCGGGTGGTGGCCGCCTCGATGGCGGGCACCGTCGTCGAATGGTACGAATTCTTCCTCTACGGCACCGCGGCGACGCTGGTGTTCAGCAAGGTGTTCTTCGCCGAGGACACCAGTGATCTCGACGCGATCCTGGCCGCCTTCGTCACCTACGCGGTCGGCTTCGCGGCCCGCCCGCTCGGCGGCATCGTCTTCGGCTATTTCGGCGACCGCTACGGCCGCAAGAAGCTGCTCCAGCTGAGTCTGGTACTGGTGGGCGGCGCGACCTTCCTGATGGGCTGTCTGCCCACCTTCACCCAGATCGGCTACTGGGCGCCGGCCATGCTCGTGACCCTGCGCTTCATCCAGGGCTTCGCGATCGGCGGCGAATGGGGCGGCGCGATCCTGCTGGTCGCCGAGCACAGCCCGAGCCGCAGCCGCGCGTTCTGGTCGAGCTGGCCGCAGGCGGGTGTGCCCGCGGGCAACCTGCTCGCGACGGTCGTGCTGTTGGTGCTTACCTCCACGCTCTCGGACGCGGCGTTCCTGAGCTGGGGCTGGCGCGTGGCGTTCTGGCTGTCGGCGGTGGTGGTCCTGGTCGGCTACTACGTGCGCACCAAGGTGACCGACGCGCCGATCTTCGTCGAGGCGCAGAAGCAGAGGGAACAGGCCAAGGCAGGCTCGTTCAGCGTGTTCGAGGTGCTGCGCCGCTACCCGCGCGGGGTGTTCACCGCGATGGGGCTGCGCTTCGGCGAGAACATCATGTACTACCTGGTCGTCACCTTCTCCATCACCTACCTGAAGGTGCACGTGGAGGCGAACACCACCACCATCCTGTGGTGGCTGCTGGCCGCGCACGCCGTGCACATGGGCGTGATCCCGCTGGCCGGACACCTCGGTGACCGGTTCGGCCGTCGGCCGGTGTATCTGGCGGGTGCGCTGGCGGCCGCCACCTGGGGCTTCTTCGCCTTCCCGATGATGGACACCGCCAACAGCGCGCTGATCCTGGCGGCGATCATCGTCGGCCTGGTCTTCCACGGCCTGATGTACGCCGGTCAGCCCGCGATCATGGCGGAGATGTTCCCGACCCGGATGCGGTATTCCGGTGTGTCCCTGGGCTATCAGGTCACCTCGATCGTGGCGGGGTCGCTCGCCCCGATCATCGCGGTGAAGCTGCTCGACACCTACGGTTCCTCGGTCCCGATCGCGGTGTATCTGGCGGTGGCGGCGGCGGTCACCGTGGTCGCGGTGCTCTGTGCCGAGGAGACCAAGGGCATCGACCTGGAGACCCTCGACGCCGACGACGCCGCGCAGTCGGCGCCCGCGGGCGCGCCCGCGACGGCCGAGGTCGTGACGGCATGACCGACCTGATCGGACGCAGGGCGCTGGTCACCGGCGCGGCCGGCGGAATCGGCGCCGCGTGTGCCCGCGAGCTGGCCGCGCGCGGCGCGGAGGTGACCGTCGCCGACATCGACGAGGTCGGCGCGAAATCCGTGGCGGCCGAGATCGGCGGCAACGCCTGGGCGGTGGACCTGCTCGAGGTCGACGCGCTGGCCGAACTCACGCTGTCGGTGGACATCCTGGTCAACAATGCCGGCGTGCAGTCGGTGAGCCCGATCGAGGAGTTCTCGCCGGAGCGGTTCCGGCTCATGCAGACGCTGATGGTGGAGGCGCCGTTCCTGCTGATCCGCGCTGCCCTGCCGCACATGTACGCCCGCGGATTCGGCCGGATCGTGAACGTCTCGTCGGTGCACGGACTGCGCGCGTCCGCGTACAAGGTGGCCTACGTGACCGCCAAGCACGCGCTCGAAGGGCTGTCGAAGGTGACGGCGCTCGAGGGCGGCCCGCACGGTGTCACCAGCAACTGCGTGAATCCCGGCTATGTGCGAACACCGCTGGTGGACAAGCAGATCGCCGATCAGGCGACCGCGCACGGCATCCCCGAACAGGAAGTGGTGGAGAAGGTGCTGCTCACCGAGAGCGTGATCAAACGGCTGATCGAACCCGCCGAGGTCGCGGCGCTGGTCGGCTGGCTGGCGGCCGACCAGGCGGGCATGGTCACCGGCGCCTCCTATGTCATGGACGGGGGGTGGAGCGCCCGATGACCGGCGCGACCGTGGCGCCGCAGTGGATGCCCGCCACCGAGGACATCGCGCGGGCACGCATCACCGACTTCGCGCGGTTCGTCACCGAGCGGCACGCGGTCGCGCTGCCGGACTACCGCGCGCTGTGGCAATGGTCCGTCGACGACCTGGCCGGGTTCTGGGGTGCGGTCTGGGACTATTTCGCGCTGGGGGAGCGCCCACCGGTGGTCCTCGCCCGGACCGAGATGCCGGGAGCGTCCTGGTTTCCCGGTGCCCGGCTCAACTACGTGGAGCGGGTGCTCACCCAGGCCAGGACGGACCGCCCCGCGATCGTGTCGATCGAGGAGGACGGCGCGGTCACCGCACTGTCCTGGGACGAGATGCTGGGCCGGGCAGCCGGATTCGCGCGCACCCTGCGCGCGACCGGGGTCGGGCCCGGCGACCGGGTCGCCGGCTACCTGCCGAACATCGCCGAGGCGGTGATCGCCTTCCTGGCGACCGCGAGCCTGGGCGCGATCTGGAGCGCGTGCGGCCAGGACTACACGGCCGCGGCCGCGCTGGACCGGTTGGGCCAGCTCGACCCCATGGTCCTGGTGACCGCCGACGGCTACCTGTTCGGCGGCAAACGGCACTCCTGCCTCGCGGAGATCGAGGCGCTGCGCGACGCGCTACCGGGCCTGCGGGCGACCGTCGTGGGCGCCCGGCTCGGCGGCGTGGTCGAGGGCGCGCTCGACTGGGCGGAGGCGAGCGCACCGACCCCGGAACCGTGGGTGCCCGAGCCGGTCGCCTTCGATCATCCGCTGTGGGTGCTGTACTCGTCGGGGACCACCGGCCTGCCGAAAGGCATCGTGCACGGGCACGGCGGTGTTCTGCTGGAACACCTCAAAGCCCTCGCGCTGCAGACCGACCTCGGCGCCGAGGACACCTTCTTCTGGTACACCAGCCCGAGCTGGATGATGTGGAACTACCAGGTCGCCGGGCTGCTGGTGGGCGCGACCATCGTCTGCTACCCGGGCAGCCCGGCGGCGCCGGCACCGGATGCGCTGTGGGACATCGCGGCTCGCCTCCACGTGACGGTTCTCGGCACCAGTCCCGGCTACGTCCAGGCCTGCGCGAAGGCCGACACGATGCCGGGCCGCGACCACGACCTGTCGGCCCTGCGCCTGATCGGCGTCACCGGTTCCGCGTTTCCCGCCGCGTCCTCGGAGTGGCTGCGCGACGCCGTCGGCGCGCACATCCCGGTGGCTTCGATCAGTGGCGGCACCGATGTGGTGTCGGCCTTCGCCGGTGGCGCGCCCACGGTCCCGGTCTGGCCCGGGGAGCTGTCCGCACCGTATCTCGGTGTCGCGCTGGCGGCCTGGGACGACGCGGGTGAGCCGGTCCGGGACGCGGTCGGGGAACTCGTCGTCACCGCGCCGATGCCGTCCATGCCGGTCGGGTTCTGGCGCGATCACGACGGATCCCGGTACCGCGCGGCCTATTTCGCGGACCACCCCGGCGTCTGGCGGCACGGCGACTGGATCACCGTCACCGCACGCGGCAGCGTCGTGGTGCACGGGCGCTCCGACTCCACCCTCAACCGGCACGGCATCCGGATGGGCAGCGCCGACATCTACCAGGCCGTCGACCCGCTACCGGAGATCACCGACTCCCTGGTGATCGGCGCCGAACAGCCCGACGGCGGCTACTGGATGCCGCTGTTCGTCGTCCTGGCCCCCGGCGTCGAACTGACCGAGGAGTTGCGCGCGCACCTGTGCGCCACGATCCGCACCCGCACCTCGCCGCGCCACGTGCCCGACGAGATCATCGCGGCACCGGGGGTTCCGCGCACCCGCACCGGTAAGAAACTCGAGGTCCCGATCAAGAAGGTGCTGCAGGGCGCCGACCCCGGCAGCGTCGTCGATCCGAGCGCCGTCGACGACCCGGACCTGCTGTCCTGGTACGCCCGCTTCGCTCGGCGGTGAGCCGGAGCGGGGCGGCCGAGCACCGCGGCGGCCGATCTTGGTACAGTCCGGCCAGCCGTGGTGTTCGGGAAATCGGTGCGAAACCGGTGCGGCCCTCGCCACTGTGATCGGGAGCGACGAATCGTTCCGGACGACACCGTCGTCCGGAGCCACTGGGGCACGTGTGCCCTGGGAAGGTGGATCCGTCGCGTCAATCCCGTCAGCCAGGAGACCGGCCACGGCCACGAAGTACCCATTCCACGAGGACCTGGAAGGCCGGCACCTTGACTCCGTCTGTTCTCGCGCGCCTACGCGGCGTCGCGCTGATCGCCTGCGCGATCGTCATCACCGGGTGCGCGGCGCCACCCGTTCCGGAAGCGAACGGCGCGAACGCCGTCACCCGCGCCAACTGCGGGATCGAGGTGACCGTCCCCGCACCGCCGCAGCGGATCTACGCCGCGTACCAGCCCTCCATCGAGATCGCGCACGCGCTCGGCGTCACCGACCGGCTCGTCGGCACGGCGTTCCTCGACGCCGCGGTCCTGCCGGAATACCAGGAGGCGCAGGCGAAGTCGGCCTACACGGAGAAGCTGCCGAGCCGTGACGAACTGCTCGCCGAGAACCCGGATTTCGTGCTGTCGGGCTTCAACGGGGTGTTCGCGAAGTCGGCCCAGCAGAGCGTCGGCACCCGAGCGAGCCTGCACGAGCTGGGTGTTCGCACGTGGGTGCTGAGCCCGCTGTGCCCGAGCGCCGACGGCCTGGCCGACGAGGCGATCGACCCGAAGACCGTGCGCTTCGAGAACGTCTACGCCGACCTGCGTGACCTCGGCGCGCTCTGGGGCGTGGCCGACCGCGCCGACGACGTGGTCGCCCAGCTGGGCGCGCGGATCGACGCGGTGCGCGCGAAGGTGGGCACCGCACCACGCCCGCGCGTCGCGGTGGTCACGCCCAAGGACGACGGGTCCTTCCAGGTGGCGGGCGGACTCGACTTCATCACCCAGATCATCGACGCGGCGGGCGGGACCAACGCCTTCGCCGACCTCACCGCCCGCCGCAATGTGGCCATCGGCGCGGAAGAACTCATCGCCCGCGATCCCGACATCATCCTGACCAGCCAGTGCTGCAAGGCGACCTACACCCGCGCCGACGCCCGACCCCAGGTCGACAAGCTCGTCGGGAACCCGGCCTTCGCGAATCTGACTGCCGTCCGGTCGGGAAGAGTGCACCCGTTCCTGTTCGCCGACCGGGCCGCCGGCGTCCGGATCGCGCACGCCACCGAGCTGGTCGCCGAGCTGATCCACCCCGACCTGTTCGGCCGGTGACGCCCGCCGTTCGCGGCACCGGCCTGCTCGCGGCCGGTGTCGCGCTGGCCGTGGCCTGTGCGGCCTCGATCCTGATCGGCGCGCACGCCCTGTCCCCGGACCAGGCGATCGCGGCGTTCACCGAGTTCACCGGGTCCGACAGTGATCGGATCGTGCGCTACATCCGGCTGCCGCGCACCGTCGCCGGTGTCCTCGCCGGGCTGGCGTTCGCGCTGGCAGGCGCGATCATGCAGGGGCTGACCCGCAATCCGCTCGCCGGTCCCGGACTGCTCGGGATCAACGCGGGCGCCTCGCTGGCCATCGTGCTCGCCATGGGTGGGCTCGGCGTGGCCTCGGCGACCGGCTATGTGTGGTTCGCCTTTCTCGGTGCCGCGGTCGCCGCCGTCTTCGTGTACACGCTGGGTTCCCTCGGCTTCGGCGGGGCGACACCGGTGAAGCTGGCACTGGCCGGAGCGGCGTTCGCCGCGCTGTGCGGGGCGATCACCACCGCCATCACGCTGCTGGACCGGACGACGTTCGAGAACTTCCGCTTCTGGGTGGTCGGGTCGCTGGCCCGCGCCGATGCCGAATCCGTGTGGGGCGTCGCCCCGTTCATCGTGGCGGGCGCGGTGCTGGCCGTCTCGGTGGCGCGGTCGCTGAACGCGATCGCGATGGGCGAGGACATGGCGCGCACGCTCGGGACGCGGCTGGTCGCGGTGCGGGCCGTCGGCGCCGCCGGTGTCGTCCTGCTGGCCGGTGGCGCGGTGGCGATCGCCGGACCCATCGCCTTCGTCGGTCTGGTGGTTCCGCACCTCGCGCGATTCTTCGCGGGACAGGACTATCGGTGGGTGCTGGTGTGGTCGGCGGTGCTCGGCCCCACCCTGCTGCTGTTCGCCGACATCCTGGGCCGGGTCGTCGCCCGGCCGATGGAGATCCAGGTCGGCATCGTCACCGCGTTCGCGGGCGCGCCGTTCTTCCTCTATCTGGTGCGCAATCGGCGGGTGGCCACGCTGTGACCGATACTCACCCCCGGGTGTTGCCCAGCGGCACCCTCCTGATCCGCTCGCCCGGTCGTCGCGTCGTGCTCCGGGTACAGCGGCGATCGGTGGTGCTGACGGTGCTGCTCGCCGCGGTCGCGATCGCCGTGGCGGGCTACTCGCTCACCGTCGGCCACTATCCGCTCGCGCCCGGCGATGTGCTGCGCGTGCTGACCGGTGGTGGCACGCGCATCGAATACGACGTGGTCGTCGCCGACCGGCTGCCCAGGGCACTGACCGCGCTGGGCGTCGGCGCCGCGTTCGCCCTCGCCGGGGCGATCCTGCAGCGGATCGCGACCAATCCACTGGTGAGCCCGGAGATCATCGGCATCAATGCCGGTGCCTCCCTGGGCGCCCTGGTGGTGAGTGTGCTGCTGGGCGGCTCCGGGGTGGCGCTGGTCGGCGGGGCCATGTCCGGGGCCGCCGTGGCCATGGCGCTGATCGTCGTGGTGGCGAGCAAGGACGGTCTCGACGGGTACCGCCTCGTCCTCGTCGGGATCGGGGTGACCGCGATGCTCACCGCGGCCACCTCGTACGTGCTGACGACAGCGAATGTCTACCAGGCGCACGCGGCCGCGCTGTGGCTCACCGGCAGCCTCGCCAATCGGGACTGGACGCACGTGGGATTCGCGGTGGCCGCGCTGGTGGTCGTCGTGCCGGCGCTGCTCGTGCTCGCCCGCGCGCTGCCGCTGCTCGAACTGGGTGACGAACTCGCCAATTCCCTCGCCGGACGGCGCGGTCCGCACCGCACCACGCTGGTCGCTCTCGCGGCGGTGGCCGCCGCCCTGGCGACGGCGGCGGCCGGGCCCATCGCGTTCATCGCACTGGTGGCGCCGCAGATCGTGCGGCGCCTGGTCGCCGAACGCGGCGCCGGACTCGCCCCCGCCGCCGCCACGGGCGCCCTGCTGGTGGTCACCGCCGACCTGGCCGCGCGGCGGCTGTTCCCCGCGGAGCTGCCCGTCGGCGTGGTGACCGCCCTGCTCGGCGCACCCGTCCTGCTGTATCTCCTCGCCCGCGCAACCCGGATCGGACACGCTGGATGACCGCTCATCTCACCACCGAGATACTCGACCTTGCCTACGGCGACACCACGATCGTCGCCGACGCCACCGTCGACTTCCCGGTCGGCGCGCTCACCGTGATCGTGGGCCGCAACGGCTGCGGCAAGTCGACGCTGCTGCGCGGTCTGGCCCGGCTGATCCCGCCGAGCGCGGGCGCGATCCTGCTCGACGGCGCCGATCTCACGACCATGCCGGCGCGGACGGTGGCGCGGCGCCTCGGGATGCTGCCCCAGCAGCCCGTCGCGCCCGACGGCATCACCGTCGGTGAACTCGTCGGTCGCGGCCGCCACCCGCATCAGCGCTGGTTCCGGCAGTGGTCGGCCGCCGACGAGGCCGCGGTCCGTGCCGCGCTGACCTCGACCGACACGCTCGATCTGGTCGACCGCACCGTCGACCAGCTCTCCGGCGGGCAGAAGCAGCGGGTCTGGCTCGCCCTGGCGATCGCCCAGGAACCGGAGGTGATGCTGCTCGACGAACCGACCACCTTCCTCGACCTGGCGCATCAGCTCGACATCCTCGACGTGCTGCGGAACCTGTTGCCGCGCACCATCATCGCCGTCCTGCACGACCTGAACCTGGCTGCCCGCTACGCCGACCACCTGGTCGCCGTGAAGGACGGCCGCGTGGTCGCCCAGGGCACGCCCGCCGAAATCGTGCGCCCCGACCTGGTCGCCGAGGTCTTCGGGGTCCCCTGCGCGGTGATCGAGGACCCGATGACCGGCACGCCCCTGGTGGTCCCGGCCGCCCGCTCGGTGCGTGCCGCATGACCCGCCGCCACGTTCTCGTCGCTCGCCCCACGCCGTCCGGCGTCGACGTACCCGCCGTCGCGGCGCTCGCCGAGGCGTGCGGCATCGGCTACGCCCTGCTCGACCAGGGCGAGCCGACGATCCACGACGCCCTCGACGTCGCCGCCGCGCACGACCTCCCGGTCACCCTGATCCCGCTGGCCGTCCCCCGCGACCGCTACCTGGAAACGTGGATCGCCCGTGCCGTCGCCAACTGGCGCGAGACCCGGAACCGCGATCTCGACATCCGCGTCACCGAAGCTCTGGACAGCACAACCGGATTCGCGGAACTTGTCCGTTCCCGCCTGGGCGAGGAGGGCACCCCCGTCACCGCGAGCCCGCGTGCCTTCCGCAGCCCGGCGTGGTCCCACATCCCCGACCACACCCAACACCTCCTGGTCTGCCGCGGCCCCCGCTGCACCGTCTACGGCGCCGCCGACCTCCACCGCACCCTGCGCCGCGACCATCCGGATGCCCTGATCACCGCCACCGGCTGCCTGACCCCCTGCAACCTCGGCCCGCTCTACATCAGCTACCCCGACGGAACCTGGCACACGAACGCCAATATGACTGCCGAGGAACCGTCGTCCGGGATTCGCTCCCGGTGAACGTATCGCGGTGGGCCTCCCGAGACGGGTGTGAACAGCCGCGGGCGAGCCTCGTGGATCGGGTCGTCGAGCGGTCGGCCGGCCCTGTAGGTCAACGCGGCGTACTACGCTGAGTGGACGCGATGGTCGTCGAGGCGGGGGAGGAATCGCGATGAGCGGCACGGTGATCGCGGTCAGCAGCAGCGGTGAGCACACGTTCGCCAAGGAGCCGCGGGCCGGCATCCGACTGCTGGCGGGGCTGGGCGTCGAGGGAGACGCGCACGCGGGCGAAACGGTCAAGCACCGGTCGCGGGTGGCGCAGGATCCGGCGCAGCCGAATCTGCGCCAGGTGCACCTCATGCCGCGCGAGCTGTTCGACGAGCTCGGCGAGCAGGGCTTCGACGTGGGGCCGGGACAACTGGGCGAGAACATCACGACCGCCGGACTCGATCTGCTGGGGCTCTCCGTCGGGACGCTCCTGCGGATCGGCCCGGCGGCCGTGGTCGAGGTGACGGGGTTGCGCAACCCCTGCCTGCAGATCGACATGTTCCGGGCGGGCCTGCTGAGCCGAGTGGCATACCGCGACGAAGACGGCCGGGTGATCCGCAAGGCCGGGATCATGGGCGTCGTCGTGGCGGGTGGCCCAGTGCGGCCGGATGACGTCATCACCGTCGAGCCGCCCGAAGGTCCGCACCGCTCGCTCGAACGGGTCTAGGCGAGGGGATGTGATCGGTCCGGCTCGAGCCGGACCGATCGACACCACTCAGGCGAAACGTTCGGCGACCATCTCCTCGGTCAATCCGTAGTCCGCCAGCGAGTACCGGTGGGTGGGTTTGCGATCACCGGTGCGGCTCTCGGCGTCGAGGGCCGCGATGGCGGTGCGCGCCTGCTCGGTGAATTCGGCCCCGATGCGGTCGTAGATCCCGGCGACGACGGCGAACGGATCGGCGCGCAGGTCGTCGAACTCGATGTCGAGGAACGTCGCTTCGGGATGCCGGGCCCGCGCCGCGCCGAACTCCGAGAGTCCGCGCGCCCACAGGTCGAGCTGGGTGCGGCCGATGGTCTCGCCGGTGAACACGGTGGACCAGCCGCGGGTGGCGTGCTCGTTGAGACTGCACACCGACGGGATGATCGTGGCCGGATCGCGGTGGGTCTGGATCACCACCGCGTCCGGGTAGACCGCGAGCAGAGCGTCCAGGTTGAACAGATGGCTGGGATTCTTGAGAACCCACCGGCGATCGTCGTTCATCCCGATCAGCTGCAGATTGCGGCGGTGCCGTGCGTAGGCCGGTGTCCAGTCCTGCTGGGCCAGCCACCGCGAGTACCCCGGCACATAGGCCAGACACTCGTAGGAATGCGAGGTCCCCGACTGACGCAGTAGCTGCCAGCATTCCTCCACATCGGCGGCGCTCATGTAGTGCAGCCCCATGAATTCCGGATTCTGCACCTGGTGCTGCCGCAACCCCGCGTCGATCTGCTGATACGCCGGGTTCTCGGCCCAGGACTCGCGCGGCGGCCGCGGCTGCGGGAAATCGGTCAGCCACATCTCCAGACCCTGATTCCCCGGATCGGCGGCCAGCAGGCGATGCAACGCCGTGGTGCCGGTCCTGGGCAGCCCGGTGACGAAAATCGGCCGGGTGACCGGAGTGTCGACATAGCCGGGGTTGGCGGCCCACGCCGCCTCGCTGAGCGCGCGGGCCACGAGGGCGCCACGCAGGAAGAAGCGCGACATCTTCGAGCCGAGCTCGGTGAGCCCGGCTTCCTGGCGATACGAGTCGAGCAGGATCTGCAGCGCCTCGGTGTAGTCGTCGGTCCCGAAGTCGGTGAGTCCGGTGAGTTTGGTGGCTGAGGCGTGCAGGTCGGCCACGGTGCCGACATCAGTGCGCACGGTCATCGCGAGAGCTCCTAGTTGTGGTATTCGCCGCAGTTGACGTCGAGGGTCTGGCCGGTGATCGCCGAGGACCACGCCGAGGCGAGAAACACCACGGCACGGGCGATCTCGTCGGGTTCGGGCAGCCGCTTCAGGTCGGATTTCGACGCCGTCTGCTCATACACCTGCTCGACGGTGATGCCGTACTTCTTGGCGACCTCGCCGAAATACCACTTCAACTGATCGGTCCAGATGTAGCCGGGCAGCACGCTGTTGACCCGCACCCCCTTGGCACCGAGTTCGGTGGCCAGGGTCTGCGACATGGCCAGCAGCGCCGCCTTGGTGAGTTTGTAGCTGCCGTAGCGCGGTTCGGAGTGCCGCACGACCATCGAATTGATCATCACCACAGCGCCTTTGGACTCGGCAAGGGCGGGGGTGAACGCCTGCGTCATCCGCAGGCCGCCCAGGACCGTCATGTCCAGACTCGACCGGATGTGGTCGAAATCGGTGCGGTCCAGCGGCTTCATCGACGGCATCGAGAACGCGTTGTTCACCAGCGCGTCGACCCCGCCGAAGGTCGCCAGGGTCTGCGCCACCAAGTTCTCGACGGCCGCCGAGTCGGTGATGTCGGTGGGTACGCACAGCGTCGCGCCCCCCGCACCCTCGATCTCCGCGGCGACCTCGAGCAGCCGCGATTCGGTGCGCGCCGCGAGCACGACGGTGGCCCCGGCCGCGGCCGCCTCCAGACAGATCGAGCGGCCGAGCCCGGGCCCGACGCCCGACACCACGACCACTTTGCCGTCCAACAATGACCCGCTCATCCGAGCATCCTCTCCGCGAAGGCCCGCTGCCGGGCCGCGATCCGCTCGCGCCATGCCGCGGCGTCGATCCGGTTGTCCTCGAAATGGGGCAGGTGGCGCGCGATCTCGCCGATCGGCACCACGGCGACGGTCGGCCCGTCCGCCTCGGTCATCGGCCGGTCGGTGCGCTGCCACCGGAACTGCAGGATGCCGCGGGTGCGCCCGGTGGTTTCGATCCAGTTCGCGATGCCGGGGTCGGCCTTGCTCACCACCATGCGGATCATCCCGTCCGGATCCACCTGTGCCTGCGCGTGATTGAGGCTCGTCTGATGGTTGACGTAGTCGAGCGAGATGTACCAGAGGCTGCCCAGCTGGAAACCCTGGTACGGCGCGTCCGATTTCGGCACCGTGATCACCAGCGCCTGATCGTCGGCCAGATCGAAGTGCCCGACCGAGGAGTACTGGGTGCTGAGCCCGCCCGGGGTCAGCCGCGGCGCGGTGAGCGTGTTCACCGGCAGGTCCAGGTAGAACCACTTCGGGAAGTTGAACCAGGTGTGCACGCGGGTGAGCAGCATCTTCGCCGCCGCGTTGTAGCGCTTGCGCATCCGCGCGAGATCCGGCTCCACGGGCGCGGTGCCGATGGTGTCGACCCGCTCGATCGTGATCGAGCCCTTGCGTTCGGTCCAGTCGCTGTAGACCTCACGCACGGCCAGCATCGACGCGCCCTCGCCCAGGGTGAAGTAGCCGGGCTCCGGTTCGGGCTTCGGTGGCCCGAACCGCAGGGCGAAGCTGCCGTCCTCGGCGATCGTGATCCGTCGATCGTCGAAGGCGTCCTCGCCGCCGGGCACGTCGGTCGCGGTGTAATCACCCTTGAGCACTTGGAAACTGAGGTCGACGGTGCTGCCGCGGACCCCGGTCACCAGATACTCGGCGCCGGGCTCGATGTTCGCGTGGTAGTAGAGGGTGTCCGGGTTGTCGAGGCCCATCTTGGCGTAGGGCCCGGTGGAGGACACGAAGTACGGATGACTGGTGCCGTGCGCGCCCGAGAGCCGCAGGCAGGCGGCGACGCCGGCTGCCAGGTAGTCGTAGCCCTCGGCGAGGTCGGCCTCGTCACGCACGAATTCCGCGCCGGCGATGAGCTTTTCGGCCTGGGCGACCGCGGCCGTGAACGGCGCGGTGAGCGAATCCGGCGGCGCGGTGCTGCCTGCCTCGGTGGCGGTACTGGAGTGGGTCAACGGTCTGCGATTCCTAGCTCTCGGAGGATATGGGCGGCGATCTCGGCGGGGGAGCCGAGGTCGGGGGTGATGACGAGATCGGGCCGCTCCGGCCGCTCGTACGGCGAACCGATGCCGGTGAACCCGGGCAGCTCACCGGCGCGCGCCTTGGCGTAGAGGCCCTTGGGGTCGCGGCGTTCGCATTCGGCCAGCGGGGTGTCGACGAACACCTCGTGGAACGGCAGCGCGCGCTCGGTGTGGGTGGTGCGCGCGCGGTCGCGCTGCGCGGTGAAGGGGCTGATCACCGACACGATGGCGATCGCGCCGGAGTCGGCGAACAGGGCGGCCACCTCGGCGACCCGGCGCACGTTCTCGTCCCGGTCGGCGGGGGAGAAGCCGAGGCCGGCGTTGAGGCCGTGGCGCAGATTGTCGCCGTCGAGCAGGTAGGCGGCACGGCCCGCGGCGACCAGTTGCCGTTCCACTTCCACCGCCACGGTCGACTTCCCCGACCCCGACAGCCCGGTCAGCCAGATCGTCGCCCCGGAGTGCGCGCGATCGTCGCGCGTCACCGCCGAGCGATGCCACACCACCGAGACCGATTCGCGGTGCGCGCCGGTGTCGCGGCCGGTGATCATGCCCGCGGCGACCGTCTGATCGGTGACCGGGTCGATGAGGATGAAGCTGCCGGTGCGCCGGTTCTCCCGATACGGATCGAACAGCAGCGGCTGTCTGCTGCGCAGCCGCACCCGGGCGATGTCGTTGAGCGACAACGACTCCGCGTCCTCGATGCGGTGCAGCGTGTTCACATCGAGCTGATAGTCGATGTCGAGCACCTCGGCGCTCGACATCTGCGCCGCGGTGCGGACGAGGTATCGCGCCCCGGCACGCAGGCGCGTCGTCTCGGAGAACCAGCACACCATCGCGTCCAGCTCGGCGCCGACCTGCGGGCGATTGCCCGGTCGCGCCAGCAGATCGCCACGGCCCACGTCGATCTCGTCGTCGAGGGTGAGCGAGACCGCCATCCCGGTGAACGCCTCGTCGACCTTGGTGCCGCCGGGGCCCCAGATCTCGCGGACCCGCGAGGTGTGCCCGGCGGGCAGCACCACCACCTCGTCGCCCGGTTTGAAGATGCCGCCCGCGACGGTGCCCGCGTAGCTGCGGTGATCGAGGCCCTGCTGGGCGCGGATGACGTACTGGATCGGCAGGCGGGCATCGATGAGATTGCGGTCCGAGGCGATGTGCACGTCCTCGAGGTGGCGCAGCAGCGGCGGCCCGGGATACCAGGGCATGTGCGCTGACGCGTCGACCACATTGTCGCCGAGCAGTGCCGAGACCGGCACGAAACTCAGATCGCCCACGGTCAGTTTCGCGGCGAAGGCGGCGAATTCGGTCCGGATCTCCTCGAATCGCTCCTGCGACCAGTCCACCAGGTCCATCTTGTTCACGCACACCACCAGGTGCGGCACGCCGAGCAGGGTGGCGAGGAAGGCGTGCCTGCGGGTCTGCTCGCACACCCCGGTGCGGGCGTCGACCAGGATCAGCGCGAGGTCGGCCGTCGAGGCGCCGGTCACCATGTTGCGGGTGTACTGCACGTGGCCCGGGGTGTCGGCGATGACGAACTTGCGCCGCGGCGTCGTCACGTAGCGGTAGGCGACATCGATGGTGATGCCCTGCTCGCGCTCGGCGCGCAGTCCGTCGGTGACCAGCGCGAGATCGGCCGCGGCGCCGCCGCGTTCGGCACTCACACGCTCGATGGCGGCGAGCTGGTCGTCGAACAGCGACTTGGAGTCGTAGAGCAGTCTGCCGATGAGGGTCGACTTGCCGTCGTCCACGCTGCCCGCGGTCGCCAGGCGCAACAGGTTGCGGCTCATCAGAAGTAGCCCTCTCGCTTGCGGTCTTCCATGCCGGTCTCGGAGATCCGGTCGTCGGCGCGGGTGGCGCCGCGTTCGGTCAGCCGGGTGGCCGCGGTCTCGGCGATCACCTTCGCCGCCGTGTCTGCCTCGCTCTCGACGCAGCCGGTGCAGGTCGCGTCGCCGACCGTGCGGAAGCGCACGGTGGCCTCGACGGTGGTCTCGCCGGGTTCGGGAGCCAGGAACCGGCCTACCGACAACAACATCCCGTCGCGCTCGACGACCCGGCGCCGGTGCGCGTAGTAGAGGGTGGGCAGTTCCACGGCCTCGCGGTCGATGTACTCCCAGATGTCGAGTTCGGTCCAGTTCGACAGCGGGAAAACCCGGATGTGCTCGCCCTTCTGGTGCCGTCCGTTGTAGAGGTTCCAGACCTCGGGGCGCTGTGCCCGCGGATCCCACTCGCCGAACGCGTTGCGGAAGCTGAACACCCGCTCCTTGGCCCTGGCCTTCTCCTCGTCGCGGCGGGCGCCACCGAAGACCGCGTCGAAACGGTGCTCGCCGATGGCGCGCAGCAGAGTGGTGGTCTGCAGCGGATTGCGGGTGCCCCCGGGACGCTCCACCGAACGGCCCGCGTCGATGTCGTCCTGGACCCGGGCGACCAGCAGCCGGGCGCCGGTGCGCTCGGCGGTCCGGTCACGGAATTCGATGACCTCGTCGAAGTTGTGGCCGGTATCCACGTGGAGCAGCGGAAACGGCAGCGGGGCCGGCCAGAAGGCCCGCCGCGCCAGGTGCAGCAGCACCGCCGAGTCCTTGCCACCGGAGAACAACAGCACCGGTCGCTCGAACGTGGCCGCCACCTCCCGGAAGATGTGCACCGATTCGGCCTCCAAGGCCGCCAGGTGCGACAGCTCGTACCCCGTCTGCACTGTTCACCCACTTCGTTCGGTCGCGACGCCGGGTGAGACTCACCCGGGCTTGCGATGTCGAATATTCGACGCTATTGTTCGATATTGTGACACCGACGATAAGCCCGGCCACGGACGCCGGTCAAGGGGCGAGCGCCGATTCCGTCGTCGGCGTGGCCTCCCCGCCGACGCAGCGGGTGGTGAAAGTGCTGGAACTGCTCGCGCGACATGCCACCGATCGGCTGTCGCTGGCGCGCATCGTGCGCGAAGCGGGACTGTCCAGAGCCACCGCCCACGCGGTGCTCACCCAGCTCACCGCCGACGGCTGGACCGTGCGCGACGACGACGGGTGCTACGGCATCGGCCTGCGCTTGCTGGCCGTCGCGCGCCGTGCCGAGGCCGCGTTCCCGCTGCGCCGCACCGCCGCGCCGCACCTGCGCGCGCTCGCCGAGAACACCGGGCATCCGGTGTTCCTGGCCGAACGCGACGGTGACAGCATCGTGGTCACCGAGGTCGTGGGGGAGCCCTCGGCGGGCTGGATCCGCGCGGGTCGCCGCCTGCCGCTCGCGCCGCCGGTCTGCCGCGAGTTCATCGCCTGGGAGCCGGAGGCGGCCCGGCGCGCCTGGCTCGCCACCGCCGACCCGGCGCACCGGGACCGTCTCGCGCGCGTCCTCGCCGAGATCCGCACGCGCGGCTATTCGGTCGAACGTCTCGTCGACGACTCGACGCCGATGCTGGAAGTCCTGGCGGGCCTGCGCAATTCGCCGATCACCGAGGCGCTGCGGGCCCAGCTCGGCTCGGTGATCACCGAACTCATCACCATCGACTATCTGCCCGAGGAGCTCGGGCCGGAGAACGCCGTGGTCACGGTGGCGGCGCCGATCCGCGACGAGCGCGGGGTGGTCATCGCCTCGGTCGTCTCCTGTCCGGATTCCCGGCTGTCGAGTGCGGCGCTGGCCGATCTCGGGGCGGCCACCATCGCCGCGGCCGAACGCATCCGTACCGGCGCCTCGGTCGCCGATTCAGCGAACTGACGGTGCGAGCGCGACGCCGTGTTCGGTGATCTGGGTGGCAGTCGCCGACATCGCGGTCAGTCGGCTGTCGGCCCCGGCAATTCGCCGTAGAACTCGCGCAGCGCGGAGGTGATCCCGACGAACACGCGATGGGCCGCCGCCAGGTCGCTGTCGGGCAGGTCGGCCAGCGCCGCCCTCGTGCGTGCGCTGAGCGGGCCGAAGAAGCCGGCCGCGACGGACATGCCGTGCTCGGTGTAGCCGAGATGGACGCGCCGGCGATCGGTCTCGTCGGGCACCCGCTCGAGATGGCCGGATTCGATCATCCGCTCGACGAGGTACGTGACGGCGGGCGCGGAGACGCCCATGAGCTTGCTCAACTGCCCCGCCGTCACCGGCACGCCTTCGGCCTCGGCCGTGGCGACGTGCATGAGCGCGCGGAAGTCGTTCGGCCGCAAGCTGTTCGAACGCGCGAAGACGTGTCCGATCTGTTCGGAGATCGCGGTGAGCGCACGCAGGTCCCGCGCGATCTCGGTCTCCAGCCCCGCTCGGTCGGCGGCCGGATCGATGTTCGCGGTGTGTTCGTCCACGCGCTGTCTCCTCTCGGTCCGGCTGCGAGCTTAGCCGCCCCGGGGCGCGCGACATTGCCAGATAGTTAAGTTTCTGAAATAGTACGGTCCGTGATGGGAGCGAACGAACAACAGGGTTGGGATCGGTTCGCCCGGCTGGTCACCGGGCGGCGATCGTGGGTGATGCTGCTGGCGGTGGTGGCGGCCGCCGTGGCCGTCATGGGGCTGGCAGGCGCCAACGACAGCGCGGGCCAGGCGCCCGTCTCACTGCCGTCGACGTCGGAGTCCGCCAGGGCCGCCGAGGCGCTCGCACAGTTCCCCGGCGCGGGGGAGGCCGCCGCGATCGCGGTGGCTACCCGCACCGACGACGGGGCGTTGACGCCCGCGGATCTGGCGGCACTGGATGCCACGCTCGTGCGGGTCGGGGCATCCCCGAACAGCCTGGTCCCGGCACCGGACGGACGTGCCGCGCTCGCCCCGATCCCGGTGTCGGCCGACCTGAACGGATTCGCGCTCACCGAGCGGATCGACGAGCTGCGCGCGGCCGTGACCGCCGACCTCCCGGAGCCGCTGCGGGTGCAGGTGACCGGCGGGCCCGCCTTCGGCGCCGATATCGCCGACTCGTTCTCCGGCGCGAACACGCTGCTGCTGATCGTCACCGCGCTGGTGGTGATGGTGCTGCTCATCCTCACCTACCGCTCGCCGGTGCTCTGGCTGGTCCCGCTGACCGTGGTCGGTCTCGCGGACCGCGTCGCCACCAGCGTGGGCACCGCGCTGGCCCAGCTCACCGGCCTCACCTTCGACGGCTCGACCTCCGGCATCACCAGCGTCCTGGTGTTCGGCGCCGGCACCAACTACGCGCTGCTGTTGGTGTCGCGCTATCGCGACGAGCTGCATCGGCACACCGATCATCGCGAAGCGCTGCGGGCGGCGGTGCGGCATGCCGCGCCCGCCATCGTCGCCAGCAATGTCACCGTGGTTCTGGCCTTGCTGACCCTGCTCCTGGCCGCGCTGCCCAACACCCGCAGTCTCGGCGCGTTCGCCGCCGCCGGCCTGGTCGTCGCCCTGGTCTTCGTCCTGTGCGCGCTGCCGCCCGCCCTGGCGCTGTGCGGACGCGGCGTCTTCTGGCCGTTCGTGCCCGCCGCGGACGGCCGCGATCCGGCCGAGCACGGCATGTGGGCCTCGGTGGCGACCCGCGTGGTGCGCCGCCCCGCTCTCGTCGCGGGCTCGGCGGCCGCGGTGCTGGTGGTCTTCGCTACCGGGCTCCTCACGACCGATATCGGGCTCTCGCGTACCGAGCAGTTCCGGGTCGAGGCCGAATCCGTCGACGGGTTGCGGACCATGGCCGCGCACTTCCCGTCCGGCTCCGCCGACCCGGCCGTGGTGGTCGCCCGGACCGCCACCGACGCCGCCGTGCAATCGGCACTCGAAGGCGTGGACGGGGTTTCGCGTGCCACCCGCACCGGCACCGACGAGGATCTGTCGCGCTGGTCCGTCGTCCTCGACGCGGCGCCGGGCTCGGCCGAGGCGTTCACGGCCGTCGAGGGGATCAGGACCGCCGTCGGCGCTGTCCCCGGCGCCGAAGCGCTGGTCGGCGGATCCGACGCGGAAGCCCTCGACATCCGTGACGCCGCGCGTCGCGACCAGGCGCTGGTGATTCCGCTGATCCTGGCCGTGGTCCTGCTCGTTCTGCTGGTGCTGCTGCGGGCGGTGCCCGCCTCGCTGCTGCTCGTCGGTGTGACGGTGCTCAGCGCGCTCGCGGCCCTCGGCGCGGGCAGCTGGATCAGCGACACCGTCTTCGGATTCCCCGCACTGGACACCAATGTCCCGCTGTTCGGGTTCCTGTTCCTGGTCGCGCTGGGCGTGGACTACACGATCTTCCTCGTGACCAGGGCCAGGGAGGAGGCGGCCACCTACGGCACCACGCAGGGAATGGTCCGGGCGGTCGCCTCGACCGGCGCGGTGATCACCAGTGCCGGTGCGGTGCTGGCCGCGGTCTTCTGCGTGCTGGGTGTGCTGCCGTTGATCACCCTCACCCAGTTGGGCATCGTCGTCGGCGTCGGCATCCTGCTCGACACCTTTGTCGTGCGGACCCTCGTGGTGCCGGCGCTGTTCGAGTTGCTGGGCGACAAGGTCTGGTGGCCGGCGAAACCGCAAGGCGCGGAACCGAAGGCGCCGGCCACGACGTGAGCCGGGGCCGTGGGGTCCGCGCGGCGCGGTCGTCGTGTCGGACCCTGCTGCCAGACTCACGGCATGCGGTGGGCGGTGGCGGAGACGGGCGACGGTGGCGCGCGCCTGTGTCCGCTCGGCCCGGACGGCAGGCCCGCGGGACCCGTCCACACCGAGCCGTCGGTGGCGGCGGGCATCCGCGCCCATCCGGAGGTCGAACGGTGGGTCTGGCGGTCCACCCCGGAGCTCTACCGCGCGCTGCTGGCGGCGGGCGTGCGGGTCGACCGGTGCTACGACGTCCAGGCCGCCGAAGCCCTGCTGATCGGGTACGAGGAGGGGCAGTCCGGTCAGGCGCGCTCGCTCGCGGCCGCCTGGGCCCGCTTGCGCAACCTGCCCGTGCCACCCGATCCGCCCCTGCGCGCCGCCGACACCCAGCCCTCGCTGTTCGAATCCACCACGGTCCCACTCCCACCCGGCGTCGACGAATTCGACGCCCTGCTCGCCGTCTACGCGGGACAGCTCGCGCGGACCGCGCGAACCGAACATCCCGACCGCATGCGGCTGCTGATCGCCGCCGAGTCGGCGGGCATGCTGGTCGCCACCGAGATGTCGCGGGCCGGGATCCCGTGGCGCGCCGACATCCACCGGGGACTCCTGGACGCCATGCTCGGCGAACGATTCGCCGGTGGGGAACCACGCCGGATGGCCGAGCTGGCCGACGAGGTGTCGCGGGCGTTCGGCGGGGTCCGGGTGCGTGCCGATCTGCCCAACGAGATCGTCAAGGCGTTCGCTCGCGCCGGAATCGTGTTGTCCTCCACCCGGAAATGGGAACTGGAGCGCGTCGACCATCCGGCCGTCGCGCCGCTGCTGGCCTACAAATCGCTGTATCGCGTGTACACCGCGCACGGCTGGTCGTGGCTCGAACAGTGGGTGCGCGAGGGCCGATTCCGGCCCGAGTACCTGCCCGGCGGCACGGTGACCGGTCGCTGGACCACCAATGGCGGTGGCGCCCTGCAGATTCCGAAGGTGATCCGACAGGCGATCCGCGCGGATCCGGGCTGGTCGCTCGTGGTCGCCGACGCCGACCAGATGGAGCCGCGCGTCCTGGCCGCCATCTCCCGCGACCCCGGCCTGATGGACGCGGCGAGCCGCGCGGAGGACATGTACGCCGACCTCGCCGCCCGCGGTCTGGGCGGTACCCGTGCCGAAGCGAAACTGGCCCTGCTCGGCGCCATCTACGGCCAGACCTCCGGTGACGCCCTCACCCACATGGCCGCCCTGCGCCGCCGGTACCCGCGCGCGGTCGCCTACGTCGACGAGGCGGCCGACGCCGGGGCGGAGGGCCGCCTCGTGCGCACGTGGCTCGGACGCACCTGCACGCCGCTGTCGGTCGCCGGAGACCACGACCTCGCCGGTTTCACCGACACCCCCGCGGCCAGGGCGCGTGGCCGCTTCACCCGGAACTTCGTCGTGCAGGGCAGCGCCGCCGACTGGGCGCTGCTGGTCCTCGCGGGCCTGCGCCACACTCTCTTCCACGGCGGACTGCGCGCCGAGCTGGTCTTCTTCCAGCACGACGAGGTGATCGTGCACTGCCCGGCCGAGGAAGCCGAGGCGGTGTCCGAGGCGATCGCCACCGCGGCCGACACCGCCGGCCGGATCGCCTTCGGAGAGACCCCGGTACGGTTTCCCTTCACCACCGCCGTGGTCGACTGCTACGGCGACGCCAAGTAGCGGCGGCCGCTCAGAGGAACCGGGCGATGAGGTCCTTCATCACCTCGTTCGCGCCCGCGTAGATGCGGGAGATGCGGCCGTCGGCCCACATGCGCGCGATCGGATACTCCTCCATGTAGCCGTAGCCGCCGTGTAGCTGGACGCAGCGGTCGATCACCTGGGACTGCTGATCGGTGGTCCAGTACTTGACCATCGCGGCGGTCTTGACGTCGAGCGCGCCTCGCAGGTGCTTGTCGACCGCGGCGTCGACGAAGGTGCGCACCACCTCCGCGATCGTGGCGCACTCGGCCAGCTCGAAGCGGGTGTTCTGCATCGCGAACAGCGGCTTGCCGAAGGCATTGCGCTGTTTGACGTAGGCGAGGGTCTCGGCCACGGCGGCCTCGATCGCCGCGGCGGCCGCGACGCCGCAGATCAGGCGTTCCTGGGGGAGTTGCTGCATCAGCTGGATGAAGCCCTCGCCCTCGGCGCCGAGCAGATTCGCCTGCGGCACCCGCAGGTTGTCGAAGAAGAGCTCGGTCGTGTCCTGCCCCTTCTGTCCGACCTTCTTGAGCAGCCTGCCGCGTTCGAAGCCGGGGGTGTCGTCGGCGACCTCGGCGACGACCAGCGAGACGCCCTTGGCGGCCTGCGTCGGGTCGGTTTTCACGGCGATGATCAGCAGATCGCAGTTGCGGCCGTTGGAGATGAAGGTCTTCGCGCCCGAGATCAGGTAGTCGTCGCCGTCCTTGACCGCCTTGGTCGCGATGTTCTGCAGGTCCGAGCCGGTGCCGGGTTCGGTCATGGCGATGGCGCCGATCCACTCGCCGGAGGCGAGCTTGGGCAGCCAGCGCTTCTTGTTCTCCTCCGAGGCGTAGGCCAGCAGGTAGTGCGGCACGATCCCGGTGTGCACGCCCAGCTGCATGGCCGAGTCCCCGCCCTTGACCTGTTCGGTGAAGAGCACGGCCTCGTGCGCGAAAGTGCCACCGCCGCCGCCGTATTCCTCCGGGATCGACATGCACAGCAGGCCGAGCTCGCCGGCCTGGCGGTAGACCTCCCGGCTCGGGTATCCCTGAGCGGCGAACTCCTCGCGCTGCGGCGCGACGGTGTTCGCGAAGAAGTTGCGGGCCAGTTCGGCCAGGCCTTGCAGCTCCGAGTCGGCGTCGGTGGTCATCGGGTTTCCTCTTCTCGTTGTGGAGTCCTGCGGCACCAGAGTGGCCACCCTGTTGGCATTCTGTCAATAGTCGGACGATAACCCGGGCGGCATTGACAGAGATCCCCCGTGGATGCGAAGGTCCCATTTACATGGACATCCAACTATTGGATAACCTCAGACTTGCGCTCCGCGCATCGACCCTCGGCAAAGGACTGGCATGGTTCGCGAATTGACCCACTTCATCGGCGGCGAGCACGTGACGGGCGCCTCGGGCGCGTTCGGTGACGTGTTCGACCCCAATACCGGCCAGGTGCAGGCCCGGGTTCCGCTGGCGAACACCACCGAGGTCGAGGCGGCGATCGCCGACGCGGCGGCCGCGCAGCCGGTGTGGGCGGCGTTCAACCCGCAGAAGCGGGCCAGGGTGCTGATGAAGTTCCTGACGCTGGTCAACGACGAGATGGACAGCCTGGCGGCGTTGCTGTCGTCCGAGCACGGCAAGACCATCGCCGACGCCAAGGGCGACATCCAGCGTGGCCTCGAGGTCATCGAGTTCGCCGTGGGTATCCCGCACCTGCTCAAGGGCGAATACACCGAGAGCGCGGGCACCGGCATCGACGTGTACTCGATGCGCCAGCCCCTCGGCGTCGTCGCGGGCATCACCCCGTTCAACTTCCCGGCCATGATCCCGCTGTGGAAGGCGGGCCCCGCCCTGGCGTGTGGCAACGCGTTCGTCCTCAAGCCGTCCGAGCGTGATCCGTCCGTGCCGCTGCGCCTGGCCGAATTGTTCCTCGAGGCCGGGCTTCCGCCGGGGGTGTTCAACGTGGTCAACGGCGGCAAGGAAGCCGTCGACACGATCCTGCGCGACGAGCGGATCAAGGCCGTCGGCTTCGTCGGCTCCACTCCGATCGCGCAGTACATCTACGAGACCGCGACCGCCAACGGCAAGCGCGCCCAGTGCTTCGGCGGGGCGAAGAACCACGCGATCGTGATGCCCGACGCCGACCTCGACGACGTGGCCGATCAGCTGATCGGCGCGGGCTACGGCTCGGCGGGCGAGCGCTGCATGGCGATCTCGGTGGCGGTGCCGGTGGGCGAGGAGACCGCGGACCGGCTGGTCGCGAAGCTGACCGAGCGGGTGCACAAGCTCAATGTCGGCCGCTCCGACGACCCGGGTGCCGATTTCGGCCCGCTGGTCGGCCAGGACGGGGTGGACCGGGTCAACAACTACGTCCAGATCGGTGTCGACGAGGGCGCCGAGCTGGTCGTGGACGGGCGCGGGCTGACCGTCGAGGGCGCCGAGGACGGCTACTTCGTCGGCGCGAGCCTGTTCGACAAGGTCACCCCGGACATGCGTGTCTACAAGGAGGAGATCTTCGGCCCGGTCGTGACCGTGGTGCGCGCGCGGGACTTCGAGGAGGGTCTGCGCCTGGCGAACGAGCACGAGTACGGCAACGGCGTGGCCATCTTCACCCGCGACGGCGACACCGCCCGCGACTTCGCCGCTCGCGTGCAGGTCGGCATGGTCGGCATCAACGTGCCGATCCCGGTGCCGATCGCGTACTACACCTTCGGTGGCTGGAAGCGTTCCGGCTTCGGCGATCTGAACCAGCACGGCCCGGATTCGATCCGCTTCTACACCAAGACCAAGACGGTGACGCAGCGCTGGCCCGCGGGGCTGAAGGAGTCCAACGCCTTCGTCATCCCGACGATGGACTGAGCGTCGATGTTCATTCTCAACGACGACGAACGCGCGATCACCGAGACCGCGCGCCAGTTCGCCGACGAGTTCCTCGCGCCGAACGCCCTGGAATGGGACGAGCACAAGCACTTTCCGGTCGACGTCCTGCGCAAGGCGGGTCCGGTCGGCCTCGGTGGCATCTACGTCGCCGAGGACGTCGGCGGCTCGGCCCTGCGCAGGCTCGACGCGGTGCGCATCTTCGAACAGCTCGCGACGGGCTGCCCGTCGGTGGCGGCGTACATGTCGATCCACAACATGGCGACGTGGATGATCGACGCCTACGGCACCGAGGAGCAGCGGCACCGGTGGGTGCCCGGCATGGCCTCGATGGAACTGCTCGGCAGCTACGCCCTCACCGAGCCGGGCGTCGGGTCCGACGCGGCGGCCCTGAGCACCAGGGCCGTTCGTGACGGCGACGACTACGTCCTCACCGGCGCCAAGCAGTTCATCTCCGGCGCGGGAGCCAACGACGTGTACGTGATGATGGTGCGCACCGGCGGCGACGGCGCGCGCGGCATCTCGGCGCTGATCGTGCCCGCCGACACCCCGGGGCTGAGCGTGGGGCCGAACGAACGGAAGATGGGCTGGAACGCGCAGCCGACACGCCAGGTGATCCTGGAGGATGCGCGGGTGCCGGTCGCCAACCGGCTCGGCGAGGAGGGCGACGGCTTCTCGATCGCGATGAACGGGCTCAACGGCGGGCGGTTGAACATCGCCGCCTGCTCGGTCGGCGGTGCGCAGGCCGCGCTGGAGAAGTCGGTTCCGTACCTGACCGAGCGCCACGCGTTCGGCGCGCCGCTGATCCGCAACGACGCCCTGCGCTTCGAGTTGGCCGACATGCGGACCGAGCTGGAAGCGGCGCGCACCCTGCTGTGGCGGGCCGCCGCCGCACTCGACGCCGGGGCGCCGGACAAGGTCGAATTGTGCGCGATGGCCAAGCGTTTCGCCACCGACACCGGTTTCGCGGTGGCCGACAAGGCGTTGCAGCTGCACGGCGGCTACGGCTATCTGCACGAGTACGGGCTGGAGAAGATCGTGCGTGACCTGCGGGTCCACCAGATCCTCGAGGGCACCAACGAGATCATGCGGGTGGTCGTCGCCCGCGCAGTGACAGGAGCGGCATGACCGACGAACCCGAAGTGCTGATCTCCGTCTCCGACGGACTCGGCCTGATCACCCTGAACCGGCCCAAGGCCATCAACGCGCTCAACCACGCGATGACGCTGACGATCACCGACGCGCTGCGCGCGTGGGCGGACGACGACGCGGTCCGCGCGGTGGTGCTCACCGGCGCGGGGGAGCGTGGGCTGTGCGCGGGCGGTGACATCGTCGCCATCCACGCCGACGCGAAAGACGGTACGGCGGGCGCGGATTCGCCGACCGGTCGCTTCTGGCGGGACGAGTACCTGCTCAACGCGCTGATCGGCGCCTACCCCAAGCCGTACGTGGCGATCATGGACGGCATCGTGATGGGCGGTGGGGTCGGTCTGTCCGCGCACGGCAGCCACCGCGTCGTCACCGAGCGGTCCCGTATCGGGATGCCGGAGGTGGGTATCGGCTTCGTTCCCGATGTCGGCGGCACCTACCTGCTCGCGCGGGCACCGGGCGAACTGGGCACCCACGTCGCGCTGACCACCGCGCGGATGACCGCGGGCGACGCGATCGCGGCCGGTTTCGCCGACCACTACGTGCCGTCGACCGCGCTCCCTGAGCTCCTCGCCGCGCTGCGCACGCAGAGCGTGGACCAGGCGATCGCCGCGGTCGCCCAGCCCGCGCCTGCCTCGGACCTGCTCGCCCAGCGCGGCTGGATCGATGCCTGCTACGCCGCCGATTCGGTCGAGGAGATCGTGGCGCGCCTGCGGGCCGCCGATGCTCCCGAGGCGACCAAGGCCGCTGACGACATCCTGGCGAAATCACCGGTCGCGCTGAAGGTCACGCTGCGCTCGCTGCGTGCCGCGCGCCGGTTGGAGAGCCTCGAGGCGGTGCTGGACGAGGAGTACCGGGTCTCCATCGCCGCGCTCGCCTCGCACGACCTGGTCGAGGGCATTCGCGCCCAGGTCATCGACAAGGACCGGAATCCGCGGTGGGCGCCCGCGACCCTCACCGATGTCAGCGACGACCTGGTGGCGGCGTACTTCGCCGACCTGGGCGAGCGGGAACTGCGGGCGACGACACAGGAGACACAGCGATGACCAAGAAGATCGGCTTCCTCGGCCTGGGCCACATGGGCGCCCCGATGGCGGCCAACCTCGTGCGGGCCGGCTACGACGTGCTCGCCTACGACCCGGTGCCCGCGGCCCAGGACCAGGCACGTGCCGACGGCGCCACCGTGGTGGCCACCGCCGCCGAGGCGGCCGCGGGTCGCGACATCGTGATCACGATGCTGCCCAACGGCAAGCTGGTGCTCGACGTCTACGCCGAGCTGCTGCCCGCCGCCGAGCCGAACACCCTGTTCATCGACTGTTCCACCATCGACGTCGCGGACGCGAAAGCCGCTGCGGCCCAGGCCGTCGCGGCCGGGCATCGGCCCCTCGACGCACCGGTCTCCGGTGGCGTCGCCGGCGCCACGGCCGGCACGCTCACGTTCATGGTGGGCGGCGCGGCCGCGGATTTCGCCGACGCGAGCGATGTCCTCGGCGTGATGGGCGGCAAGGTCGTGCACTGCGGTGACGCGGGGGTCGGCCAGGCCGCCAAGATCTGCAACAACATGCTGCTCGGCATCTCGATGATCGGGCTCTCGGAGGCCCTCGTCCTCGGCGAGCGGCTCGGGCTCAGCCACCAATCGTTCTTCGACGTGGTGTCCACCGCCTCGGGCCAGAGCTGGGCCCTCACCAGCTACTGCCCGGTCCCCGGCCCGGTCCCGGCCAGCCCGGCCAACAACGACTACCGGCCCGGCTTCGCCACCGCGCTCATGTCGAAGGACCTCACCCTTGCCGCGAACGCGTTGCGCGCCAACGGGATCGACGGACAGCTCGGTGAGCTGGCCGCGGCGATCTACGAGCGGTTCAACCAGACCGACGCGGGCCGGGACTTCTCGGCGATCGTCACCGACATCCGCGACCGCTCCGGGGAGGCCGCCGAATGAGCGAGTTCGAGACCATCCTGCTCGAGACGAAAGACCGGGTCGGCTGGATCACGTTGAACCGGCCCAAGGCGCTCAACGCGCTCAACAAGCAGGTCCTCGATGATGTCGTGGCCGCGCTCGAGGAGCTCGAGGCCGATGATTCGATCGGTGCGGTGGTGATCACCGGGTCGGAGAAGGCGTTCGCGGCCGGTGCCG
>NZ_JARWOJ010000119.1 GCF_029868625.1 Nocardia neocaledoniensis | reverse complement strand
CGGTCGACCTCACTGCAGAAGGCGCTGCTGAACAGGCCGTTCAGTGCGCAGTCGATGCCTGGGGCGGGTTGGATATCCTGATCAACAATGCGGGCTGGAGCAGGCCAGGATTTCTGACCGACGACACCGACCGGGCCGCCTAACTCTACCCAAAGCCCGCAACCCACCTGGGCACCCGCCGGGCGGCCCGCCTGACCCCCCCGACCCGGTCGTCCGACGCGACGGACGACCGTCGCACCGCCCCGTCCGCCGACCTCGCATCCGGTGGGCGGGGCGGTGCTCTGCGTGGTGGCGGCGTGCGTGATCCCTCGCGCTAACCGGCGGCGGACTCGCGGACCAAAGCGCGCAGCGACTGACCCGTCGGTGTGCGGAACCACGCGAGGTGGCCGAGAAGCCAATCCCGGTAGGCGATGTCGGCGTTTCGCGGTTGATCGGCGACGGCGAGGAAGTAGTCGATCTCGGAGAGTTCGTAGCCGAGGTGGACCAGCGGAAGCAGGTCCGCGAGGGCGGACTGCTCGGCGCGTGCCAGCGGGCGAACCGAGAGGTAGCCCGCGAGCAGGGCGCGCACCTGGTCTTCGCGGACGTGGGCCGGGCCACCGTCGCGCAGCGAAACCCAGTCCACCGCGGCGCGTTCGATGGCATTGGCGAGGTCGAAGACGGCGGTCGTGCGGTCGGCGAGACCGAAGTCGAACACGGTGGCCACCTCCGTGCCCTGCCAGAGCAGGTTGGTCGGATGCCAGTCGCCGTGTGTCCACAGCGGTTCGGTGCCGGTGAGATCGACGCGCAGATCAGGGATCTCGGCACGCCAGTCGTGGTCGGCGAGGAACCGCGCCAGCGCCGGTCGACGCGCGATGTGCCAGTCGAACGCGCTGACGACACTGTCGCCGTGCAGGCCGGCCACCAGGGGTCGGGCCGGTCGAGCGGGTGCGTCGTAGCCCTGTGCCGCCACGTGCAGGCGAGCCAGCATCACCCCGGCGCCGGCCGCGTCATCGGTGTCGCGATACGGCGTCCACGAGAAGTCGGCACGATACCGGTCCGCCCCGACCCCGGCCCGCTGAACTTCGTAGACGTACGCCTCGCCGCCGGGCAGGCCTGTCCCGGCCGTCCTCACCTCTGTCGCCGAGATGACCTGCCGCACGGCGTCGGTCCGCGGCGCCGGATCGACACCGACGGGAGCAGGTTCTTCAGTCGACGTGCCCCGATCGCCCACGGCGGCCCGCACCGCGGGCACCGGGATACCGCGGGTGCGCAGGTGCGCCATGAAGCGGTGCTCCTCGGTCAGCGCGCCCAGGTCACGCAGTCGCACCGGGAGCCGCTTCACGACCACCTGCGCACCGTCGGTCAACCGCACGCCCACCGTCGACGACAGCGGGCGCGCGCTGCGCCATTCGATCTCGGCGGGCTCTGGCCCACCCCAGGTCGCGGCGATCGCCCGGACGATCTCGTCGTCGGTCAGTGCGGGCCAGGTCGGCGCGGCCGTCGGCTCGTCCCCCATCCCGAACACCGGGGAGCCGGTCATGTCCGACCTCCACCGATCGACGCCGTCCTCGTCGACGAGGGCGCGGCGGGGCCGTACCGGTCGGCTCGGTGACCGGTCGTGGCGCCGCCCGCCGGGTGGGGTGCTGCGATATCGCTGACCGTCATGACAGCTGTCAGCCTAGGGCCGCCTCGCCGGGTGTTCACGATCCCGGCTCGGTCGGCGGCGTCGGCGGCAGATCCCCTAAGCTCGCCCTGGTGAGCTTGCCCTCCCCCACTGCAGACAATCGTGCCGTCGTCACCGGCGCGTCCTCCGGTATCGGCACCGCGCTGGCCGCCGAGCTGGCCGGGCGCGGCTACTCGTTGATCCTGGTCGCGCGGCGCGGTGAGATCCTCACCGAGCTCGCCCAGCGGCTCACGCTGGCGCACGGGATCACCGCCGAGGTGCGCGCGGTCGACCTCGCCGATCGGACCCAGCGCGCCAGCCTGGTCGACGAGCTCGCCGTGCGCGATATCGCGATCCTGTGCAACAACGCGGGCATCGCCACCTTCGGCCCGGTCGCCGAGCTGGACTTCGCCTACGAGCGCGCGCAGATGGAACTCAACGCGACCGCTGTGCACGATCTGACGCTGGCCGTGCTGCCCGGCATGCTCGAGCGCAAGGCGGGCGGCATCCTGATCAGCGGCTCGGCCGCGGGCAACATGCCGATCCCGAACAACGCCACCTACGCCGCGTCCAAAGCGTTCGCCAACACCTTCTCGGAGTCGCTGCGCGGCGAACTCAAGGGCAGCGGCGTCCATGTCACGCTGCTGGCGCCCGGCCCGGTCCGCACGGAAACTCCGGCGCCCGAGGACGAATCGATCGTCGACAAGATGGTCCCCGATTTCCTGTGGGTCTCCTCGGAGTACACCGCCAAGGTGTCCATCGACGCGCTGGCGCGCAACAAGATGCGCATCGTGCCCGGCCTGATCAGCAAGGGCATGAGCGTGGCGGGCAATTACGGCCCGCGCGCGGTGACCGCCCCGATCGCGGGCGCGTTCTACAAGAAGCTGGGCGGCTGAGCCCACCCTGACGGGTGGCCGCGTCAGCAACCCGTCAGGAACGTCCGCCCCGGGGTCAAGGACTCGTCAACAGCGCGTTCGACGGCCCGCGTGCGGCGTAGTCCTGGAGTCGGCCCCGCCGTCGGAGCGCGGGGGCGTCCCCAGGAGACACCGTGACGTTGCTCGAGATCTTTCCTTCGTTGCGCGCGACCACCGTGCCGCGGCTGGATCCCGCGGTCTGGCCCGCCGACACCCACTACGACGACGAGGGGCGCATCACGCTCGGCGGGGTCGCGCTGACCGACGTCGCCGACGAATTCGGCACCCCCGTCCACGTGGTCGACGAGGCCGAGGTGCGGACTCGCTGCCGCGCCTATCGCAAGCACTTCCCCGACGCCGAGATCGTCTACGCGGGCACCGCGCTGATGGTCGGCGCGGTGGCGCGCTGGGTCGCCGAGGAGGGCCTGTCGGTGCAGGTCGGCTCGGCCGGTGAACTGTCGATCGCCCTCGCCGCAGGCATCGATCCGGGCCGGATCGTGTTGCACGGCAACGGCAAGACCTTCGACGAGCTCCGGACCGCCGTCGAGTGCGGCGTCGGGCGCATCGTGGTCGGCTCGCTCACCGAGATCACCCTGCTGGCCGCGCTGGCGGTCACGCCGCGGCAACTGCTGCTGCGCGTCGACCCCGGCGTCGACGTCCCCGGCGGCCCGCGTTTCGGCTTCCCGCTCGGCAGCGCGTCGTTCGAGACCGCCGTCGCCAGGATCGCGGCGCAGCCCAACCTCCGGCTCACCGGCCTGCACTGCCATCTCGGCGCGCAGATCCACAACCCCGACCACTACGGCGAGGCGATCCGCCGGATGATCGGCGAAATGGCCTGGGTCGACCACGAATACGGCCTGCTGCTCACCCATCTCGACATCGGCGGCGGGCACGCGGTGGCCTATCGCGGCGGCGACGCGGAACTGAACCTGCGCGAACTCGCCGACATCCTCGACGACGCCCTCGACGCCGGGTGCGCACGCCACCGCTTCCCCCGCCCCGTGATCGCCATGGAACCCGGGCGCGCGATCGTCGCCAGGGCCGGGGTCACGCTCTACCGGGTGCTCGCCGTCACCGAGACCGCCGAGGGCGGGCACCGCGTCCTCGTCGACGGTGGCGGTTGCGGCCCGGGCCGGGGGCACGACGGCGCGGTGGTGGTGAACCGGCATCCCACCGGCGCCCAGCGGGCGACGTCGATCGCGGGCAGGCACACCGAGACCGGCGAACTCCTCGCCACCGGCGTGCGGCTGCCCGCGGACCTGCGTCCCGGCGAGGTGCTCGCCGTGCCGTGCACCGGGGCCTATCACCACGGGCTCGCCTCGACCTACAGCACCGTCGGCAGGCCGCCGATCGTCGCCGTCACCGGCGGCCGGACCAGGCAGCTGCTGCGCCGCGAGACAACCGCGGACCTGCTGATGCGCGAGATCGCCGACCCGCCGTCGGCCGTCGCCGAGCCGGCCCGGACACCGGCCGGATCAGGGGCGGACAGCCAGTCGGTCCGGTGACTCGCGGGCGGAGAACCCCGCCCCGACCGCGGAGATCCGCCCAGGTCGAGTGCCGCCACAGCCTGGTGGTGACGCCGGTGACGCGCCTACGATCAGAGTGTCGGGGACTCTCATCCAACTCGACACACGGCGCACCGAATTCCGCGCCGGAAGAGGCGATCATGAAGACCACAACGACAAGCACGGCCGGTCTACGCCGACTGCTCCTGAGCGCCGCCGTGGTGGGTGCGGCAGCTACCTTCCCGCTGACCATGGCCACCCCCGCCACCGCCCTGCCCGCGGCCGCACCGGCCGCGGTGCACACCAGCAACCCCCGCTGCGATGACTGGAACAAGCATCGCGACTGGGACTACTGCGATCGCGACCGCGGCCACCGCTGCGACCACGACAAGTACGGCCGCAACCACTGGAACGACCGGGACTGGGAGTACTGCGACCGTGATCGTGGCCGCGGCGGACACCACTGGTTCCCCTGGGGCTGGTTCGGCAGCAGCTGACCAGCGCCCGTTGCTTTCGGGGACACCGCACGACCTGCGGTGTCCCCCAGGCGCGCGCTAACGCCTGCGCGTGCCGAACAGGCTGCGGCTGATCTCCCGGCCCGCCGCGCTCGCCGCCGAGCGCAGAAAACTCTTCACCGCCGGGTTTTTCATGATCCGTTCGGCCGCGGAGTCTTCCTCCCGCTGCGCCTGCGAGCGGCCCGCCGGCTCCGGCGTCTCCGGCGCCGGTTCGGCCGCGGCCACGCTGGCCAGCAGCATCTCGTAGGCGGACTCCCGGTCGACGCTCTGCCCGTACTTGCCCTGCAGCGGGCTCGACAGCGCCTTGGACTTGATGGCGTCGTCACCGATGGTGTCCATCAGCGAGGTCGGCGGCGCGATCCTGGTCCAGGCGACCGGCGTCGGAGCACCCTTCTCCGAGAGCACGGTGACGATCGCCTCGCCCGTGCCCAGCGAGGTGAGCGCCTCCTCGAGATCGTAGACCGCCGACTTCGGGTAGGTCCGCACCGTCTTCGACAACGCCTTCTGATCGTCGGGGGTGAAGGCGCGCAGTGCGTGCTGCACGCGGGCGCCGAGCTGCGACAGCACCGGATTCGGGATATCGGTGGGCAACTGCGTGCAGAAGAACACGCCCACCCCCTTGGACCGGATCAGCTTCACCGTCTGCTCCACCTGCTGCAGGAACGCCTTGGACGCCTCGGCGAACAGCAGGTGCGCCTCGTCGAAGATGAAGACCAGCTTCGGCTTGTCCAGATCGCCCTCCTCGGGCAGTGTCTGGAACAAGTCGGCGAGCACCCACATCAGGAAGGTGGAGAACAGCACCGGCCGCGCGGCCTGCTGACCGAGTTCGAACAGCGTGATCACGCCCTGCCCGCCCGCGGTGCGCAGCAGGTCGGCGGGGTCGAGCTCGGGTTCGCCGAAGAAGGTGTCACCGCCCTCGGCTTCCAGATTGACCAGCGCGCGCAGGATCACTCCCGCCGTCTGTGCCGACACCCCGCCGATGCCCTTGAGGTCTTCCTTGCCTTCCGGGCTGGTCAGGTGGGTGATCACCGCCCGCAGATCCTTCAGGTCCAGCAGGGCGAGGCCGCGCTGATCGGCCCAGTGGAAGATCAGGCCGAGCGTGGATTCCTGGGTGTCGTTGAGGCCGAGCACCTTGCTGAGCAGGATCGGGCCGAAGGAGGTGATCGTCGCCCGGATCGGCACGCCGATGCCGCCGGTGCCGAGCGAGACGAACTCCGTCGGGTACGAGCGCGGCGCCCAGTCGGTCGCGGCGGTCTCGGCGGCGCGCACCCTGATCTTCTCGTCGTCGGCACCGGGTTCGCCCAAGCCCGACAGGTCGCCCTTCACATCGGCCATCACCACCGGCACCCCCGCCCGGGACAGGTGCTCGGCGATGCCCTGCAGTGTTTTGGTCTTACCGGTGCCGGTGGCCCCGGCGACCAGGCCGTGCCGGTTCATCATCCGCAGCGGAATACGCACGCGCGCAGCGGGATCCGCGGCGCCATCGACCATCACGGTGCCGAGTTCGAGCGCCGGTCCGTCGAAGGCGTAGCCCGCGGCGATCTCGGCGGCCGCACCGGATGCCGCAGGCGCCCGCGATGATTCGCTACTCGCGGCCGCGGCTTCCTGCTCGGCGGCCTCGGCGGCGGCCGCGGCCTCCGCGGCGACCCGGGCCGCTTCCTCGGCCGCTTTGCGGGCCGCTGCCGCCTTCTCCTGGGGGGTGGTCATCGCGCGTCCTCCGTCTGGTCACAACTGCCGTACGCAAGAAATGCTCGAAACGTGGTGCGGGGAGATCAAGGCAAACTGTATCGCCGCCGGTCGACTCCTGGTCCCGCCTCGCCCGCACGACACACCTGCCGCCCGGGCGCGCCCGCACCCCGTTAGGGTGGCTCAGGTGTCCGACAAACTCCTGGTCTGGATGGATTGCGAGATGACGGGGCTCCGTCTCGACAGCGACAAGCTGATCGAGATCGCCGCGCTCGTGACCGACAGCGACCTGAACATCCTCGGTGACGGTGTCGACATCGTCATCCACGCCGACGACGCCGCCCTGGCCTGCATGCCACCGGTCGTCGCCGAGATGCACGCGAAATCCGGTCTCACCGAAGAGGTTCGGCGTTCCACGGTGACGCTCGAGCAGGCCCAGGCCGAGGTGCTCGCCTACATCCGCGAGTACGCGCCCACCGCGCGCACGGTTCCGCTGTGCGGCAACTCGATCGCCACCGACCGCGGCTTCATCGCCCGCGACATGCCCGAGCTCGACGAGCACCTGCACTACCGCATGGTCGACGTGAGCTCGATCAAGGAGCTGTGCCGGCGCTGGTACCCGCGCATCTACTTCGGCCAGCCCGAAAAGGGTCTCGCCCACCGCGCGCTGGCCGACATCAAGGAATCCATCCGCGAGCTCGAGTACTACCGCCGCACCGCGTTCGTGCCGCTGCCCGGCCCGTCGACCACCGAGATCGCCGCGGTCGCCGAAGCGGTCACCGAGGCCGTGGATGTCACCGGAACAAGCCCCCGACCAGCGGATTAGGGACTGACGCCCGAAACACGCTAGTATCTACGGCGCCGGTGATTCACCGGCGATGGTGAGTGTAGTTCAGTTGGTAGAGCACCAGGTTGTGATCCTGGCTGTCGCGGGTTCGAGTCCCGTCACTCACCCCCACCGAGGCCCAGGCCGGGAGCGATCCCGACCTGGGCCTCACTCGTTCACCGGGATTCACCGGCCTTCGACTCGAAGAGCTCGATCGGATTGCCCGACGGGTCCTCGATCACGGCCTGTCGCCCGCCCCCGCCCTCGACGATGCTCGTCCTGACCCGCACGCCCGCGTGCTCCAGTCCGGCGAGTACCTCGTCCAGGTCCGGCACGGCGAGCTGGAATCGGTTCCAGCCGCCGGGCGCCGGGCGTCTGCCCGCGTCGTCCGGATGACCGGCGCCACCGGCACCGGGCCGGTTCAGCAGCAGCCGGAGGCCGTCGCGGTCGAGCATCGCGAAGCCCGCCGGGGCGTGCATGACGACGGCGAAGCCGAGCCGCTCGGCGTAGAAGGGTACGGCCGCGTCGACATCGTCGACGATGTAGCGAATGGTGATCATGTCGACCTCCTCGGTCAACTACGAAACGGTAGCGTCTCGCTATAGAACGATACCGTACGATAGCGTCGTGGACCAGGCCGAAACCCATGTCGATCCCCGGATCACCGAGTCGCGTCGCCGTGTGCTCACCGCCGCGCTGGAAGAACTGGCCGAAGCCGGCTACGGCGGCTTCGCCATCGAGTCGGTGTGCCGCCGCAGCGGCGTCGCCAAGAGCACCGTCTACCGGCACTGGCCGGGCAAACTCGCGCTGATCGCCGACGCGCTGCGCTCGCTCAACGTCCAACCCGGCTCCGCCGACGATCCGCTGACCGGCCGGACACCGCGACAACGGGTCATCGCCATCGTCGGGCACCTGGCCACGGCGTTCACCGGCTCGACCGTCGCCGACTGCACCCCCGCGCTCATCGACGCCGCCGAGCGCAACGACGAGCTACGCGAGCTGTTCCACCGATACAACGCCGAGCGCCGTCGAACCCTCGTCGCCGCCGTGCGCGACGGAATCACCGCCGGAGACTTCCCGCCCGGCGCCGACCCGGACCTGGCCGCGACCGCGCTGGCGGGCGCGGTGATCTACCGGCGCCTGCTGACCCCCACGGCGCTCGATCCCGCCGAGGTCGAGGACCTGGTGAACACCGTCCTCGGGCCCGGTGTGTCACAGTCGCCTTCCCCGCGTCGTCGACCCGGTGACGCCACGAGGGAATGAGGAAACATGGGAATCGACGCGCTGCGCACCACCGTCCGCGGGACGGTACTGCTGCCGGGTGAGCAGGACTTCGAGCAGGCCGCGCGGCCGTGGAACACGGCCGTGAGCCAATCGGTGGCCGCCGTCGTCACGGCTGCCGACGCCGAGGACATCGCCTCGGTCGTTCGCCATGCCCAGCGCACCGGCCGCACCGTGGTGACCCAGCCGACCGGCCACGGCGCCACCGGTGACATCGCCGATGCCATCCTGGTGCGCACCGGCAGGCTCGACGAGATCAGCATCGACCCCGATCGGCGCACCGCCCGCGTCGGCTCCGGCACGCAGTGGGGACACGTCCAGGCCGCGGCCGCCGCGCACGGACTGACCGGCCTGGCGGGCAGCAATCCCGTCGTCGGTGTGACGGGCTACACCCTCGGCGGCGGGTTCGGCTGGTTCTCTCGCGCGCACGGCTGGGCGGCGAACGCGGTCACCGCGCTCGAGATCGTCGACGCGGCGGGCGAGCGACGCCGGATCAGCGCCGACTCCGACCCCGACCTGTTCTGGGCGCTGCGCGGCGGCGGTGGCGACTTCGGAATCGTCACGGCGCTGGAGTTCGATCTGTTCGAGCTGCCCCAGCTCTACGGCGGCCGGGTGAGCTGGCCCGCCGACCGCACCGCCGAGGTCTTCGAGACGTTCACCGCACTCACCGCATCGGCACCGACCGAGCTCTCGGTGTGGCTGCAGCGCTACCAGCTGCCCGGCGCGGTGCCGACCGTCGCCATCGATGTCGCCTACCTCGGCGACCCCGCCGAGGGCCGCGCGCTGACCAGTTCGCTCGATACGATCGCGGGCGCGCTCGCCGATACTCGCGGCGCCATGACCCCCGACCGAGTCGGCGCCATCACGGCCGAACCCACCGACCCCACGCCGTCTCTGTCGCGCGGCGAACTGCTCACCGACCTCGGCGACACGGTGGTGAAGACGATCATCGATGCGCCGGTCGCGCCCCTGCTCAACATCCAGATCCGCAGCCTCGGTGGCGCGCTGGCGAAGGCCGACCCCGCCGACGGTGCGCGCGGGCCGGTCACCGAGCCGTACGCGCTCTACCTGCTCGGACTCGGCCTGCCACAGACGGCCGACGACGTCAGGGCCGGATTCGCGACCATCGTGGACGACCTGGGCACCCACATCACCGGCGCCAAGCCGTACACCTTCCTGGCCCCCGGCGAATCGGCGAGCGCGGCCTTCGACCCGGCGACCCTCGCCCGCCTCCGTGCGATCAAGCAGGCCCGCGATCCACACAACGTCTTGCGCGCCAACTTCCCTGTACTGGAGTGACTTCCACCGACAGAGCTGACGCCCGCGAGTATCGGTGCCGTCGTCTACCACCCGACCGCGCGCCCGGCGCCGTGCCTACCCGGTTCGCCATCGATCACCCGACCGCGCGGCCGGCCCGGTGTCTGCGCACCGCCGACCGGTTCGCGCAGGCCGGGCTGCAGAATCGCTGCCTGCCGTTGCGCGAGATGTCGGCGTACACCCGGACGCATCCGTCGGCCTGGCAGACACCGAGCCGGTCCATGCCCAGGCCGGTCAGATGCAGCGCGGTACCGACGGTGATCAGCGCGGCGATCTGGCGGTCCGTCGCGACGCCGGGGTCGCGGAAGTGCAGGTGCCAGCCGTCGCCGAGGTGATCGGTGAGGCGAGGCGCGGAGGCGTACTCGGCCAGCAGCGCGTTGAGCAGGTCGGCGCGGGCGGGACGGTCCGCGCACTCGATCACCCGGCGCCAGCGCGCCAGGAACGCCGTCACCGAGGTCACGTCGGCGTCGGTCGGCGGGACGGAGAGGACCAGCCCGGCGGCGGCGCAGCGTTCGGCCAGCTCGGCCGCCGAGGCGCAGGGCTCGTTGAGCAGCTCGATGCCGAGTTGCACGGGCTCCCGACCGTAATGGTTGTAATGCACAATGCCATTACATCAGACTCGGGACATGAGCAGCCACACCTCCCACACCTGGTGGATCGAATCGTGCCATCGCACCAGCGACGGTCTTGTCGCCTATCAACGCTGCCGCTGCGGCGTCCGGCGCGTGGTCGTCGGCGACCCCGGGGTCAGCATCTCGGCCGAGCTCCGCGGCCCCGAGCACGGTCTCGCCGCGACCGCCTGACCGTCCCCGCCGGTGTCATGACGAAGATCACGTTTGCCCGCTACACTCTGGACCACCGCCCAGTTGTGCGGCATCTCTCGTCAGGTTCGACCGGAAAGACCCCTTGATGAAGCGTTCCACCGTCGTCGCCGTTCTCGCGGCCACCACCGCGCTCGGCCCGATCGCGGGGACCGCGGCGGCTGAGCCCGGCCTGCCCCTGTCTCCGTATGTCGCCGCGGCGCCCGCCGGCGATTTCGGTCTGCCCACCGAGCAGCCCGAGTCCGGCTCGGCGCAGAGCGGTTCGACCACCGGCCTGGAGACCACCGGGTCCTCCGGCACCGGCTCGGCCGGCCTGCCCAACCTGGACCGCCTGCTGTTCGGCGGCCGCATCCTCTGCGGCGCGCTCGGCAGCGCGCTGGCCGTCGCGGGCGAGGCGATGATGGACTGCAGCGAGCTGCCCACCCCCGCCTGACCTCCCCCGAGAACGACGAAGGGCCACCGGAATAATCCGGTGGCCCTTACGCTTTCGCGCGTCAGGAGACGTCGGCGTTGCCCGCCTTCCATTCCGGCCACGGGATGTTCCAGTCGCCGAGCCCGTCGACGCCGGACAGCGTGCCGCCGACGGTGTTCTTCACGATCGTGATGTCACCGCGCTTGGCGTTCTCGTACACCCAGCGCGCGTTGGCCGGGCTCAGGTTCAGGCAGCCGTGGCTGGCGTTCGAGTAGCCCTGCTGCCCCACCGACCACGGCGCCGAGTGGAAGAAGATGCCGCTGTAGGAGATTCGCGTCGCGTAGTCCACCGGGGTGCGGTAGCCGTCGGGCGAGTTCACCGCGACACCGTAGGTCGAGGAGTCCATGATCAGCTTGTCGTGCTTGTCGGCGACGATGTAGATGCCGTTGTCGGTGGGCGTGGAGTCCTTGCCCATCGAGGTCGGCATGGTCATGATCACCTCGCCGTTGCGCTCCACGGTCACCTGGTGGGTGTTGTCGTCGGCGGTGAAGATCTGCGCGTCACCGACGGTGAAGAACGAGTGGATGTTGTCCTGGCCGAACAGACCCTTGCCCAGGTCCTTGCCGTAGACGTTCACGTCGATGGTCACCTTGGTGCCCGGAGCCCAGAAATGCTCTGGGCGCCACCGCACTTCGCGATTGTTCACCCAGTAGAACGCGCCCTCCACCGGCGGCTCGGTGGTGATCTTGATGGCGTCCTGCACCGCCCGGCGGTCCGGGATGTTCTCGTCGAACTGGATGGCCACCGGCTGGCCGATGCCGACCACCTCGCCCTCGCCCGGCATCAGGTAGGGCTTGGTCTGGTTGTTCGGGGAGCTGGTGGTGAAGCTGAGCGTCGAGGCGTTCGCGCCGCCGAGACCGATCGCCGACGCCGTCAGCTGATAGGTCTTGCCGTACCCGAGCACCTCGGTGGTCGCCCACGAGCGCCCGTCCGCGGCGAGCTGACCCGCGACCGCCTTGCCCTCCTTGTTGGTGAGCTTCACATCGGTGAATTTGCCGTCCTCGACCTGGAAGGCCATCGGCATGCCCGGCGAGACGCCGACCTGCCCATCCTTGATCGCCGACACCAATTTCGGCTTCATCAGCTCGGTGATCGGGTTACGGTCGATCGCGACTTCGACTCCAGCGCCTTCCGCCGCCGAGCAGGCACTCGCGCCCAACGCGAACACCGCCAGCAGCACCACCGGAACGATCGTCCGCAGCGACCGAGGTCGCCCCCGCTTCTTACCCATGTCAACCCCGTTTCCATACCGACGCAGTCACTGTGCGCCGCAGATCCCACCGACGGTCCACGCCCGTGCCATCCACGCCGGCTGGGGCGTACGGTTCGTCGTCCCAGCCATTCTGCCAGTCAGCCTGGTCGGCACAAACGGGAAAGCCCCCGCGACACGACCAAGTCACATCCCTTAGATACGCACTCGGCCCCCGATCGTTAACAACCCGGATCGCCCGGCATCGCTGCTGGTCAGAGCCCGATTTCACTTTCCGGCCCCGAGCCTGTTAATGTTTGTTCCGCACCGGAGAGCGGGGCGAACGGAGAAGCCGAGAGGTTCTCTCCTAGAGTCGCGATCCGAGCAAACAAGCGCCATTAGCTCAATTGGCAGAGCAGCTGACTCTTAATCAGCGGGTTCGGGGTTCGAGTCCCTGATGGCGCACAGTAGCAACAGGTCAGGTCCGGTTACCGGGCCTGACCTGCTTCGTTTCGGGGTGAAGCCACATCAGGTCACGAATCCCTGTGTGTCCAGTCACATTCCACGCAACGTGCCGTACACGGTCGCCGGGAGTCCATCGCAACGGTCACGTCGCGGGCGCCGAGCCGGATCCGCAAACTTCCGGCGCGTCGAGTTCACCCGCTTCGGGTGAGGTGCGAACTCGGCCCGATCGGGTCTGCTGGTGTGACCGGACCTGGCCGGGTCCGGGTGATCTCGGCAGGAAAGGGGACCTCGTGTCGCGGTATGAGGAGCTGGCCGGAGTCGACTTCGACGGCGGGTTCGCCCCTGACGAGATGGTGCGCGTACTCACCGACGAATTGCGCTTCCAGCGGGCGGTACAGGCGTACCTGTGGACGTTGCCCGCGATCAACATCTGGGCGATGAAAGAAGCCTCGGAGCGACGCTTCGGTGCCGGGTACGCCGTGCTGCCGGTGTGGCAGAACCGCATCGATGCCAAGACACTGGTGACCACCCCGAATTTCGACGTCGTGTACGCGATGGGCTATCTCGACCTCGCCGAATACGGTCCGCTGGTCGTCGAGGCGCCGCCCGGCGTGCAGGGGGTCTTCGACGACTTCTGGCAGCGCCCGATCCACGGACCGGTCATCGGCGGCCACCTGTTCACCGGTGATGTCGGCCTGGCGGGCCCCGACGCGGGCAAAGGCGGCACCTACGTGCTCCTGCCGCCGGACTACGACGGGCCCGACCCCGATGAGGGATTCGTCTATCGGTCGCGCACCAACAATGTCTTCCTGTTCTGGCGCGCGTTCTTCAAGGACCCCACGGACCTGTCCGACCCTGTCGCCCGGATCGAGGCGACCGTGATCTACCCACTCGGCCACAAGGACGACGCCGAGCCGATGCAGTTCCCGCATGCCTCGGGAGTCGAGCTGGACATGCTGTTTCCCCGCGACGGTTCCTACTTCGACATGCTCGACCGATTCATCCAGAGCGAGGCGGTCGATCCCGCGGACTTGGACATGCGGGGTTTCCTGCACACCATCGGGATCGACAAGGGCGCGAAATTCGCGCCCTCCGTAGAGGATCGGGACCTGCTCGACAAGGCGGCGCGGGCCGCGTTCGCGATCAGCAAGGTCACCATCACCAACCTGGTACCGCTCGAACCGGGCGGCTCCTACTATCCGGGTCGCGCGTGGTTGAACGTCTTCGCCGGGGAGAACACCGAATTCCGGTCCAGCGGCACCTACACCGATCTCGAACAGCGCACCGGCTACTTCACCTCCGCCTACTCCAACTCGCCCGGGATGGTGGTCGACCTCGTCGACAAGGGCGCCAAGTACCCGGCGACCATGCGCGACGCCCACGGCGACTGGCTCGACGGCGCCCGCTCGTACACCCTGCGTCTGCCCGCCGACATCCCCGCCGCGCTGTTCTGGTCGGTCGCGATCTACGACCCGGTCACCGCGTCCGGCCTCGACAACGGACAGCCGTTTCCCTCGATCAACACCATGGACCGGCCCACCGCCGATCCCGACGGCGCGTACACCATCCACTTCGGCCCGCACAAGCCCGGCGATGTCGACGAACGCAACTGGCTGGCCACCGTGCCGGGCAAGGGGTTCTTCGTCATCGTGCGGCTCTACGGACCCGGAACCCGGTTCTACGACCAGAGCTGGACGCCCGGCGATCTCGAACCCGCCTGAGCACTCCGCCGTTCCGGCGAAGACGCCGGCGATCGAGGCCGGCCTCCGCGCCCCGACGGCGGCGGACATCCGACGGTCACGATTCCGTGATCGGATCGGCGTGGACATCGGCCCGGCAAGCCACTGGAGTCCCGATCCGGACACCCTGGAGCTGCGCAAACGCTCATGAAACCCGATCTGGGCAAACTTTTTCTGTGAGGCGGGCCACACCGATCTCGGCCGCAAACCCCCTGCATACATAACGATTCCGCAACTGCCGGAAGAAGCGACCAAGATCGGCATCGTTTGCCGTTCAGGTTCCGTTCACCTTCTGTTAACCACTCGTGACCATTCTGCAATCAGGTCAAAAACGGACCTGCGGTTTGGTCAGCCCGGAAGTATCCAACCTCCGGAGCCTGGGATCGAACAGCGCGTGGTCTCCCCGCAGCCAGCTGTGGAGCACCGTGCGGCGCACGGACCGCCATCGAGCGAGTCCGACCCCGACAGCGTCGCACATTCCCATACAGACAGAAACAACACATCGCCTGACCGGCGTGCGCCGCCGCGTGCGCGCTGCGCGATCCCCCGCGCCCTCACCAGGGCCAGCGGTCGCCAGACAGAGATGAAGGAACAGAAAAGCAATGCTCAACAAAGACAAGCTCAGCACCGTTTTCGGCCGTCGTTCGCGCCGTGAGGCGTTCACCGTGGCGGTCGCCGCGGTCGGTCTGGTCGCCGTAGCCGCGTCCTCCGCCGTCTCCTTCGCGGACGACAGCGTGCCCGAGCGTGCTGCCATGGTCGTCGAGCAGGCGGAGAACATCCCCGCCGTCGGCGC
Organism: Nocardia neocaledoniensis; assembly: GCF_029868625.1. GTDB lineage: Bacteria > Actinomycetota > Actinomycetes > Mycobacteriales > Mycobacteriaceae > Nocardia > Nocardia neocaledoniensis_A. Next base: position 41,483 of record NZ_JARWOJ010000119.1, on the reverse strand, counting down.
CGCCCCCGCTGTCGAGGCGATCCCGGCCCCCGCTCCCGCCCCCGCGCCGGAGGCCGCCCCCGCGCCCGCTCCGGAGCCCGCACCGGCCCCGATGCCCGAGCCCGCGCCCGCCCCGCCGGCGTACCCGGACAACCTGGACGGCTGGATCCGCCAGGCCCTCGACATCATGGCCGCCAAGGGCATCCCCGGCAGCTACGAGGGCATCCACCGCAACATCATGCGCGAGTCGACCGGTAACCCCCAGGCGATCAACCTGTGGGACTCCAACGCCGCGATGGGCATCCCCTCCAAGGGCCTGCTGCAGGTGATCGACCCCACCTTCGCCGCGTACCACGTCGAGGGCACCCCGTTCGACGTCTGGAACCCGGTCTCCAACATCGTCGCGGCCTGCAACTACGCCGCGCACCGCTACGGCTCGATGGACAACGTCAACAGCGCGTACTGAGCCACCTGACGGGTGAACGCCCGCGCCCCGGTCACCACCGACCGGAGCGCGGGCGTTCGTCGTAGAATCGCCCCGTGCCAGACAGCGCCGATCAGGCACCCGATCACGCGCATTCCGACGCGGCCACCGCGAGCCGCGTCGCCAAGGCCCGCCGGCTGGCCGCCTACGTCTGGGCCCGCGATATCCGCGGCGCCGAACTACTCGCGCTGCCCGCGGCCACCCTGCGCAAACTGGCCAGGGCCGCCGATACCAATCCGCCGAGCACCGGCGAGACCTGGCAGGTGGTCGCCGACCTGCTCGCGCAGAAGGACGCGTGGGCCGCGCGTAATCCCGGCCACGCCGCCGCGGTACGCACGCACGCGGACGAGAAGCTGCTGTGGGTGAAACCACCCGTCACGCCCTGGGGCGACGAGACCTGACCCGTGCCCGGCCCCGCGAGCTCACGCGACGAGCAGGCCGACCGCGAGTGTGAGCATCACCGCCGCGATCAGCGAATCCAGTACCCGCCAGGCGAGCGGCCGGGCGAACAGCGGCGCCAGCTTGCGCGCGCCGTAGCCGAGGCCGACGAACCAGAGCACGCTGGCCACCATCGCGCCCGCGGCCAGGAACCAGCGTTCGGGTCCGGCATAGGTGCTGGCGAAGGAGCCGAGCAGCATCACAGTGTCCACGTAGACGTGCGGATTGAGCCAGGTGAGTGCCAGACAGGTCAGCACCGTCGCGCCGACGGCCACCGACGCGCCCGCGGCCTCGGCGATCAGCGTCGACGAGCTCAGGGCCCGCCGCACCGCCAGCACGGCGTAGCCGAGCAGGAACGCCGCGCCCGCGTACCTCGCGACGGTGAGCAGAGCGGGCATCGCCTCGACGATCGTGCCGAAACCGGCGACACCCGCCGCGATGAGGACGATGTCGGACACGGCGCACACCGCGATCACCGGCAGTACGTGCTGACCACGAATGCCCTGGCGCAGCACGAACGCGTTCTGGGCGCCGATCGCCACGATGAGCGAGAGCCCGAAGCCCAATCCGGAGAGGGCGGCCAGTGCCGCGGAGGAAGCCGTCACGCCTTCGACGTTAAGAGACCGTAGATTTTCAGACCAGCTAATGATTCTTCAGCACCATTAGAATCCCTTACGTGGACTTCCAGCTGGACCAGTTGCGCGCGCTCGACGCGGCACTCACCGAGGGCACCTTCGACGCGGCGGCTCGGCGGTTGAACGTGACCCCCTCCGCCATCAGCCAGCGGATCAAGGCGCTCGAGGAAGCGGCGGGCCGCATCCTGCTGCAACGCTCGAAACCGGTGCGCGCCACCGACTCCGGGCTCGCCGTCCTGCGCCTGGCCCGCCAGGTCGAGTTGCTCGCCCGCGACACCGCCCGCGAACTCGGTGACGCCGATCGGCCCGCCGGACGCGCCCCCCGGATCCCGATCGCGGTGAACGCCGACTCACTGGAGACCTGGGTGATGCCCGCGCTCGCCCAGGTGAGCCACCTGGTCTGTGTCGAACTGCACCGCGAGGACGAGGAGCACACCACCCGCCTGCTGCGCGACGGGACGGTGATGGCGGCCATCACCGCCACGGCCACGCCGGTGCAGGGATGCCGGGTCGAGCCGCTCGGGGCCATGCGATATCAGGCGCTGGCCCGTCCGGATTTCGCGCGGTACTGGTTCCCCGACGGCGCGCGACGGGGGTCCTACGCGCACGTGCCGATGATCCAGTTCGACCGCAAGGACGACCTGCAGTTCCGTCACGTACGCGGCCGTTCCCCCGACCCGATCGACCCGCCGACCCACTACGTGCCGTCCTCGAACGCCTTCGGCGACGCGGTGCGCCTCGGCATGGGCTGGGGCATGCTCCCCGACCTGCAAACCGAAAAGGACAGGGCGGCGGGAACTCTCGTCAACCTCGACGGCCACGCCCACATCGACGTCCCGCTGTACTGGCAACAGTGGAAACTCGACTCCCCCGCGCTGGGCGCCGTGGCGTCGGCCATCGCCGCGGCCGCCGCCGCAGCCCTGATCCAGCCGACCTGACGCCCGCTCAGGCCTTCTTCACGACGCTGGACTTGAGCTGCATGGGCCCGATGCCGTCGACCTTGCAGTCGATGTCGTGATCGCCGACGCCGTTCACCAGCCGGATGTTGCGCACTTTCGTGCCCGCCTTGATGCCGGTGGGGCTGCCTTTCACCTTGAGCGACTTGATCACCGTGACGGTGTCACCGTCGGCGAGCACATTGCCGACGGCGTCCCGGATCACGGCGTCGCCGGCGTCATCGGCCGCGGTCGGCGCCCATTCGTTGGCGCATTCCGGGCACACCAGCAGGGCTCCGAGTTCGTAGGTGTACTCACACGAGCACGCGGGGCAGGGCGGAAGCGAGTCGCTCATGAGAGTCCTTCGGGGAGAACGGTGATCACGCGGCGGTGAGGAATTCGACGAGGAGGCGGTTGATCTCGTCGGGCTGTTCGAGGTAGCCGTAGTGGCCGCAGCGTTCGATCTCGGCGTAGCGGGCGTTCGGGATCGACTCGGCGACCTCGCGGCAGAACCGCGGCGGCACCATCTGGTCGTCGGCGAAACCGACGACCAGGCTCGGCACGGTGATCGCGCGGTACGCCTCGCGCCGGTCCTGTGAACGGTCCAGCCCGAGCTGGGCGCGCGTGCCGGGAGTGCCCTTGCCCGAGGTGAATTCGAAGATGTCGAGCCATTCCTGCGCCTTGGCGGGATCGGCCAGGGTGTGCGGGGAGAGATTGAGCATCGCCTTCACCGCGGCGGCGTACTCGGGCGGCAACTGGATTCCCTTGTCGTACAAGGCCTGTTCGCCCCGGTTGAGCGTGCTCGAGACCGGATGCGGACGCGCGGTCGCGGCGAACATCACCGCCTTGCCCAGCAATTCGGGCCGGGCCAGCGCCAGCTCGGCGACCACCCGCGACCCCATCGACGTACCGACCACATGGGCGGGCGCGCCCAGGTGCTCGATCAGCGCGGCGGTGTCGCCGACCAGGTCGGCCATGGTGATGCCCGCCGCCGACTCCGCCGACGGCGCGATCCCCCGATTGTCCACGGTGGCGACCCGGAACCCGGCCTTGACCAGCGCGGGAACCTGATACGTCCGCCAGACACGGCCGGGACTGCCGCTTCCCATGACGAGCAAGACCAGCGGCCCGGACCCCGTGACGTCGTAGTTGAGGTGGATGCCATTGAGCGAGGCGATGGGCATATCTCTCCTGTTAGCCTGTTTGCTAAAGTTAGAAAATACCCTACCGCTACACCAGGACGGGACTCGCCACGGTGCCAGGACTGAGCAGACCGCTCTACCAGATGAAGGCCGATTTCTTCAAGACTCTCGGCCATCCGGTTCGCATCCGCGTGCTCGAGCTACTCAGCGAGCGCGAGCACGCGGTCTCGGAGATGCTGCCCGAGGTCGGCGTCGAGGCCGCGAACCTCTCCCAGCAGTTGGCGATCCTGCGCCGAGCGGGACTGGTGACCGCCCACAGGGAAGGCTTGTCGGTGACCTACGAACTCACCTCCCCCCGGGTGAAGGAGCTGCTCGTCGTGGCTCGCGCCATCCTCACCGGTGTCGTCGCCGGTCAGGCGGAACTGCTCGAGCCCCCCGAGTCCACCGTCGCCTGACCAACCATCACCCGCCGCCCCACCCGTGCGCACTGATTGCATATTTTCTAAACTAGCAAGTTAACAAGGAGATTATCCGTGACCGCGAGCACCGAGCCGACGACGGTTCCCACCGAGCATCCCGCGATCCTGCGCTGGGCCGCGGAGATCGCCGCACTGACCACGCCCGACCGTGTCGTGTGGTGCGACGGGTCGCGGGCCGAATGGGACAGCCTGACCGACGAACTCGTCGAGAAGGGCACCTTCGTCCGGCTCACCGGCAAGCCCAATTCGTTCTGGTGCGCTTCCGACCCCGACGATGTCGCCCGGGTCGAAGACCGCACGTTCATCTGTTCCACCGACCCCGCCGACGCCGGCCCGACCAACAACTGGGTCGACCCGGTGGACATGCGCACCGAGATGACCGCGCACTTCCGCGGCGCCATGACGGGCCGCACGATGTACGTCATCGCCTTCTGCATGGGGCCACTCGACGCCGCCGAGCCGAAGTTCGGCGTGCAGATCACCGACTCCCCGTATGTGGCGGTGTCGATGCAGGTGATGACCCGCTCGGGTGCCGCCGTGTGGGAAAAGCTCACGGGTGACACCGATTTCGTGCGGTGTCTGCATTCGGTCGGCGCCCCGCTGGCCCCGGGTCAGGCCGATGTGCCGTGGCCGTGCGGGCCCACCAAGTACATCGCGCACTTCCCCGAATCGCGCACCATCTGGAGCTACGGGTCCGGCTACGGCGGCAACGCGCTGCTCGGCAAGAAGTGCTTCGCGCTGCGGATCGCCTCGGTGCTCGGGCGGGACGAGGGCTGGCTGGCCGAGCACATGCTCATCCTCAAACTCACCTCGCCGCGGGGCCGCACACACTATGTCGCCGCCGCGTTCCCCTCCTCCTGCGGCAAGACCAACCTGGCCATGCTGGAACCGGCGCTGCCCGGCTGGCAGGCGGAGACGATCGGCGACGACATCGCGTGGATGCGTTTCGGCGCCGACGGCAGGCTCTACGCGGTGAACCCGGAGGCCGGGTTCTTCGGCGTCGCACCGGGCACCGGAGCGCGCACCAACCCGAACGCGATCGCCACCATCGACCGGGGCAATTCGATCTTCACCAACACCGCGCTCACCGATGACGGCGACGTGTGGTGGGAGGGTCTGACGAAGCAGCCGCCCGCCCACCTCACCGACTGGCGCGGCAACGACTGGACGCCCGAATCGGGCACCCCGGCCGCGCATCCGAATTCGCGCTACTGCACCCCGATCGAGCAGTGCCCCTCGGTGGCGCCGGAGTGGAACGACCCGACCGGCGTGCCGATCTCGGCGATCTTCTTCGGCGGGCGCAGGGCGAGCACGGTGCCGCTGGTCACCGAGACCTTCGACTGGGCGCACGGGGTGTTCACCGCCTCGGTGCTGTCGTCGGAGACCACCGCCGCGGCGACCGGCGCGGTCGGCGTGGTGCGCCGCGATCCGATGGCCATGCTGCCGTTCCTCGGCTATCACGTGGGCGACTACTTCGCGCACTGGCTGCGCCTCGGCGCGCAGGCGGACCCCCTGAAGCTGCCGAAGATCTTCCAGGTCAACTGGTTCCGCCGCGACGCCGACGGCACGTTCCTGTGGCCCGGCTTCGGTGACAACGTGCGCGTACTGAAGTGGGCGCTGGAACGGCTCGACGGCGAGGCCGCGGCCGAGTGGACCCCCATCGGCTACGTCCCGACCGCCGACGCCATCGACCTGTCCGGCCTCGGCGAGACCGACCGGGCCCTGGTCGACAAGGCGCTGGCCGTGGACTACGCCGAATGGGTCGCCGAGACCCGTTCCATCGACGAGTGGTTCGCCGGAATCGGCGGCAACCGCCTCCCGGATGAACTCCGCGAGCAGCTCGCCGCCCTGAAACTGCGCCTGCTCGGCAACCGCTGACCATGCGGGCCCTGCTGCCGACCTGGTCGGAGTGGAAGCCCGCCTTCCGGGCACCGGGCACGGATCTGCTGTCGGGGCTGATCGTGGCGCTGGTGGCACTGCCACTCGCGCTGGGATTCGGCATCAGTTCCGGGCTCGGTGCCGCCGCCGGACTGGCGACGGCTGTCGTCGCCGGCACGCTGGCCGCGGTCTTCGGCGGCTCCCGGTTCCAGGTGTCGGGGCCGACCGGCGCCATGACCGTGGTCGTGGTGCCGATCGTGCACGAACACGGCGCGTCCGGCGTGCTGACCGTCGGGCTGATGGCCGGGGTGCTGCTCGTCGCGCTGGCGTTCGCCGGCGTCGGCCGCGCGGTGCGGTTCATGCCTGCCCCCGTGATCGAGGGGTTCACCGCGGGCATCGCGGTCGTGATCGCGCTGCAGCAGTTTCCGGGCGCTCTCGGGGTGTCCGGCGCCGAGGGTGAGAAGGTCTGGCAGTCAGCGTTCGACGCGGTGCGCCGATTCGCCGACGACCCGCACGCCGCCGCGCCGGTGACCGCGCTCGTGGTCGCCGTGGCGATCCTGGTCGGCGGGCGGTACCTGCCCAGGTTGCCGTTCGCGCTGGTCGCCGTCGTGGTGGCGACAGTGGTCGGGCGCGTCTTCGAGCTGCCGCTCACGTCCATCGGCACGATTCCGGCGGGGCTGGCCGCGCCCTCGTTCGGGTTCCTCCGGTTCGACGAGCTGACCACCCTGCTCCTGCCCGCGCTCGCGGTCGCCGCACTGGCCGCGCTCGAATCGCTGCTGTCGGCCACCGCCGCCGACGCCATGGCCGTCGGTACCCGCCACGATCCGGACCGGGAACTGTTCGGGCAGGGCCTGGCCAATATCGCCGCACCGCTGTTCGGCGGTGTGCCCGCGACCGGCGCGATCGCGCGGACGGCGGTCAATGTGCGTTCGGGCGCGCGGACCCGCCTCGCCGCGCTCACCCACGCGGTGATCCTGGCGGGCATCGTCTACCTGGGCGCCGGCCTCGTGGCGGACATCCCGATCGCGGCACTGGCCGGGGTGCTCCTCGCGACGACGGTGCGGATGGTGGAGACGGCCTCGCTCACCGCGATCGCGCGGGCCTCCCGCGGGGACGCGATCGTCATGGCGGTCACCTTCTTCGTCACCGTCGCGTTCGACCTCGTCACCGCCGTGGTGATCGGCATCGGCTTCGCGCTGGTGCTGGCGGTGCGCGCCATCGCCCGCGAGGCGAACCTGCGGCAGGTCCCGCTCGACGAGTCCGATCACCTCGGTGAGGAGCACGCGCTGCTGCGTGATCACATCGTCGCCTATCGCATCGACGGACCGCTGTTCTTCGCCGCGGCCCACCGGTTCCTGCTCGAACTGTCGGAGGTGGCCGAGGTGCGGGTGGTGATTCTGCGGATGTCGCGGGTCACCGCGCTCGACACCACCGGGGCGCTGGTGCTCGCGGATGCCGTCGACAAGCTCGAGCACCGGCACATCACCGTCCTGATGTCCGGTCTACGCGATGACCACCGCGCCCGCCTGGCGGCGATGGGCGCCCTGCCTTCCGGCGGCGACGAGGCCGTCTTCCCCGACACCGGCTCGGCCATCACCTACGCCCGGCGGTTTCTCCCCCACCGAGCCCACTGAGCGCAGCCTGCTGTGCGGCGGGCCTCCGCGCGGACCCAGCCCGGTCCGCGTCCGCACCGCGGCGTCCACTCATCGCCCGGCGGGAACGCCTCGCCGGGCGCGCCTCACCACGCGGGCGCGCCTCACCACGCGGGCACGCCTCACCGGGCGGACCGGGGTGTGGCACCGTCGCGGGGGCTGCCGGAAACCACTCGCCGGATCATGCCGTCCTGGCGCGGAATTGGGCACGGTAGGCGGTCGGGGTCAGGCCGGTGGCGGCGGCGAGGTGGGTGCGGAGGTTGGCGGTGGTGCCGAGGCCGCACTCGGCGGCGACGCGTTCGATGGGGAGGTCGGTGGTTTCGAGGAGGCGGCGGGCCTGGTCGAGGCGGCGGGCGGTGAGCCAGGCCAGCGGGGTGCAGCCGAGTTCGGCGCGGAAGTGGCGATGCAGGGTGGCCACGCTGACGCGGGCGCGGGCGGCGAGGTCGGCGACCGTGAGGGGTTCGGTCGCATGGTGTTCGGCCCACTCCAGGGTCGCCGCCAGGGACGCGCCGGGAGCGAGCGGCACCGGGCGTTCGATGAATTGGCGCTGGCCGCCGCGGCGGTGCGCGGCGAAGACGAGGCGGCGGGCGACGGCGGAGGCGATCTCGGTGCCGTGGTCGCGGCCGACCAGGTACAGCGCGAGGTCGAGGGCCGCCGCGCTGCCGGCCGAGGTCAGGATGTCGCCGTCGTCGATGAACAGGACCGTGTCGTCGACCTCGGTGTCGGGGAAGCGGCGCCGGAATTCGTCGGCCCACTGCCAGTGCAGCGTCGCCCGTCGTCCACGCAGCACGCCCGCCTCGGCCAAGGTGAACGCGCCGCTGCACATGCCGACCAGCCGGGCACCGCGGGCGTGCGCTCGCGCGATCGCCGCGAGCACCGCCGGATGCCGCGGCGCGGCGGTGTCGGGCCGGTTGGGGACGATCACCGTGTCGGCCGTGTCGAGCAGCTCCAGGCCGGCCAGCCCGGTCATGGTGAAGAAGTTCTGCCGCATCGGCACCTCGCGCTGGTGCGCGCACAGCCGGAAGTCGTAGAGCAGCCCGCCCACCTCGGGCCGCTCGATGCCGAACACCTCCGTCATACAGGCCAGCTCGAAGGGGTTGGAGCCCTCGTCGACGAGAGCCGCGACCCGATGCAGACCCGGCTGCGAGAAATCTTTCGACATATGCCATTCATCGCACTGTCGCGGGACTGACCGCAAGCGCGACCATGAACGCATGACCGATCGACCCAGCAATATCGACACCGCGCTCGCCACCTTCGACGAGCTGTGGAGCCCACGTATCCTCACCCGCGTCAACGACTGGGACGTGCGCCTGGCCAAGGTGCGCGGCGAGCACGTGTGGCACGCCCACCACGACACCGACGAGTTCTTCCTCGTCCTCGACGGGACCCTCGACATCGACCTGCGGGAGCCGGGCGCCCCGCCGCGGCGAGTCACCCTGCGCCGCAACGACACCTACGTGGTTCCGCGCGGCGTCGACCACCGCCCGTCCTCGGTCGAGGGCGCTACCCTGCTGCTGTTCGAGCCCGCGGGCACCCTCACCACCGGCGACTACCCGGGCGAAGTTCCCGCCCACATCACCGCGTCCATCGGCACCGCCCTCGCCTAGGAGCGCGGCGACGCGGACGGGCGCCTGCCGTCGGCGAGCTCACCGGCCGCCTCATCCGGGCAGTGCGCTCCGCTCGTCGCTCGCCGCGACGACCTTCGCCGCCAGCGTCCGGATCGAGGTGCTCTCCTGTTCGGTCAACCGGTCGACGAACACCGCGCGCACCAGCTCCACGTGCTCGGGCGCGGCACGGCCGAGGACTGCCCGGCCCTCGTCGGTGAGCGAGACGACGATGCCGCGCGCGTCGTCCTCGGCGGGTCGCCGGTCGACCAGGCCGCGGGCGGCCATCCGGGCGAGCTGCTTGGAGAGCCGGGACTTGTCCCAGCACACCTCGGCCGCCAGCTCCTTGGCCCGCATGCACCCGTTCGGCGTGGCCGACAGCGCCACCATCAGCTCGTAGTCCGGCATGGACAGGCCGTGGTCGGCCAGGCCGGCGGCCAGGGCCGCGTCCAGACGCTGGCGCATGCGGATGTACGCCTGCCAGGTCTGCTGCTCTTCGTCGGTCAACCATCGGGTCACGGGAATGATCCTAGAACGCATTTGGTTGACATGGAAACAAAGCTACTCGACCAGGAGGCGCATCCCATGCCCGCAATCACCGTCGACGACATCATGGTGCTGCCCCGGCTGCCCCGCCCCGATGTCACCGCGACCCAGCGACCGGTCCGCCAGCTCGTCACCGCCGCGCGTCAGCGGGAAGGCGCGGGCTTCGAGGTGACGCGTCCGTTCCCCAGCCTGGACCTGCGCTCGGCCGATCCGTTCATTCTGCTCGACCAGATGGGGCCGGTCGCCTACGAGCCCTACGAGGCCAAGGGCGCGCCGTGGCATCCGCACCGCGGCTTCGAGACCGTCACCTACATGCTCGACGGCACCATGGTCCACCACGATTCCCAGGGTGGCGGTGGCGTGATCAGCGAGGGCGACACGCAGTGGATGACGGCGGGCTCGGGCATGCTGCACGACGAACTGCCCGAGGAGAAGCTCGTCATCTCCGGCGGCACCTTCCACGGCATCCAGCTGTGGGTGAACCTGCCACGGGCGAACAAGTTCGCCGCCCCGCGCTACCAGGATCTGCGTGCCGGGGAACTGACCCTGGTCAGCTCGCACGACGGCGGCGCCCTGGTCCGGCTGATCGCCGGTGAGCTCGCCGGTTTCACCGGCCCCGGTTCCACCTACACCCCGATCGCCTACGCGCACGCCTCGATCAGCCCCGGCGCGCAACTGGAGACGCCGTGGCCGACGGACTACACCGCGATGGCCTACGTGCTCGCGGGCAGCGGCACGGTCGGCACCGATCGCAGGCCGATCCGCGCCGGTCAGCTGGCGGTCTTCGGCAAGGGCGACGCCATCACCCTCGCCGCCGACACCGACCAGCACACCACCACCGGCGACCTCGAGGTCCTGCTGCTCGGCGGAAAGCCCCTGCGCGAACCGGTGATCCAGTACGGGCCGTTCGTGATGAACACCAAGGAGGAGATCATCGAGGCCATGGAGGATTTCCAGGCGGGCCGGATGGGGACCGTCCCCGCCGAACACCTGACCGGACGACGCCTGGGCGAATGACCGGCCACGGGCCGGGACACGCGCGCGGTTGACAACCGGACGCCCCGTCACAAAGGTGGACGGGGCCGCCCGACGCGTGAAGTGTCCGGGCCCACAACCGAAACGCGCAGACATCGAGGAATCCATGAACGTTCGTCGGCTGACCGTCAGCCTCGCCGCGGTGGGGCTTTCCCTGCTCGCCGTACCCGCCGCCCACGCCAACGTGCCCACCGGCTCCGCGGGCACCGGCTCCTCCAGCTTCGACTCCCTCCTCGGCGCGACGGGCTCGGCCAACCTGGTCCAGTCCGGCTCGGCCGGTGGCGCGTTCCGCAGCTGCGACGACGCCTACGCGCAGGGTCGCGCTCCCCTGTTCCGCGGCGAGGCGGGCTACTCCCCCCACCTCGACCCCGACGGTGACGGGCTGGCCTGCCCCACGCAGTAGTTTTGGCGGCTGGCGCCGCGGGTTTTCGGCCTCGTGACCTCGCCGCAAACGTGGTGATCGGCTTACCAGAAAACAGAAAACACCCGATGTGGCTGTGCCGCATCGGGTGTTTCGCGTTGTTGCCGCGTGTCAGCGGCGGAAGATCTTGACCAGGACCAGGCCCGCGACGAGCGCGCCCGCGCCGATCAGGGTGTATTTGACCTTCGGCTCGTTCAACTTGGCGACCACGACCGCCTTGGTATCGTCGGCGATCCGCTGCGGATCGGCGCGCACCGCCAGTTCGTCGAGCGTCGTCGCCAACCGGGCGCGCGCGATCTCGATCTCACGCTCGATCCGGTCGGTGTCGTTCTTGGCCACCGTCACCTCCAGTATGTGTCTGCTGCTCGCCGACGAGTCTATCCATGCCCCCGGCGTACCCGGTCGGTTACCGTGCGGTGGTGACCGACAACCATCGCCTCTCCCCCGGAGACACCGCACCCGATTTCACGCTGCCCGACGCCGACGGCAAGGACGTGTCGCTGTCGGACTATCGCGGCCGCAAGGTGATCGTCTACTTCTACCCGGCCGCGAGCACCCCCGGCTGCACCAAGCAGGCCTGCGACTTCCGCGACAATCTGGCCGAGCTCGGCGGCGCCGGGATCGACGTCGTCGGCATCTCGCCGGACAAGCCGGCCAAGCTGGCCAAGTTCCGCGACGCCGAGGGCCTGACGTTCCCGCTGCTGTCCGATCCCGAGCGCACCGTCCTGCAGGAGTGGGGCGCCTTCGGCGAGAAGAAGATGTACGGCAAGACCGTCACCGGCGTGATCCGGTCGACCTTCCTCGTCGACGCCGAGGGCAAGATCGAGGTGGCGCAGTACAACGTGCGAGCCACCGGGCACGTGGCCAAGCTGCGCCGCGACCTGTCGGTGTAGCAGGTCAGGCGAAGGTGCGGACGAACACCTCGTAGCCGTCCAGCAACCGCGCCAGACCGAATTCGAAATCGGCTTTACCCCAGTCGATCTCGTCGTCGTAGAAGGCGGAGGCGGACAGTGCGGCCGTCACCGAGGGAAAGCGCGCCGGGTCGAGCACCCTGGCCAGCACCCCGGTGAAGTCGCCGTCCTCCTCCGTCTGCAGATCGCGCACCGCCCGCCGCTTGGACACCACGAACATCGACAGGTTCATCACCAGCTGGAGCTTGATCGATTCGGGAACCGCCGTCGCGCTCAGGGTCCGTAGGCCCGCGTCGAGCCAGGCCATGTTGTTGGGCCCCAGCGGCGGCCGGTTCAGCGGAACGTCCACCCACCACGGGTGGATCCCGATCCGGTCGAACTCCGCGTGCGCCCAGCGCTCCAGACCGGCGCGCCACGGGATGTCCGCCGAGATGTCCGGCGGTGGTCCGACCACCCGGTCCATCAGGAGATCGACCAGCGTGTTCTTGCTGTCCACATAGCGGTACAGCGACATGGCCGTGAAGCCGAGCTGCTTGGCGACGCGGTTCATCGACAGCGCCGCGTATCCCTCCGCGTCGGCGACGGCGATCGCGGCGTCGAGGATCTGGTCGAGGGTGAGCCCGCGCCGGGGCCCGCGGGATCCGGCTTGCTCCAGACCCCACATCAGCTCGACCGCTTTCGGTAGTGCCGTGTCGCCGGATGTCGTCATCTACTCCCTGCCTCCTCCGCTCCCTCCGACTCTAACGCCACCGGACCCTTGCGCCCGAGAACTGCTTACTCTATAAACTAAGTTTATCTCATAAACAGTTTCTCGATCGGAGCGAACTCATGACCATGGCACCCGCCCTCGCGATCCGGGAGTTGCGCAAGTCCTTCGGCGCGCACGTCGTCCTCGCCGACCTGGACCTGGAGGTCGAGCCGGGCACGGTCTTCGCCCTGCTCGGCCCGAACGGCGCGGGCAAGACCACGCTCGTCCGCCTCCTGACCACGCTGATCCGGCCCGACCACGGACAGGTCCGGGTCTTCGGGCACGACCTGGTGACCGAAGCCGACACGGTCCGCGGGCTGATCGGCGTCACCGGGCAGTACGCGGCCGTCGACGGCGTCCTCACCGGCACCGAGAACCTGCGCCTGACCGGCAGACTGCTGCATCTGGGCGCGAAGGAGACGGCCCGGCGTGCCGCCGAACTGCTCGCGCGCTTCGACCTCGTCGACGCCGCCGACCGTCCGGTCGACTCCTATTCCGGCGGCATGCGCCGCAGGCTCGACCTGGCCATGAGCCTGATGGGCAGGCCGCGCATGGTCTTCCTGGACGAGCCGACCACGGGCCTGGACCCGCGCAGCCGACGTGATCTGTGGACCGCGATCAGGGAACTCGCCGCCGACGGGACCACCATCGTCCTCACCACCCAGTACCTCGAGGAGGCCGATCAGCTCGCCGATCGGATCGCCGTGCTCGACGGCGGCGTCATCGTCGCCGACGGCACCCCGGACGAACTCAAACGCCGCGTCCCCGGCGGGCACCTGCTGCTGCGCTTCCCCGACCACCGCCGGCTCACCGCGGCGCGCCACGCCGTCCCGGACGGGCACGCCGACCCCGACCAGCTGACCTTGCAGGTGCCGACGAGCGGCGGCACCACGCAGATCAAGGACCTGCTCGACCGGTTCGCCGCCCTCGACATCACCGTCGAACAGCTGACCGTGCACACCCCCGATCTCGACGACGTCTTCTTCGCGCTCACCGACCGCGTCGACGTCGCGGCCTGACCATCCGAACGAAAAGAGCCACCACCATGTCCCTTTCGCCAGCGGCCACGCTCGTGCGCGCCGCCAAGGACTCCACGACCATGCTCGACCGCAATATCCGCCACACCCTGCGCAGTCCCGACACGATGATCATGACGATCGCGCTGCCGGTGATGATCCTGTTGATGTTCGTCTACGTGTTCGGCGGCGCCATGGACGTCGGCCCCGGCGCCTACATCGACTACGTGGTGCCCGGCATCATCCTGCTGTGCGCGGGGTTCGGCGCGTCCACCACGGCGGTCGCGCTGTCCACCGATCTGGCCGAGGGCATCATCGACCGGTTCCGCGCCATGGCCATCGCCCGTTCGGCGGTACTCACCGGACACGTGGTGGAGAGTGTGCTGCGCAATCTGCTCACCTCGGCCATCGTGATCGGTGTCGCGGTGCTGCTCGGGTTCCGCCCGACCACCGACCCACTGCGCTGGCTCGGCGTGTTCGGCGTGCTCGCGATGTTCGTCTTCGCGCTGTCGTGGCTGTCCGCCGCGCTCGGCCTGCTGGCCCGAAACCCGGAGGCGGCCAACGGCTTCACCTTCGTGTTCATGTTCCTGCCGTATGTGAGCAGCGCGTTCGTGCCGACCGAGTCGATGCCCACATGGCTGCACGCCTTCGCCGAGAACCAGCCGGTGACCCCGGTGATCGAGACGACGCGCGGCCTGCTGATGGGCACCCCGATCGGTGACAGCGGCCTGCTCGCGGTGCTGTGGTGCGCGGGCATCGCGGCGGCCGGATTCCTCACCGCCGGTGCGCTGTTCCGCCGCCGCACCAGCGTCTGAGCACCGGGCCGGTGACAGTGGGAAGGGCCGCGCGAGGAGTCCGCGCGGCCCTTCCCGATCTGCTCGGCCGGCTCAGTCCGCCGACTCGGTGCGCGGGCCCTCCGGCAGCACCGGCGCCTGCGCGGGCTGCATGCCCGTGGGAATTCCGGTGCCCGGCACCGTCTGCGCCGCGGCGGGCTTCTGCGGGACCACCGGGGCGGGCTCGAGCGGCAACGGATCGTCCTGCGGCGCATCGCCGTACAGCTGGGTGGGGTAGTCCAGCGGGAATTGACTCGGGTCGATCAGCTGCGGATTCGGCGACAGGTGTTCGTAGGTCGAGGTGTCGGCCGGCTCACCGGCCGGATCCACCTGGAGTCCGCTCTGGGAACCGACACCACCCGCCGAACCGGTGTCGGCGGTCTCCTGGATCGCCGGTCGTGGTGGAATCACCGGTGCCGGGCCCGCGGCGGGTTCCGACGACACCGCCGTGTTGTCCACCCCCTGCGATCCGCCGTTCATCACCGCGTACGCCCCACCGGCGACCAGCCCGCCCGCCAGCAGGCTCGCGGCCGCCGCGACCATCGCGGTACCGCGCTTGGACTGCGGCGCGACCGGGACGGGCGCCTCGGTGACGTCGCCCAGCGCGACCAACGCGGCGCCGGCGGCGGGCGCGAACGGCGCCAGCCGGCAGGGCAGCACCGGCACGCCGAACCCGGCGACGGCCTCACGCACCGCGGGCGCGTCGGCCGAGGAGCCGACCAGCACCACCGCGCTGGGGCGCACCCCGGCCGCCTCGAACTGGTCCCACGCCGCCGACACACCCACCTGCAGCGCGCCGGGAGTGGGCGCGCCGGTCTGCGCCGACGCGGCCAGCACCCGGTGCCTGCCCGGGTCGAGCAGCGTCATCGCCTGGTGGCCGGGCACGGCCTCGTAGACCAGCAGATTGTCGAACTCGTCGAGCCAGCTCATCGCCCCGGCGACGAACAGATGCGCGGACTTGGCCGAGACCAGCGAGGCCGTGCGCCACGGCGTCGCCGCGAGCCTGGTGACGATCGCGCGCCGCTCGATCGCGTCGCGGTAACTCACTGCCACTCCGGCGATCTCGTGCTCGTCCTCGAGTTCGGCGGCCATCGTATCCAGCGCGGTCTGCACCGCGACGGCGATGTCGGCCTTCCCGTCTCCGCCTGCACGGACCGTGCGCCGCAGCAGCATCCGGTCGGTGAGGGTGGCGCCCGAGTCGGCGAACGCCACCGCGTGCACGGCGCCTCGCTCGGTACTGACGCCGAGCGTGATCACAGATCCTGCAGCCACAAGTCAAGCCTTCCCTGTGCGAAACGATGCGGGACGGACCACGCGGGGTCCATCACTTCGCGGTAGGTCGGTTGCGGTAGGAGATCGCCGCGAATAAGCGTGCGGATGCACGCACGCTCATCTCATGATTCGTCACCATCCTCCGCCCGGATGGGAGGAATTTCGCCCAGTTGTTGACACGCTGTCGGTAGACGCATGTCGCCGGACTGTGTATACCGCTAGCCTGGATGGGTGGAGGTACACGCGCAGGCCCGGTCGAAGCACACCCGTCTGGACCCTGCGCTGGAATTGCAGGACGACCCGCAGGAGCTGATGCCCCGCAAGCGGCCGACCCAGGAACGCAGCAAGCGCAAGTTCGACGCGCTGTTGCAGTCCTCCCGGGAGCTGCTCGTCGAAGTCGGGTTCGAGTCCTTCACCTGTGAAGAGGTGGCCCAGCGGGCCGAGGTGCCGATCGGCACGCTGTACCAGTTCTTCGCCAACAAGTACGTAATCGTCTGCGAGCTCAATCGGCAAGACCTGGTCGCGGTTTCGCGCGAGCTGGCCGACTTCCACGGCGAGATCCCTTCGCTGGACTGGCTGCGGCACATGAATCAGTTCGTCGACCACCTGGCGAACCTGTGGACCACCGATCCCTCGCGGCGCGAGGTGTGGCTGGCCATGCAATCCACCCCGTCCACCAGGGCCACCGGCGCGCTGCACGAGAAGGAGTTCGCCGAGGTCGTCTCGCAGATGCTGCGGCCGCTCACCCCGCGCACCCCGCGCGCCCGGCGCACGATGATGGCCGAAGTGCTGGTGCACGTGGTGTATTCGATGCTGAACTTCTCCGTCCAGGACGAACAGACCAACGCCGACGCGGTCGCCGAACTCAAGCGCCTGATGGTCGCGTACCTGCTGGTGGCGGAAAAAGAATCGCGGACCGCCCACGAGAAGTAAGCGGTCCGCGATGGTCTAGCGCGTGGTCTCCCTGCCCTCGATCAGGTCGGCCAGCTCGCCCGGGTCCTCCAGGACCACCATGGCCGCGGCGGTGTCGCCGTCATGGGTCAGCGAGAGGTGGACGCGCACCCGAGGCAGGAATTCCGCGGCCAGGCCGTGCAGCTTGATGCTCGGCCTGCCCCAGGCGTCGTTGACGACTTCGATCAGCGGATACGGGTTGTCCCCGATCTGCGGGCTGCGCGCGAAGCGAGACGATGCCCAAGCCTTGAGCACCGCCTCCTTCGCGGCCCACCGTGCGGCGAAGCTGCGGGCGGGGTCGGTCTGTTTGCTCTGGCAGTAGCGGCGTTCACCAGCGGTGAAGCTCTCCCTGAGCATCGTCGTCCCCGACCGTTGCAGCTGTTCGGCGAACTCGGAGATGGTCACCAAGTCCAAACCGATACCGAGAATCGTCACGAAGCGGCAGCCTACGACGCTTCGGTCGGCTGCGGAGCGGAACCGAGCTGTCCTGCGCCGCAACCCCATCCGTTCGCCCGGTACAGGCCGTCGCTGTCGAGCCGGGCCTCCGGCGAGAGCAGCATGTCGGCCTCGAGCTGACGGATCTGCTCGGCCGGGGTGCCGTCGGCACCGAGGCGACGATCCGCCGGCTTCTCGTAGAGCGCCGCGCCACCGCACATGGCCTCGGCGAAGCGCTGCCTGCCCGCGAGCTGACGCGCCTGCGCCCGCTCCTGGTAGTCGGCGCGCGCCGAGGGCTCGATCGCCGCCAGGAACGCCTGCGGATGGACCACCGCGAGCAGACCCGACACGTGACCGAAGCCGAGCGAGGTCACCAGACCCGCCTTCAGCGCGAACTTCTCGCCGAAGCGCAGCGGTTCGCGCGCCCACACCAGGTGCGGGTAGGCCTGCATCTTCTCGTCGACGCAGTCCAGGCTCCGGTTCGGCGGCACCACACCGTTTTCCAGCACCTGGCACAGGCCGATGAGCTGGAAGGCCGCCGCGCCGCCCTTGGCGTGGCCGGTGAGGCTCTTCTGCGAGACCACGAACAGCGGGGCACCGTCGGTACGGCCCAGCGAGCCCGCGAGCCGCTCGTGCAGCTCCGACTCGTTGGGATCGTTGGCGGCGGTGGAGGTGTCGTGCTTGGAGATCACCGCGATGTCGTCCGGGGTGACACCGAGCTTGCGCAGTTCGGCGGCCAGGCGCGACCCGCTGCCGCCACGACCGGCGCCCAGCGCGCCGAGCCCCGGTGCGGGGATGGAGGTGTGCACACCGTCGGCGAAGGACTGCGCGAAGGCGAGCACGCCGAGCACCGGCAGGCCCATCTCCACGGCCACGTCACCGCGGGCCAGCAGCACGGTGCCGCCACCCTGCGATTCCACGAAGCCGCCGCGACGGCGGTCGTTGGCGCGGGAGAAGTAGCGGTCGCTGATGCCCTTGGCGCGCATGGCCGCCGAGTCGGCGGTGGCCGACATGTCACCGAAGCCGACGATGCCCTCGATCCCGAGATCGTCGTACCCGCCGGCGACCACGACCTCGGCCTTGCCGAGCCTGATCTTGTCGACGGCTTCCTCCACCGACACCGCCGCCGTGGCGCACGCCGCGACCGGGTGCACCATGGCGCCGTAGCTGCCGACGTAGGACTGCACCACGTGCGCCAGCGCGACGTTGGGCAGCGCCTCCTGCAGGATGTCGTTCGGGCGCGGCTCGCCGAGCAGGTTGTCGACGTAGAGCGAACGCATCGAGGACATGCCGCCCATGCCGGTGCCCTGGGTGTTGGCCACCAGGCTCGGGTGCACCCAGCTCATCAGCTCGTCGGGGCTGAAGCCCGCGCCGACGAACGCGTCGACGGTGCAGACGATGTTCCACAGCGCGACCCGGTCGATCGAGGCGGCCATGTCCGCGGAGACACCCCAGATCGTGGGGTCCCAGCCGGTCGGGATCTGGCCACCGACCACCCGCGACAGCTTCGCCTTGCGCGGCACCCGGATCTCGGTGCCCGCCTTGCGGGTGACGGTCCAGTCGCCGGAATCGGCGACGGGGGTGATCACCGTGTGCTCCGGATCGGCGGTGTGGAAGGCACGCGCCTCGGCCTCGTTGGCGACCGTGAAGCTCAGGTCCTGGTCGAGGAACACCGAGGTCAGCAGCGGGGCGGCGTTGTCGACCATGGCCGCGTCGTCCTCGTAGCGGCGCACACCGCAGCGCTCGACGACCGTGTCGTGGTAGCGCTGCGCGACCTCCGACTCCGGCACGAAGTCCCCGGATTCGGTGTCGTACCAGCCCGGCTTCGGGTCGTTCTCCCAGCGGATCAGACCGGTGGTCCAGGCCAACTCGAGCACGCCCGCGGCGGAGAGCTTGTCCTCGACCTCCATCTCGAAGCGGGTCCGCGAGGAACCGTACGGGCCGAGCTCGGCCGCGCCGACGATCACGACCATGTCGCTGAGATCGGCGGTGACCTCACCCCACTCCGGCACCGGCAGGGCCGAGCTCAGGGTGGGCGGCGCGGGCAGCGCGGCGATGGTCGCGGCGGTGACCGCTTCCTCCTCGGCGGCGGCCGCGGCCTCCTGCGCCTGCTTGGCCAGCGCGGGCAGGTCCAGCTTGGCGCGGGCGAGACCACCGGTGAGGTCGATCTGCTGCGGGCCGGTGACCGTCACCTGACGGGCCCGCGAGGTGCACCACTTGAGCAGCTCGTCGGCCATCTCGCTGGTCGACCACGTGTGCACGCCCGCCTTCTCCACGGCCTCGACCATCGGGTCGTTGTGGCCCATCAGCCCGGTGCCGCGCACCCAGCCGATCAGCGCGTGCACCATGGTGACCCGGGCGGCCCAGGACTTCTCGGCCTTCCACTTGGCGACGATCGCGTCGAGCGCGGCCTTCGACTCGCCGTAGGCACCGTCGCCACCGAAGAGGCCACGGTTGGGCGAACCCGGCAGCACCACATGCAGTTTCGCGTCGACGTCGTGGTCGGCGCCGAGGGCGGACAGGCCGCCGATCAGCCGCTCGACCGACCAGAGCAGGACCCGCATCTCCATCTCCGCGCGGGCGCCCGCGTCGGCGAGGTCACCGGCGACGCGCGGCGCCGCGAAGGGCAGCAGCAGCGTCGGGGTCATCGCGTCCTTGGTCTTGATCTTGGCGCCGCCCGCGTTGTCGACCTGCTCGGTCCCGACCCACTCGATGAGCGCGTCCAGGTCCTGGTAGGAGGCCATGTTCGCGGGAACCACCCACAGCGCCGCGCCGTGGCGGGCGTTGTCGCGGTAGAGCGAGCGGTAGAACTTCAGCCGCTCGTCGTCGAGCCCGGACGTGGTGACCACCACCGTGGCGCCGCCCGAGAGCAGCCTGCCGGTGACCGCGGCCGCGATCGAACCCTTGCTGGCGCCGGTGATCACGGCGACGTCGTCGGACCACAGGCCCGGGTCGGTGGTGTCGAGGGCGGCCTCCGCGATCTTCGCGTAGACCCCCGCCAGCACCGAGCGCGCCTCGCTCATGGCCCGCTGCCGCCACCAGTTCGCCTGCGCGGCAACCGCTTCGCCCGCACCCACGTAGCCGGCGATCGACTGTTCGGCCGTGGCGGCGTCGTCACCGAGCCACATGGTCGCGAGGTCTTCGCGGGCGGTGGCCCAGCGGTCGTCGATGAGGACGGCCTTGCGGGCGTCGAAGGCGGGCGCGACCAGGCGCGGCCAGTCCGCGCCGAGTTCGGCGGAGACCAGGTCGACCAGGGTGTCGGGGGTCGCCTCCGGAGCGCTGGCCTGCTCGCTGAGGCCGAGCTGATCGAGGATCACCCGCGCCGCGGTGGCGAGCACGCCGTCGCGGCCGGTGATCTGCTCGGTGAACTCGCCGAGCGCGGCCGCGTCGACGGTGCCGCCGGACGCGCCACCCGCCGAGGGCAGCGAGACCGCGACGCCGCGCCGCGCGGCGACCGCCTGCACGGCGGCGTCGATGGCGGCATCGACCGAGGCGGCGTCGGACAGCGCGCCGCCGACGAGTCCGCCGAGGTCACCGCCGCGCACGCTGGCGCCTTCGCGGGTGCCGAGGGAGACCTCGGCGGTGACGTGGCTGGCCCAGCCGTCGCCGAGTTCCCAGGTCTTCTTGACCCGGTCGGCGATGGCGGCGGGCCGCTTGCCGGAGGGGCCGAAGACCTTGCGCAGGTGGTCGCCGATGGCGTCGGTGAGCACGGTGCCGAACGGCTTGTAGGTGCGGGCCAGGCGCTCGACCGTGGCCGCGAGGGCGCCCATGTCGGCGTCGGCGGCACCGTCGATGGCGCCGAGCGAGAGCTCGGAGCCGAGGTCGACGAGCAGCTGGTTGCGGCGCGAGGACACGCCGTCGCAGAGGCCCTCGATGGTGTCGACCGCGCCGATCTGGTCCAGCCGGAGCTTGGTCCACAGCGCGATGAGCACGCGGGTGGCGTCGGCGGCGGTGAACGCGATGTCGTCGGGGCGCGGGCCACCGGTGGCGACCGGGGCCGCGGCGACCGGGGCGGCGGGAGCGGCAGCGGCGGCGGGCGCCTCGGCCGTGCTCTCCTCGACGTCGTCCTCGACCGGCGCGGGATCGGTGTCGGTGGCGTAGACGACCGCGGCGTCGCGCTCGACGTTGACGACCTCGACCGTGGCGCCGCCGAACGCGGGCAGCTTCAGCGTCTGCGAGGCCAGGTTGGCCACCGTCGGGGTGGCGCCGAGGCCGACCTCGACGAAGCGCTCCACGCCGAGACCGCCGTGCGCGGTGTCGGTGAACAGCAGGTCCTGGGTCTCGATCCAGCGCACCGGGCTGGCGAACTGCCAGGCCAGCAGCTCGATCAGCACCACCCGGCACAGCTCCGCCTCGCGCTGGGTCCAGCTGTCGAAGTCGGCGAGCACGGCGGCCAGCGGTTCCGAGGGCACGAGTTCAGCGATCTCGGTGAGGAATTCGCGCTTCAGCGAGAACGGGCGCGGCACCAGGTTCGGGATGTAGCGGCCGACGAGCACCTCCGGGTGCACCTCGGCGGGCAGCAGCTGCTCGAGCTTGTGCCGGAACTCCGGCACGCCGTCACGCAGCACCGAGGAGTGGAACGGCACGTCGATGCCGGGCACCAGGATGAACGCCCGCTTGCCGCCGAATTCGGCACGGCGGCGGTCGATCTCGGTCTCGAGCGCCTCGAGTCCGGCGACCGTGCCCGCGATGGCGTACTGCGAGCCACGCAGGTTCAGGTTCACGACCTCGAGGAATTCTCCGGTGGCCGCGCCGATGCCGTTGACGAAGTCGATGACCTCGGCGTCGGGCAGCCCGATCTGCGACGGGCGGATGGCGGCCATCCGGTAGTCGCTGCGGCCCTGCGCGTCACGCGGGACCAGCTCGTGCATGGCCGAACCACGCTGGAACACGACCTCCAGCACGGCTTCCAGCGGCAGCACGCCGGCGACGGCGGCGAGCGCGTTGTACTCACCGACGGAGTGACCGGCCAGCATCGCGCCCTCGACGAACGCACCGGCCTCGCGCAGCTCGGCGACCTGGGCGACACCGAGGGTCGCCATGGCGACCTGGGTGAACTGGGTCAGGTGCAGCACGCCGTCCGGGTGCCGGTGTTCGACACCCCGGGCCTTGAGGTAGGTCGGGTTGTCGCGCACCACCGCCAGGATCGAGAACCCGAGGGCCTCGCGGGTGTGCGCGTCGGCGCGCTCCCAGACCTTCTTGGCCGCCTTCGAGCGGGTCAGCGCGTCCAGACCCATCCCCTTGCGCTGGATGCCCTGGCCCGGGAAGGCGTAGACGGTCTTCGGGGCGGCGGTGCGCCCGGTCGCGGTCATGACCAGGTCACCGTCGACGCGGCAGGAGACCTCGACGATCTCGCTGCCCGCGTCCACCGCGATCCGCTCCACCCGCACGTCGACGGTCGCGCCGGGGCGGACCATGCCGAGGAACCGGGTGGTCCAGGCGGTGAGAGTGCGTGCGGGAACGGAGCTTTCGGGATCCACGGCGACGACCGCGTGCTGGGCGGCGGCCGAGAGCCACATGCCGTGCACGATCGGGCTGCCGAGGCCGGCCAGCTTGGCGGCGGCGTCGGAGGTGTGGATCGGGTTGTGGTCGCCGGAGACGGCGGCGAAGGCGTGCATGGCGCGCGGGGCGGCCATGCTCACGTCGCGACGACGGCGGCGCGGGGTGTCGGCGGCGGCGTCGGAGACAGCGCCCGCCGCGCGCGGCGGATCGGTGAGCTCGCCCGCGCCGTTGCGGCCGCGGATCGCGAAGCGCTCCACCAGGCGGGCCAGCGGGGTCGGCTCCAGCCCCTGGTCCAGGATCAGGCCGACCTGCACGGCCACCTCGACGACCCGGCCCATGTCGGTGTCGACCACGGCGCCGCTCTCGGCGCGCACCACGAGAATGCTGGTCTCGGCGGGCAGTTCGTTCAGCAGCTCGATCTGGTGGTCCAGGTGGACCAGGTCGAGCATGCCCTCGATGACCGAGCCACCGGTGCCGGTGCGGGCCGCGCCGAGCACCGCGAAGACCGCGGGCCAGCAGGCGCCGACGAGCACGTCGGGCGCGGTGCGGCCGAGGGTGCTCAGCGTGTCGGGCAGGCCGGAGCCGGTGACACCGGCGTGGTCGGCGACCAGATCGGGCATCCAGGCCAGGTTGAGGTGCGCCACACCGGCTTTCACCTCGGGCAGCGACTGACCGGCGGCCACGCCGAGCAGCGCCGACATGGCGGTCTCGGCGTCGGCCTCGGTGATCACCGGAGCGCCGCCGGAGTACACGCTCACCGGCACGGTGATGCGGATCGTCACCGCGTCGCGGCCGAGCAGCGGCACGGCCAGCTCGACATAGCTGAAATCGGCTTCGGGGCCGGTGGTCTCGGTCAGCGTCGCGCCGGTGCCGCGGTGCACCGCGCTGCCCTGCTCGACGACCCACTCGCTGACGGCACCGAGCCGGTGCACGGGGTTGACCGTGGTGCGGCCCGCCCACTGCACGTCGGGGGCGGCGAGCACGGTGTCGATCGGGCCCGCGACCACACCGGCGACGCGGCGGGCGTCGACCGGAGCGGGCGTGACGCCCGCGCGGACCAGGCTGTAGGCGGTGTCCTGCTCGAAGCGGTCGAGCAGTTCGCCGACCGGCTCGTCGACGCGGGTGATGCCGGCGACCGCGACGGTGCCGGGGATGACGCACACCTGATCGGCCGAGTAGCGCGGGTCATGGGCCTGCCACAGCGAATCCGAGCGCCACCAGCGGCGCACGTCGGCGTCGACGACGGGCACGAAGTTCACCGGCTTGCCCGGGGTCTTACACAGCGAGACGAAGAACGGGACGTCGGCCGGGTGCAGCACCGTCTCGGCGACGGCCGGGTACTGCTTCTTGAGCGCGCACAGCGCCTGCACGGGGTGCTCGAAGGCCTCGTCGTCGGCGAACAGCGTCTCGATCTCGCCGCTGTCGGCCGGGTGCAGCCGGGCTTCGGTGCGCCGCATCATCTCCGCGAACCGGTCGCGCCAGCTGATGTCGAGCCAGTCCGAGCGGGTGGCGTCGATGATCGCGTCACCGATGTCGGAGCCGCAGTCGAAGGAGATCGGGACCTCGCTCGACACCGCCAGGGAGACATAGCGTTCCAGCCACTGCTGGTAGGTCATGGTGGCGACATCGCCGAAGTAGGGCTTGGCGGTGGCGTCGAGCGCGGCGATGATCTCCTCGCGCCGGGCCGCCACGGCCTCGGCGTCGCCGGCGACCTCGTCGAGCAGGCGGCCGGTGCGCGAGGCGGCGTTGTCGATCTCGTGGATGTCGGCGCCCAGCTGGCTGCGGCCCGAGGCCATGCCACCGCTGGCGGTGCCTGCGCCGACCCAGTCGGGCGTACCGGGGGTGTCGACGAGCAGTTGCTTCACCTCGGGGGCGGTGGTCGCCTCGAGGGTGGCCATGGCGGCGGTGCCGACGAGCACGCCGTCCAGCGGCATGGCCGGGTAACCGTGGGTGGTGGACCAGGTGCCGGTCAGGTAGTCGGTGGCGCGCTCGGGCGTGCCGATGCCGCCGCCGACGCAGACGACCACGTTGGCGCGGCCGCGCAGCTCGGCGTAGGTGGCCAGCAGCAGGTCGTCGAGGTCTTCCCAGGAGTGGTGCCCACCGGCCTTGCCGCCCTCGATGTGCATGATCACCGGGTAGTCCGGCACCGCGTCGGCGATGCGCAGCACGGCCCGGATCTGGGCGACGGTGCCCGGCTTGAACGCGACGTGGCTGATGCCGACCTCGGTCAGCTCCTCGATCAACGCGACGGCCTCGTCGAGCTCGGGGATGCCGGCGGTGACGATGACGCCGTCGAGCGGGGCACCCGCCGCGCGCGCCTTCTGCACCAGGCGCTTGCCGCCCAGCTGCAGCTTCCACAGGTACGGATCGAGGAACAGCGAGTTGAACTGCACCGCGCGGCCCGGCTGCAGCAGCTGACGCAGCTCGGTCATCCGGTCGGCGAAGATCTGCTCGGTGACCTGGCCGCCACCGGCCAGCTCGGCCCAGTGGCCCGCGTTGGCCGCCGCGGCGACGATCTTGGCGTCGACGGTGGTGGGGGTCATGCCGGCCAGCAGGATCGGCGAGCGACCGGTGAGCTTGGTGAACGCGGTCTCGACGACGATGCGCCCGTTGGGCAGCCGCACCGGCTTCGGCGCGAAGGCCGACCACGGGGTGGACGGCTCGGGCGCCGCGCCCGGGGTGAGCAGGCTGCGCTGGCCGGGGCGGGTGGCGGCGGCGATCACGCCGACGCCGGTGCCCTTGAGCGAACCACCGGTGACGCGCGAGAGCAGGTCGCCGGGGCCGAGGTCGAGGATCCACTCCGCGCCCGCCTCGACGACGGAATCGACGGTGGCGACCCAGTCGATCGGGTCGACGAGCACCTGCTGGGTCAGCGCGGCGGCGAACTCGGCGTCGAGCTCGCACTGGCGGGCCCAGCCTGCGACCAGGTCGACGGTCTCGGCCAGCGCCGGATGGTGGAAGGCGACGTCGACGGCGATGTCCTCGAAGACCGGCGCGAACACCGCACCGCCGCGGATCTTGTTCTCGCGCTCCTTGGTCTGCTCGTCGTGCAGCTGCGCGCACCTGGCCCGCACGCGGTCGAGCTGCGCCGGGGCGCCGGAGAGCACGACGCGCCTGCGGCCGTTGCGGATCGAGACCACCGCGGCGATCGCGGGGTCGACACCCTCGGCGACCTCGGCGACGATCGCCCGCAGCTGCTCGGGATCGACGTTGGACACCGCGACCATCGGCGAGCGCTCGCCCACCGGCATCAGCCCGCGCCTGCGCGCGATCAGACCGGCGGCGGCACCGACGAGCTGGGCGATGGCCAGCAGCTCCGCGTCACGCGCGCCCCCGGCCTCGACCGCGGCGGCGGCGAACAGGCCCTGCGAGTGTCCGACGACGGCGACCGGCGGGTGCTCGGCGGTGTCGAGGCCCTGCAGCCGCAGCGCCCTGGTGGCCGCGAGCTGGGCCAACAGCACACCCGGCATCGACACCGCGGCCGAGCGCAGCACCGACTCGGCGGGCGCGGACGAGGGCTCCTCCGGCTCGTCCAGCTCACTCTCCAGCATCCAGCCCATGGGATCGAAGCCACCGGGACGCACCACCAGCAACTGCGCAGCGACCGGTTCGATCAGCGCCTCGGCCTCGCGCACGAGCGCCGTGAGTTCGGACTCGAGCGCGCTGTCGCGCCCGATCTCCTCCAGTTCGCGCAGCCACTGCGCACCCTGCCCACCGAACGCCAACGCGTAGCCCGTCCCGTCACGCAGCTGGTCGAGCAGCGGCGCGCGGACACCCGCCGCCTGGCCGCGACCATCGGCTTTCGCGGTCGCCCCGCGGCCCATCTCGGTGCTCTCGTTGATCGTCAAGACGCTCGACTTCCTTCTCCTGGCGCTCCGCCCACCGACGGACCACACACGTATCCGGCAGCCCCTCGGGCCTGTATGGCAGCCACGATCGCACAAAATCATGAGGAAAGCCTCACGTTTCCCGCCCCCACGCCAGCTACCGCCGAGTATTTCGGCACGACCGTACCGAAATTATCTGAAACATGACCCTCCCTCACGTTTGAACCCGCAGGTGAGGCCTGTTACTTCGCTTCGCAAACATGAGTGGCCCTCACATTGGGAGTTACCGAATCGTTATAACCCCAGGTCGTGTTACCCACGAGTACGCCACGCCGCCCCCACGCTTCGCGTAGCCGGTTTTGCCCGGTAGAGTTTGGACGGTCGTACACATCCAGCGCGAGTGGCGAAATTGGCAGACGCGCCAGATTTAGGTTCTGGTGTCCACGGACGTGGGGGTTCAAGTCCCCCCTCGCGCACAACAGGCAGTTGGCTCCGCCGTACCTGGCGCCGCGCCCCACCCGGCGCCGTCGCGGACCCCCGACATCGACGTCCGAAGCCCCCTGCCCGCTTACCCGCGTGGGTGGCATAGCGCAGTTCCCCACTGGGGCTTGATCATTCGGCGAATCTCCGGCGCTACGCTGCTAGCATTGCGCCGAGGGGGAACAGATGAACGACTTCGCCGTGCAGGTGGGCAACCTCGACGGATTCGGATCGGACCTGCGGGACCTGGGATCGAACTTCGCGAGCAACGCCGCGCGCTTGTTGCCGGAACTCTCGCTGCCCAGTGGAACGACCGGACTGCTCGCTTCGCTGGCATCGTCGTTCGAGCACTTTCAGGGCACGTTGACCACCGCCCATCAGCAGGATCTGACCGATCTCGCCTCGTACGGCACCGGCCTCGCCACCGCCTCCCGGCAGCTCCAGAGCACCGACGACGCGTCCGCACAGGCGATCTCATCGGTCGCCGGAACCATACCGAACGATCCGGGCACCAGCGGCGCGCCGAGCGACGGCGCAGTCACCCGATTCACCGGTCTCCAGTTGCCGACCCTGCCGACGATCGAGGACGGTCGGTTCATCGTGCGCACGGTGGTCGACTCGGCGATCGGGCTGCTCGCCCATTTCGACGAGCCGCTGAGCCGCGCGATCGGGATCAAGCCGACCGCCGACTACCTCGTCCCGCTGGCCGCGGACTGGGAAACCCTGGACACCTTGGGCAGCCGGATTCGACAGCTCGGCATCAACGACTTCGTGGCATCGGAGAACCTGGCAGGCGGCGTCCGATGGCTGCAAGGCAGCTGGACCGGGGAGTCCTCGTCATCTTTCGTCGCGAGCGCGAACTCGTTGGCGCAAGCCATCTCCACCCGGAGCTCCGACCTCGACATCGTGGCGAAGATCGTCGCCAACGGTGGGGTCTGCCTCGAAAGGCTGGTCTACAACCAAGCCATGGGATGGAGCAGCGGGCTGTCCCAGTCGATGAGCTTCCTCGGTTTCACCCTTCCCCTCGGCGCGTGGGCGCAACTCATCGATCGACCGATGAACGAGTCCTACAAGTCGCAGATCGTGTCGGCGGTCGACACCCTGAAAGCGGCATGTGACGCCCGGCGCGACGCGATCACGAACATGATCGGGAAGATCAGCCAGGCGCTCGCGTACTCGCCTGGGCAGACGGTCCCGACCTTCTCCGAGGCCGAATACGAGGTACCAGACAAAGTGGTTGTCGACTTCGGCGCGAGCCGTTACGGGTTCGGAAACAACGTGTGGTGGGAGAGCAGCATTGCGTCGCCCGCCTGATCCCCCGCTACCCGCGGACCGCGCGGTGTACGCCTCGAAGACCAGCGCCTACGACAAAACGGTCGCCGCCGCGGCCAGTGTGGACGCCGCCTCGGCCCAGGCGTATTTCGACCTGCGTGGATGGGATTTCTCCGAGGACATCCTGGGCACCTACCTCGGAAACAACGACGAGGGCTTCATCTACGAAATCAGTACGGGCCACTACGATCGGGTGATGGCCACGCGTGGTGCACGACAGGCCGTCGCGCTCTGCCTGGACGAGATCAAGACTCAGGCACGCCAGAACCCTCAGATCGGTGTCACACAGGAGTTGACTTCCGCATGGCTGGGTGTCCAGCCGGGCGATGACGACGACATCGACAACGCGCTGGGTCACTACGATGTGGCGGTCAGCAGCGACACCACGGTCTCTGAAGTCGACGGCGGCCTCCAGGCCGAGATCATCTACAAGAGCTATGTCTACGAGTTCTACAACTTCGACAAGGACTCCGAGACCAGTCCGGCGGGGGTTGTCAACAACGAGATGCGCCACCTCGAGGAAGCCGGCTGGGCACGAAGTTTCCGCGTCCACGGCGAAGCCACCCTCCAGTTCAGGCAGGTCGAGAAGCTATGAGACGGGTCGGCGGAAAGTCTGCCTCCTTGTTGCTCACCTCGTGCGTGGTCGCTGTCGGAATCGGAGGGTGTTCCGCCGGTCAGGACGGGGAGGTGAGTCACCTGTCCACGTGCGCGAGCCTGCCGTTACCGGATGGCGCGGAAGTCGTGTGGTACCAGCATGACTCGCGTTTCCGAGCATCGACGTCGGTCGCGGTGATCGACCTTCCGGTCGGTTCGGTCGACGAGTTCAAGCGACGATCCGGATTCGCGGAATTCGCGCCGGGGGTTCCGCCGTCGTGGAAGACCTACTGGGAAACGACCGGGATGAACGATCCCCTGGCGACCGATGGCGGGAACGAGCATTCGGTCGAGGGATACCGGGATCCGCGACGGTATGTCGTGATCCATGACGGCGGCGAGGGGAACCGCCGGGTGTTCATTCACGCGGACTGTTAGCCACGCGGGATCCCCACGAAACACGATCTGGCCGGCCCCGGATAACAGCGAGACTCCCGGCGCGACTGCGTTTTTCCTCGCAGCGGCACCGGGAGTCACGAGTGGAGCGCGGTAACCCGCCGTCTCAGGGCAGGACTTGTGGGATGACCTCGGGGTTCGCGTGGCCGACAATGCCACCGATGACGGCTCCGACGGCCGCGTGGGGAAGGACGCCGAGGAGCAGGCAGATCGGGTAGCCCACGCCGAGCACGATGACGGACGGGAGGCAGTTGACCAGGGTGGCGAGCGCGCCGATTCCGGCGCCGGCGAGGGCCCCGTTGACGACCGGGTCGGAATTCGTGGCCTTCGGATCGGTCGCGACCTCGTGCAGCGGGGTGTCGATCACCTCCGGGATGACCTCAGCGACAACGGGAGCGGCCGGCTCCGAGGCAGTGACTTCGTCCGAAACTTCGGCGACCGGCGACACCGCGGACTCGACCTCCGGCGAAATCGCCACATCCGCCGGAGCCGGGGATCCGAATGAGAAATGGGCGATGGCAGTGCCGAACCCATCGGCCTGAATGGCCGGCTGAGCCTGCTGATCGACGGCGGCATCCGCCGACGCGAGACCACTACCAGCGAAGGTGACCGCCACGATTACCGGCAGCGCACCGAGAAGAATGTTGCGAGCTGAACGCGTGAACATTGAATTCCCTCTCGACCTTTTGCCCCCCGACGCGGACCAATTCGAATGTCGACCGGGATATTAGTAATAGCTGCTCGCTATTTTCGGCAACTTTTGTGATCTATTTCACATTGACACAATAGACCAATCCATTCCGCAACATGCCGATGAGCGTGCGAACACGGCCGATGCGGGTGGGCGAGCGAGGCTCTCGGGAATTCAGGCCGGTGCCTCGGCGCCTTCCTTGCGGGCGCGGGCGGCGACGGCGGCAGGCATCGGTTCGTGCCGCAGATAGGCGCGGGCGAAGGAGCCCGAGCCGTGGGTCAGGGATCGAAGGTCGATGACGTACCTGCTCAGTTCGAGCTCGGGGACCTCGGCGCGGATGTGGGTGCGGCCGGAGTCGGCGGGTTCGGTGCCGAGGATGCGGCCGCGCCGGGTGGACAGGTCGCCCAGGACGGCGCCCAGCTGATCGTCGGGGACCGTGACGCGCACGGCGGCGACCGGTTCGAGCAGCAGGGTTCCCGCGGCGTCCGCGGCGTCGCGCAGGGCGAGGGCGCCCGCGCTCTGGAAGGCGGCGTCGGAGGAGTCCACCGAGTGGGCCTTGCCGTCGACCAGGGTCACTCGCACATCCACCAGCGGGTACCCGGGAGTGACACCGCGAGCGGCCTGCGCCCTCGCCCCCTTCTCCACCGAACCGATGAACTGCCGGGGCACCACGCCGCCCACCACGCGATCGACGAATTCGACCCCCTGCCCCTGCGGCAGCGGTTCCACCTCGATGTGGCACACCGCGTACTGGCCGTGCCCGCCGGACTGCTTCACCAGCCTGCCGTGTCCCTCGGCGGGCGCGGCGAGCGTCTCCCGCAGCGCCACCCGGTACGGTTCCACGTCCACCCGCACCCCGAACCGGCCACGCAACCGCTCCAGGGCCACCTCGCGGTGGGCCTCCCCCAGGCACCACAGCACCAGCTGATGCGTGTGCTCGTTGTTCTCCAGCCGCAGGGTGGGATCCTCGGCGACGAGCCGGGTCAGGCTCTGCGAGAGCTTGTCCTCGTCGGCCTTGCCCTGCGCCCGGATAGCCACGGGCAGTAGAGGTTCCGGCAACTTCCACGGCTCGATCAGCAGGGATTGCCCGGTGCCGGAAAGGGTGTCGCCGGTTTCCGCGTGGCCGAGTTTGCTGACGAACGCGATGTCCCCGGCGACGGCCTCGGTGAGCGTCCGCTGCTGTTTCCCCAGTGGCGCGGTGACCCCGCCGACCCGGTCGTCGGCATCGTGCCCGGCTCCGCGGACGTGGACGGTGTCGTCGCTGTGCAAGGTGCCGGAGAACACCCGCACCAGCGATACCCGGCCCACATACGGGTCGGACGAGGTCCGGATGACCTCCGCGGCGAGGTCGGCGGCCGGATCACATCGCAGCGCGGTGGGCGCCGCGCCGTCGCCTACCGCGACGGCCGACATCGGGTGTTCGATCGGGGTCGGGAAGCCGGCGGTGACCAGTTCCAGCACTTCGAGCGTGCCGAGGCCCTGCTCCGCGTCCTCGGCCGCGGGCGCCGCGAACAGCACCGGATGGAAGCTGCCGCGCGCGACGGCGCGTTCCAGGTCCTCGACCAGGGTGCCGAGTTCGACGGGTTCGCCGTCGAGGTACCGGTCCATCAGCGTTTCGTCTTCGCTCTCGGCGATGATCGCCTCGATCAGCCGATCGCGGGCCGGGTCGATCTCCGCGAGCTGGGCCGCGTCGGGGTCGGTGCGCACGCGCTGCCCGCCGCGGTAGTCGGCCACTCGACGCTCGAGCAGTTCCAGCAGTCCGGTGGCCTGCCGGTGCCCGTCGGGGCTCTTCGGCCCGTAGACCGGTAGATGCAGCGGGAGCACGGTGTCGCTCGCGCCGTCGGTCAGCAGTGCCTGGCAGGTCTGGATCAGGTCCGCGTACTCCGCCCGCGCGGTGTCCAGGTGGGTCAGCACGATCGCCCGCGGCATGCCCACCCGCGCGCATTCGGCCCACAGCTCCCGCGTCGCCCCCGCCACGCCCTCCACGCCGTCGGCCGCCGACACCAGGAACAGCGCCGCGTCCGCCGCGCGTAGCCCGGCCCGCAGTTCGCCGACGAAATCCGGACATCCCGGCGTATCGATCAGATTGACCTTCACCCCGCCCCACAGCACCGGGACCACCGAGACCTGCACGGATCGGTGCTGTCGCCGTTCGACCTCGTCGTAGTCCGACAGCGAGGTCCCGTCTTCGACGCGGCCCGCCCGGTTCACCGTCCCGGTCGCCAGCGCCAGCGCCTCGACCAGCGTCGTCTTGCCCGCACCACTGCTACCGACCAGGGCCACGTTCCGGATGGTCTCCGGTCGCGGCGTTCCGTTCGTCCGGTCCACCATGTCGCACGCTCCCTCGGGTCGGGATCCGGCTCCTTCGAGCTTCCCACCGCGGGGAGGACACGTCCACGGTTCGCGGCCGATCGATGCCGCACCGTCCCGATTCAGCGCGTGCTGACGCAGACCACGTAGCGGCGCTGGTCGTAGACGACACCGCGATCGCCCGCCGTGCAGACGTTGACGTCGGTGGTGTCGTGCCGGATCTCGAGCACACGGACGCGGCCGGGCAGGTCGGCGGCGCAGTCGACGTGCCGGCCCGCGCCGCCGGACAGGTCGATGCAGTCGCCGACGGTCCAATCGATGTCGAGGCAGAGGGTTTGCCGCACGCCGCCCGGCAATGTCCGGGGATGTTCGTGGTCGACATCGCCAGGACAGTCCCCGCCGGCCGCCGCCAATTGCGCCACTTTGTAGCGGGAATTGGCGTTTCCGCAGGCGGCTTGCTGAATACCGGCGGGGCCCGCGCCCATTTCCACACAATCGCCGACCCGGAATTCGACCCACGGGATCTCGGTCGCGGATTTGCCCAATGTGGAGGCCACCCCGCCGGAAACCTCGTTCATAGTTCCCAGCGGCTGGGTCGGTGAAACCTCCGTGGGCAAAGCCTTTGCGACAGAGGCGTTGTCGGGCGAGCCCTGCTCCTCGGCACCGAACCCGACGATGACGGAAAGTGCGAGGTAGAACGTCCCGGCGAGGGCGAAAACCGCCCCCATCGACACACCGGCGAGTGCCAAGTTTCTCCGACGCGTCATCTGCGTTGTCCCTACACTTCTCATCCGCTGGACGCCCCCGACGGCATCCCACTCGGTGACAGTTCTTACACGGACGAACCGGACAATGTCGAATTGTGAACGCGTACCTTTTTTAAACGGAAACCGGTCCGGTTAAAAGAGGGAAAAACTGGTCCGGCGCCCAGATACGTGCGGTTCCCCTTCGCGAGAAAGGGATGCTAGGGTCTGCCCGATCTCTCTGGCGGACAACATGGTTCGTGCCCTCGGAACCGTCGTTCGACCGCGTAGTTCTTCCTGATGCGTAAAGGAATTCCCTGATGAAGCTCGGTTACTCCCCCGTTGCCGCCCTGCTCGTCGGCGCCGTCGTCGCGATCACCGGGGGCACTGCCACCGCGCAGCCGGAGACACCGACCCCGCAGGCCACCACCTCCGGAATCGACCAGTCCGTGCGCTACGAGGCCACCCTCACCGAGTTCTCCCGAGTCCTGACCACCACCGTCACCGGTGGCACCTTCAGCACCACCGCGGACAACACGGCGGTGACCCTCATCGCCGACTCCGGCGCGGAGGTCACCCGGATCCCGCTCGCCTACACCATCTCCGGCACCACCGTGCGGGTCGCGCAGACGATCTCCGACAACGGCCGCCACCTCGTGCTCGCCCCGCGGGCGAGCGCCACCGAGATCGACGAGATCGCCTCGGACATCGGCGAATTGCAGACCATCAGCCCCATGTCCCAGCTGACGAACGAGATCAACCGCAACATCGTCGGCGTCGTGGCCGGCGGCGTGCTGGGCGGTCTCATCGGCACCGTCCTCGGCTTCGGCTTCCTCAGCATCATCACCGGCCCGGTCGGCCTCGTGCTCGGTGCGATCGCCGGCGGCTACGCCATGGGCGGTCAGCCCTTCCTCGACGCCGTCACCGCCGCGGTCAGCGGACGGCCCTGAACCACCGGTTCCGACCGGCGCGCCACCGCCTCGACACCGAACGTCGCGGTGGCGCGGAAGGGTTCCGCCCGCCCGCCGCGCGGCTACGGTGTCTGGCATGACCGACGCGAGGGCGCGCGACCACGAAGGCAGGCCGTTTCTGCTGCTGGCGACACGTGCCGAGGACGAGGCCGCCGACCAGGAATACCGCGCGTTCGCCCGCTACGGCGGGCTCGCACCGCACCGGCTGCGCCGGCACCGCCTGGAACGCGACCCGCTCGACGACCTCGACCTCGACGACTACGCCGGGATCATCCTCGGCGGCAGCCCGTTCACCATCTCGGACCCGCCCGAAACCAAATCCCCGGTGCAGCGGCGGGTGGAAGCCGAGCTGGCCGACCTCGTCGCCGCCGTGGTGCGCCAGGACTTCCCGTTCCTCGGCGCCTGTTTCGGCATCGGCGTCATCGGCTCGCTGATCGGCGCGGTCATCGACCGGACCCATCCCGAACCGGTCGGCCCCACCACCATCACCCTGACCGAGGCGGGCCGGATCGATCCGCTGCTGTGCGTGCTGCCGCCCGAGTTCGACGCGTTCGTCGGACACAAGGAGGCGGTCACCGAGCTCCCGGCGGAGGCCGAGCGGCTCGCCGCCTCGGCAGGCTGCCCGATCCAGGCGTTCCGGGTGGGCGCCAACGTGTATGCCACGCAATTCCATCCGGAGCTCGACGCGCACGGCATGAGCACCCGGATCGATGCCTACAAGCACCACGGCTACTTCGACCCCGGCGAGGCCGAGACGCTCAAACAGGTCGCCCGGTCGGGAAACGTGGTGCATCCCGGCGCGCTGGTGCGCCGATTCGTCCAGCTGTACGAAAATCCATAATTTTCTGAATACAGAAACTGCTGTACATTTGGGCCATGCTCACCCCACCCGTGGCTCACACCGACGCGCTCGCCCGGTTCGGGCACGCGTTGTCGGACACGACCCGCACGCAGATCCTGCTCCACCTGCGGACGGCGCCGGGATATCCCGCTGAGCTGGCCGAACACATCGGGGTCTCGCGCCAGATCCTGTCCAATCACCTCGCCTGCCTGCGCGGTTGCGGGCTGGTGGTCGCCGTGCCCGAGGGGCGACGGGCCCGCTACGAACTGGCCGACCCGCGCATCGGTCACGCGCTCGCGGACCTGCTCGGCCTGGTGTTGGCGGTCGACCCGGCCTGCTGCCCCGACGCCCGGACCGAGGACTGCTGCTGATGACCGCTCACGACCTCCCCGCGCCGGTCGCGGTCGGCGGCACGCGCACAGCGTTGCTGACGAGGCGGATTCGCTGGCTGGTCGCCGCGACGATCTCCTACAACGTGATCGAAGCGGTCATCGCCCTCGCCGAGGGCACGCGGATCTCCTCCGGCGCGCTGATCGGATTCGGGCTCGACTCGGTGGTCGAGGTGTCGTCGGCCGCCGCGGTCGCCTGGCAGTTCGCCGGCCGCGATCCGGAGCAGCGGGAGAAGGTGGCGCTGCGCGTCATCGCCTGCTCGTTCTTCGCGCTCGCGCTCTACGTCACCGTCGATTCGGTCCGCGCCCTGGTCGGCGTCGGTGCGGCCGAGCACTCCGGGATCGGCATCGCGCTGGCGGCGACCAGTCTGGTGGTCATGCCGGTGCTCTCGGCCGCGCAGCGGCGGGCCGGGCGGGAACTGGGGTCGGCCTCGGCCGTGGCGGATTCCCAGCAGACCCTGCTGTGCACCTACCTCTCGGCCGTGCTGCTGGTCGGGTTGCTGCTCAACAGCCTGCTCGGCTGGACGCTCGCCGATCCGATCGCCGCGCTCGTCATCGCGGCGATCGCGGTGAAAGAGGGCGTCAACGCCTGGCGCGGGAACCCCTGCTGCCCCACACCGACGGCCGGTGTCGGGCACGACTGCGACTGCTGCTGACCGGGAGCCTGCGCGGCCGGGACAGGCGGCCCCGGGTTCGGACGAAACGGCGATTCGCCGCGGCGCGAGAGGGTAAGCGCGTGCTGTGATCGCTGCGCACGCTCGCCGTCTCGCCTCGGCGATACCGGACGCCGCCACGCACTGGGCCGGGGCGCGCTGGACCTGGATCGGCGTGCTCGTCCTCGCGCTCGGCGCGCTCGGCACCGGTGTCGCGACCGGGTTCCCGATCTGGTGGCAGACCACCGTCTACACGAGCGCCGGACTCACCAGCGTGGTGATGCTGTTCCTGCTCCAGCACACCACCAACCGCGCCAACCACGCGATCCTGATCAAACTCGACGAACTCGTCCGCGCCACCATCGGCGCGCGCACCGAATTCCTCGATCTCGAAGACCACCAGGTGCACGAAAAGGAAGCCCTGCACGATCGCCTGATCACCGCCGATGACGAACTCGGCGACGGCGAGGCCGGGTGAGGCCCGCGGCTACGCGCCGTCGGCGGGAGTCGTATAGGCCAGGGTGATCTCGCGGAACAGTTCCACGCGACGGGCTCGGACGCGGGGGGAATCGGGTTCCATCAGCACCTGGACGGAGGTGCCGTCGTGGGCGGCGACGAGTGCCTGGCCGTACGCCGCGGCGTCGGGGATCGTGCGGCCCGCGCGGTGCAGCAGGGGTTCCAGGATGGGGAGCAGGGTGTCGACGATCGCCCGTTCGCGGGCGACCATCACCGAGCGAAGTTCGGGATTGCGCAGGGCGTGGGCGGTGAATTCGGCGGTGATCCCGTACCAGCGGCCGTCCATCGGGACCGCGCGGTCGAAGCGTTCGACGATCTCGTCGAGTTCGCCGACGCCGCTGGCCTCCAGCGCCTCGAGCACCTCGCGCAGATCGGTGATCAGCTGCGCGGAGCGCTGCTCCCACATCGCGAGGAACAGCTCTTCCAGCGAGGTGAAATTCGAGTAGAACGCGCCGCGGGTGAATCCGGCTCGCTCACAGACCTGTTCGACGGTCGAGCGACCGAAGCCCACCTCGGCGAAGACGTCGAAGGCGGCCTCGAGCATCCGCGCCCTGGTCTGCACGCGGCGGCGGGTGACCCGTCGCGGCGCAGGGGCGGGAACTGTCACAGCGGCGTTCCTGACACGACGAAAAATGCTACTCGACCGGGCCCGTCGTCAGGCCGGGACGTAGCTCAGCCTGACGACGTCGGCACCGATGCGATCGACGGTGCGCAGCCGCAGCGGGGGGCGAGGGCCCGCGAAGTACGGGTCGCCGCCACCGAGCACGACGGGGTGGAGGTAGACGCGGTATTCGTCGATGAGGCCGAGGTCGGTGACACTGCGGGCCAGGTTCGGGCCCGCGATCTCGATCTCGCCCTCGTGCTCGGCCTTCAGCGCGCGGATCGCGCCCGCGAGGTCGGCGCCGAGCAGGGTGGCGTTGGGGCCGACAGTGGTCAGTGTGCGGGAGACGACCCATTTGCGCTGGTCGCGCCATGCCTGCGCGAATTCGCGCTCGTCCGCGTCCCAGGCGGGGTCGTCGTCGTCCCAGTAGCGCATGATCTCGTACATCCGGCGCCCGTACACGCTGCCGACCTGCTGCCGGGCCTCTTCGATGAAGTGTCGGAAGAGAGTGGGATCGGGCGCGAACTTGTCGTGATCGACGTAGCCGTCGAGGGACTGGTTCATTCCGAACACGAGCTCAGCCATACCCGGGTCCTTTCTCGTGCGTCCGATTGTATTGACCCGCGACGCGGAAGGCACCGACCCCGGACCCGGGTCGGGCCCGGCACAGGGTGCCGGGCCCGAGTGGCTGGAGCCGCTCAGCGTCCGCCGTGGCTGTGCTGGCCACCTTCGCGCTTGGCCTCGGTGGGCTGCGCCTGGGCGCCCTTGCGGCCCGCGGCCTGCGGATCGGCGGCGTTGCGCTCGCCGAAGCTGCCGCTGCTGGCCTGGCCGCCGCGGGCGGCCTGCTCCTGCGTGTCGTTTCGGTTGCCGAACTGTCCAGGGTTGTTCGGATCAGGCATGTCGCCCTCCTCGTTGTCGTCTGGCTTTCTGGCACGTGGTCGTCGTAGCGGCCACACGATGGCACTACCCGGCATCCGGCGGCCAAACCCGGATCACGGACTATTTTTCGCGGACCCGAAGCGAATTACTCGGTGGCACTGCACCTTTCGCCTGCTCACACCGGTTGATCGCGCTCAGCCGGGCGGCTCGGGATGACGGATCTCGGACGGCATCGAGCCGCCTGCCACGTCGGCCGAGATGCCGAGGTCTTCCTCGTAGCCGGGCGCGGGGGGCGTCGGCACTCCCTCGGTATCGATGTCGGCCGGGGCCGAGCCGGGGGCCTGCGGCGCGGAGCCGGGAACCACATCGGGCTCCTCCTCGGCCAGCCGCTCGTCCAGCGGGCGTGGCTGTGACTCCTCGCGGGGCGTCATGCCGTAGCTGGTGGTGCCGGTCCAGTGCTCGGGCGGGTCCATCGCGCCTTCGAGCGGGTCCTGGCGCAGCTGATCCTCGTCGGTCTCCTCGCTGCGGTCCAGGGTCGTCGACTCGTCGTCGACCGCGGTGTCCTCGGTGTTCTCCTCGGGTGCGGTCATCGCTTGCTCCTTCCCGTATCGATACCTTCCGTCGGTGCGCACTACCCGCCATGCCGCCGGGCAAACGGTTCTCGGACGCGGGCGGATTCGAGGTGATCGGAGGGGGTATGCACGCCCAGCGACCTGCCACCGAGAGGAGACGACATGGTCCAGGTGACGAGCACGATCCGCGCGTCGGCGGAGGATGTCTTCGCGGTGATCGCCGACGGGTGGTCCTACGCCGGCTGGGTGGTCGGCGCTTCCCATATCCGCGCGGTGGACGACGCCTGGCCGCGGGTCGGCGCGCGCATCCATCACAGTGTCGGGCCGTGGCCACTGACCCTCCAGGACACCACCGAGGTGCGCGCCGTCGATCCGCCGTGGAGTATCGAGCTGAGTGCGCGATTGTGGCCGCTCGGCACGGCCGTCGTCCGGCTCGAACTGCGCGCCACCGGGCCCGCATCGTGCCAGGTCCTCATGAGTGAGGAGGCCGTCGGCGGGCCGGGGCGGCTGATCCCCCATGCTGCCCAAGCTGTGCTGCTGACACCCCGGAACAAGGAGTCGCTGGCGCGGCTGGCCGATCTCGCCGTCGGCCGCGGGTGACCGGCGGCCTAGTCGCCGGTCAACCTCTGGCGCAGCAGCACCTTGCCCCGCTCGGCGCCCTTGTGGCTCTCGTGCCTTGCCCGGCGGAAGAACTCGGCTACCTCGCTGTCGCCCGCGCGGTCCGCGTCGGCGGCGAACTGTTCCATCCGCAGCGCGTTGCTCAGGCAGGTCTCGACGAAGCGGAGCAGGTCGTGATCCCGGTCCTTGCCTGCGAGCGCGGTCGAGAGCTCCCCGCGTAGTCGCTGGGCCGTGGCCTCGTCACCGGCATCGTCTGCGGTCGTGATGTCCTGCCGCCACTGCGCGATGATGTCCCGCGAAACCATGAATCCTCCTTCGACGATGCGGTAACCGATGCGTGTGACCGTCCGGCGGTCACACCGTGGCGATACCTCGTGACCGTGGTCCGAAACAGCGGCTACAGGTCGCGGGGCGACAGCGGCGCCGTCGCCGGGCCCTCGAGGACGGTGCCGTCCGGCGCGAAACGGGAGCCGTGCAGAGGGCAGTCCCAGGTCTTCTCGGCGTCGTTCCAGTTCACGATGCCCCACAGGTGCGTGCACACCGGGGAGACGGCGTCGGTGCGGCCGTCGACGGTGCACACGGCCGTCGGGTGCAGCCCGTGCCGTTCGACGCGGCCCTCGCCTTCGCGCGGTGGGACGCGGGGACCGCCCTCGACCGCGTGCAGCCAGCCCGACGAAAGATGCCATGCCACCGTGGCATTCGCCTCCGCGCCCGCGCGCAGGGTGCCCACCACGCCGGGGCGCCAGGTGTCGTAGACCCGCGCCCAGGCGGGCGGCGTACCGGCGACATGGCCGACCAGCGCGAGCGCGGCCGCCACGCCGTTGGTCATCCCCCACTTGGCGAAACCGGTCGCGCACCGCACCCGGTCGCCGCCGGGACCCACCGGTCCCACATACGGCAGTTCGCCGATCGGGTGATAGTCCTGCGCGGACCAGCGGTCGCGGAGTTCGGCGCCGGGGAACCATCGCCTCGCCCAGTTGAGCAGGTCGGCGACGTGCGCGGCCTCGCCGTCGGCCCGGCCGACCACGTGGCCGCTGCCACCGACGAGCAGCACCCGGCCGGTCTCGGTCGGCGCCCAGCGCAGCGATCTGGTCGGCGAACCGGCGCTGATGAACATCTCCTCGGGCACCGCGCCCGGCACGTCGAACGCGGCGAGATACGACCGCTCGGGAACAAGCCTGGCGGCCAGCCCGCGTCGGTCGAAGACGGGTGAGCCGGTCGCGACGATCACGTTCGACGCCGTCACCTGCCCGTTGCCGGCTTCCACCACGACCCGCTCGCCCTGGTGCCGAAGCCGGTGCGCGCGAGTCGATTCGAAGATCGGCGCGCCGTTGGCCTCCACGTCGGCCGCCATCGCCGCGAGCACGGCGACGGGGTCGACCTGCGCCTGCTCCGGCAGCCGCACACCGCCGTGCGCGGGGAAGGGCACGTCCAGCTCGTCCACCAGCTGGGTGGGCAGGCCGACGGCTCTGGTTGCCTCGAATTCGGCTCGGACTGCGGCGGATTCGCGCGGTTGCTGCGCATAGGTGATCGCGGGGACGCGCTGGGCCGGAATCTCGTGGGCGGCACAGAATTCCAGCAGCCAGTCGAACCCGGCGCGATTGGCCGTCACATACCGCGACAGGGCCCTGGTGCCGTGCCGGTTCGCGATCGCCTGGGCGCGGGTGCCCTGCAGCAAGGAGATCTTGGCGCTGGACGCCCCGGTGGTGACGGCGCCGACCCGGCGCGCTTCGAGAACGGCCACGGCCCGCCCGCGCTCGGCCAGGAGCAGCGCGCTCGTCAGGCCGACGAGGCCGGCGCCGATCACGACGGTGTCGACGTCGATTTCGTCGGCCAGCGGCAGTCGGGTGGGCAGCACGGCATCGGTCGACCAGAAGGATGTCATGTGCGGCGCATACCCGGCCACCGCGATCCAAACGCGCCCAGCCCCCGGGGGGGGGGGCCGGGGGGGGGGGGGGGCGGGGGGGGGGGGGCGGGGGGCGGGTTGCCGGCGGGCGGGGCCGGGGGGGCCGCGGTGTGGTTGGGGGCCCGCCCCCTGGGGGGCGCGGCCGGCGAGCATGGCGGCGTTGAGGCCCGCGTTCAGTTCGGCCCCGAGGCCGTGGGGACGGATG
>NZ_JARWOJ010000118.1 GCF_029868625.1 Nocardia neocaledoniensis | reverse complement strand
AGATTGCGCAGGCTCAGGGTGGTGCCGGGCTGGGTCAGCGTCGGCCCGGCGTAGTAGCCCATGAGCAGCGCCGCCTGCATGGCGTCGAGCTCGCCCGCCGTCCGGAACGGCACGACCTTCTTCTTCCGGCTGAAGACCATCAGTGGCCGAGCGCCTTCAGCGCCCGATTGTTGACTTCCTCGACCTCGCCGACACCCTCGACCGTCACGACCAGACCGTCGTAGTACTCGAGCAGCGGCTCGGTCTCCTCGCGGTACACGCGCAGGCGGTTGTCGATCACCTCGTCGGTGTCGTCGGCGCGGCCACGCGCGAGCATGCGCTCCTTGAGCAGCGACTCCGGCACCACGAAGCACAGCACGGCGTCGAGCGCGGTGCCGTTGTGCTCGAGGATCTTCTTCAGCGCGTCGCCCTGGTCGACGGTGCGCGGGTAGCCGTCGAGCACGAAGCCGTTGGCGGCGTCCGGCTCGGCCACCCTGGCCTCGACCATGCGATTGGTGACATCGCTGGGGACGAGGTCGCCCGCGTCCATGTACTTCTGCGCTTCACGCCCGAGAGCGGTCTGCTGGCTGATGTTCGCGCGGAAGAGGTCTCCGGTGGAGATGTGCGGAACGCCCAGCTTTTCCGACAGCAGGACGGCCTGAGTACCTTTGCCGGCACCCGGCGGCCCGAGCAGAACAACTCTCACTTGAGGAACCCTTCGTAATTTCGATTCATCAGCTGGCTCTCGATCTGCTTGACCGTGTCGAGACCCACGCTGACCATGATGAGCACCGCGGTACCGCCGAACGGCAGGTTCGCCACCGCACCCGAGTTACCCATATCGAGGAACAGGTTCGGGAGCACGGCGACCAAGCCGAGGTAGATCGAGCCAGGCAGGGTGATGCGGCTCAGAACAAAGTTGAGATAGTCGGCGGTCGGCTTGCCGGGACGGTAGCCCGGGATGAAGCCGCCGAACTTCTTCATCTCGTCCGCGCGTTCCTCCGGGTTGAAGGTGATCGCGACGTAGAAGTAGGTGAAGAAAACGATCAGGCCGAAGTAGATGGCGATGTAGACCGGGTTGGACGGATTCACCAGGTACTTCTGGATGATCTCCTGCCACCAGCTCGGGTCCGTCGCCGTCGCCGAACCGGTGAGCTGCGAGATCAGGTTCGGCAGGTAGAGCAGCGAGGACGCGAAGATCACCGGGATGACACCGGCCTGGTTGACCTTCAACGGCAGGTAGGTCGACGAACCGCCGTACATCTTGCGGCCGACGACGCGCTTGGCGTACTGCACCGGGATCCGGCGCTGGCCCTGCTCGACGAAGATCACGGCCACGATGATCGCCAGCACGGCGGCACAGACGAGACCGAAGACCAGGCCACCGCGGGTGTCCAGGATCGACTTGCCGTCGATCGGGATGCGCGCGGCGATACCGGCGAAGATGAG
Organism: Nocardia neocaledoniensis; assembly: GCF_029868625.1. GTDB lineage: Bacteria > Actinomycetota > Actinomycetes > Mycobacteriales > Mycobacteriaceae > Nocardia > Nocardia neocaledoniensis_A. The sequence continues at coordinate 33,358 of NZ_JARWOJ010000118.1, read as the reverse complement.
CAGCGACATGCCGTTGCCGACGCCGCGCTCGGTGATCTGCTCGCCGAACCACATGACCAACGCGGCACCGGCGGTCATCACCAGGACGATGATGATCATGCCGAAGATGCTGGTGTCGGCCAGGATGTCCTGCTGGCAGCCCTGCAACAGCTGACCGCGCGCCGCGAGCGCCACGAGACCCGTCGCCTGCAGGATCGCCAGGGCGATCGACAGGTAGCGGGTGTACTGCGTCATCTTGGTCTGGCCTGCTTGGCCTTCCTTGCGCAGCTCCTCGAAGCGCGGGATGACGACGGTCAGCAGCTGGATGATGATGCTCGCGGTGATGTACGGCATGATGCCGATCGCGAACACCGACAGCTGCAGGAGCGCACCACCGGAGAAGAGATTGATGAGCTGGTAGATACCGGCGGACTCACCGCCGGAGACCAGTTTCACGCAGTCCTGGACCGCGCGATAGTCGACACCGGGGGACGGCAGCGCGGCACCCAACCGGTACAGCGCGATCAACCCCAGCGTGAAGAGAATCTTCCGCCGTAAGTCCGGAGTCCGGAAGGCCGATACGAAGGCGGAAAGCACAGATCCTCCTGGCGAACGACATGGTCATGCCATGCGACTTCGGTTCTACGGAAACGTCAGCCGATGACGAGCTTTGGCAGACAACACTTGAACTCTAACAGTGACACCGGACGAGCTCGCGACTCGTCCGGTGTCCACTGCTGACTAACAGTACCGTCAGGCCAGTTCGGTGACAGTGCCACCGGCGGCGGTGATCTTCTCCTTGGCGGAGCCGGTCACCTTGTCGGCGGTCACCTGGACCGCCACGCCGATCTCACCGTCGCCGAGGACCTTGACCAACTCGTTCTTGCGAACGGCGCCGGCCGCGACGAGCTCGGCCTTGCCGACCGTGCCGCCCTCGGGGAACAGCTCCGCGATGCGGCCCACGTTCACAACCTGGTACTCCACGCGGAAGCGGTTGGTGAAGCCCTTCAGCTTCGGCAGGCGCATGTGCAGCGGCATCTGGCCACCCTCGAACGCCGGGGAGACGTTCTTGCGTGCCTTCGTGCCCTTGGTACCGCGACCCGCGGTCTTGCCCTTGGAACCCTCACCGCGACCCACACGGGTCTTCTCGGTCTTGGAACCCGGCGCAGGACGCAGGTGATGCAACTTGATGGTCATTGTCAGACCTCCTCAACTGTTACGAGGTGGCGCACGACGTTGATCAGGCCGCGGTTCTGGGCGTTGTCCTCCCGGACAACGCTCTGACGGATCTTGCGAAGGCCCAGCGTACGCAGGGAGTCCTTCTGATTCGCCTTGGCGCCGATGGTGCTCTTGATCTGGGTCACCTTGAGATCAGCCATTGTCAGGCTCCCTGTCCCGCACGCGCACGCAGCATGCCCGCCGGAGCGACGTCCTCGATCGGCAGACCGCGACGCGCGGCAACCTCTTCGGGACGCTGGAGCATCTTGAGCGCGGCAACCGTCGCGTGAACGACGTTGATCGCATTGTCGCTACCGAGCGACTTGGCCAGAATGTCATGAATGCCAGCGCATTCGAGCACGGCACGCGCCGCGCCGCCGGCGATCACACCGGTACCGGGCGAAGCCGGACGCAGCATGACGACACCGGCCGCCGCCTCACCCTGAACCGGGTGGGTGATGGTCGAGCCGATCATCGGGACGCGGAAGAAGCCCTTGCGAGCCTCCTCGACACCCTTCTGGATGGCCGCGGGAACTTCCTTGGCCTTGCCGTAGCCGACGCCGACCAGACCGTTGCCGTCACCGACGATCACGAGGGCGGTGAAGCTGAAGCGACGACCACCCTTCACGACCTTGGAGACGCGGTTGATCGCGACTACGCGCTCGAGCTGGTTCTTCTCGGCAGCGTTGTCCCGACGGTCGCCGCCACCGCGACGATCGCCGCCACCGCGGCGGTCGCCACGGTTGCCCTCGGGGCCATTGCTGTTCTGTCCGGCGGGTCCGTTGCCGCCGTCACGCCGCTGACGTCCCGGCATCAGACGTTCCTTCCGTTAGAAATCTTGGTCATCAGAACTTCAACCCGCCTTCACGAGCGGCATCGGCCAGCGCCGCGATACGGCCGTGGTAGTCGTGACCACCACGGTCGAACACGACCGCCTCGATACCGGCAGCCTTGGCACGCTCGGCGATCAGCTGACCGACCTTCGCGCCCTTGGCGGACTTGTCGCCCTCCAGCGCACGCACATCGGCCTCGATCGAGGACGCGGCGGCGATGGTCTTGCCGACCGAATCGTCGACGAGCTGGGCGTGCAGGTGCCGCGAGGAGCGGTTGACCACCAGGCGCGGACGCTCGGTGGTGCCGACGACCTTCTTGCGCAGACGGAAGTGACGGCGGGTCTTCGACAGACGACGCTTCGTGGAAGCGTCCTTGCCCAGCGGAATACGCTTGGCCTTCTGGTTTTCGGTTTGCGCCATGATCACTTACCCGTCTTTCCGACCTTGCGGCGAACGACCTCGCCGGCGTAGCGGATGCCCTTGCCCTTGTACGGGTCGGGCTTACGCAGTCCGTGGATGACAGCGGAGATCTGGCCGACCTTCTGCTTGTCGATCCCGGACACGGAGAACTTGGTGGGCGATTCCACCGCGAAGGTGATGCCCTCCGGGGCCTCGATCGGCACCGGGTGGCTGTAGCCCAGGGCGAACTCGAGGTTCGAGCCCTTGGCGGCCACACGGTAACCGACACCGAAGATTTCCATCTTCTTCTCGTAGCCCTTGGTGACACCCTCGATCATGTTGGCGATCAGGGTGCGGGAAAGGCCGTGCAGCGAGCGGTTGGCGCGCTCGTCGTTGGGACGGGCCACCTCCAGCTCGTTACCCTCACCCTTGGTGACGGTGATCGGCTCGGCGACGGTGTGCGACAGGGTGCCCTTGGGCCCCTTCACCGTGACGACCTGGCCGTCGATGGTGACGTCGACGCCGGCCGGAATCTCGATGGGCTTCTTACCAATACGCGACATTTGTCCTGACCTCCCTTACCAGACGTAGGCGAGGACTTCGCCGCCCACGCCCTGCTTGGCCGCCTGACGGTCGGTGAGCAGACCGGTCGACGTGGAAATGATCGCCACGCCGAGGCCGCCGAGGACCTTGGGCAGGTTGGTGGACTTCGCGTACACACGCAGACCCGGCTTCGAGACGCGACGCAGGCCCTGCAGGCTGCGCTCACGGCTGGGGCCGTACTTCAGATCGACGACGAGGGCCTTGCCCACCGGCGCGTCTTCGGTGCGGTAATCGGCGATGTAGCCCTCACGCTTCAAGATCTCGGCGATGTTCGCCTTGAGCTTGGAGTGGGGCGCCTTCACCTGATCGTGGTACGCCGAGTTGGCGTTGCGCAGACGCGTCAAGAAGTCTGCGATCGGATCAGTCATGGTCATGGTTAGACCTCGACACCTTTCTCGCTGCGGTTCCCATGCAGCGTCACCGCTCGCGCGGCGACCGTGGGCCTACAACAATTCGGCTGGTCCGGGCGGCACTTACCGACCGGATGAGTTCTCGTTACGAGCTCTCGGTGCCTGGCAACTCATCCGCCTACGCGAGGCGCCAGCGGACACAGATGTGCCCAGGCAACCGGTCTAGTGTAGGCAATGCCGTGGTCAGGACAAAATCCGGGTCCGATACCGACCAGCGCGGCCCGTCGAGGTGAGCGGGATCACCGCCGCCGAGACACCCGCGGCCATGATCAGCATCAGCTCGCCACCGACGACCAGGCTCGCCGAGCCGCCGAGCAGCGCGCCACCGGCGAACGCCGCGTATTGCAGCCCGTACCCCAGCCAATCGCGCACCGATCCCCCGCTCACGTGACTCTCGATGCCCTGACTCAGTTTCACGACCGTGCCGGTGGCGTAGCTCAGCGGGACGGCGGTCTCGCCGTTCTTGACGAAAGCGGTGTTGAGCGCGCCGACCGCGAAGGCGACGAACGCGATGGGGATGAACCCCACCTCTTGGCCACCGGTGCGGTCGAGCGCGTAGTCGACGACCGCGGCCACGGCCAGCGCCACCGTGGTCACCACCGAGGCGCCGTAGTGGTCGTTGCGCCACATCCGCCGCCGCAGCAGCGAGGCGACGAACACGCCGAGACCGAACGAGAACAGCAGCGTCAAGGCGCCGATGGCGAGCAACCTGTCATTGTCGAACCAGCCGAGAACTGCCCGCTCGGTATTTCCGGTCATAAACGTGACGAAATATCCGGCGGAATGCGTATAGGCGGCGGCGCCGATAAATCCGGCCAGCGCCGAAAGAAAAGCGACCAGCGGCATCGCGCCCGTCGGAATCCCCCGTAGGGGCGGCCGGTGTTCCAAGTCACGGCCAGTTTCTTCTGTGGTCACGGTCACAATTCCACATCCTCTGTTTGTTACCGAACAGGGGATCTACGTTGAACCCAACTACCTGTTTCGCTGTCGTGCGACCATTCCGAACGTAGCCGCGACAAATAGCGTCGGCCAGTGCCGGGATCACATTCTCGGGAATTGCACAGGAATATTCATCGCAGGTAATCTCCCGGTAACCCACGCCACCGCGCCACAGCTTCGGTCCGCCGGCCCGGCCGTGAATCCTGTTCGAGCCCAATCACTTCCGATCGTGAGCCGAGCTACCTATGTGGTAGCTTCGCGAGGTTCGTCGGATCTGTGCAGGAGGCTCGGCAGGTGTTTTCGCGCTCCGCGCGCCGTGGAACTCGCCGAGCCCTGGTCGGCATGCTGGCTGTCGCGCTCGGCTTCGGTGCGCTCTCGGTGCCGTCCGCGCACGCGGCTGATCCCTATCTCGACCGGCTCGCCGAAGAAGCCGCCACACCGGAGCTGAGCTGGTCCGATTGCGAAGACGGCTTCCAGTGCTCGACCGCGCGAGTGCCGCTGGACTACAACAGCCCCCGGGGCGAGCAGATCGATCTGGCGGTGATCAAGCTCCCCGCCACCGACCCCGGTCAGCGAATCGGCACGCTGTTCGTGAACTTCGGAGGGCCGGGGCCCTCCGGGGTGGATCGGCTGCGGGAGCGGGCGAGTTGGCCGTGGCTGTTCTCCACGGAGCTACGCGCCCGGTTCGACCTGGTCTCCTGGGATCCGCGCGGAGTGTCACGCAGCGCGGGCGCGCGTTGTTTCGCCGGCGCCGAAGAGCAGGCGGACTATCTGGGTTCCTTCCCCGGCACCCCCACCGATCCGCGCGACGAGCCGGAATTCTTCGCCAGATCCGCCGATATCGCCGCGCGCTGCGAGGCCACGGCCGGGCCGATCCTGCGCCATGCCTCCACCGCGAACACCGCCCGCGACCTGGACCTGCTGCGCCGCGCGGTCGGCGACGCCGCGCTCACCTATCACGGCATCTCCTATGGCACGCAGGTCGGCGCGGTCTACGCCAATATGTTCCCCGGCCGGGTGCGGGCGATGGCGTTCGACGGTTCGCTCGACTTCGAGGGCAATGCGAACGGGCACGGCGCCGACGGGGCGAATCTGCCACTCGACACCAGGCAGGGCGTGGCGGTCGGCATCGCCGAGACTTTCGACGCCTTCCTGCGCGACTGCTCGGCGGCGGGCCCGCGCTGCGCGTTCTCGGCCGGCGATCCGAAACTCAAATGGCTCGCACTGGCGGAGCGGGCACGGCTGGCACCGATCACACTCGACGGAACACCGTGGACATTCTCGCAGGTCGTGAGCACCGCGGGCAGTCTTTCGCGCCCCGAGACCTACGCCGATCTCGCGGTCCTGTTGCAGAACCTGTTCGACGCGGCGACCACGCTGCCCGCCCGCGTCCCCGACGCGCTGTTCGACAAGAACTATCCCGCCAATCGCGTCGAGGCGTTCTACGCCATCCAGTGCGCCGACAGCACCGTCCCGACCGATCCCGCCGCCTACAGCCGGGTCGCGGCCGCCGAGGACCTGCACAACCCCTACTTCGGCCGCACCGCCGTCTTCAACGCCATGCCGTGCGCCTTCTGGCAGACCCGCGACCTCGACCGCTACACCGGCCCGTGGAACCGCGAGACCGCCGCCCCGATCCTTGTCCTGAACAGCCGATACGACCCGGCCACTCCGCTGCACGGCGCCTACGCCGGCGCCGCCCAGCTGTCCCGTGCCCAGGTCGTCGTCATCGAGGGCGCCGGGCACAGCAGCATGTACGTCGCCAGCACCTGCGCCGAACATGTCAAGCGCGACTACCTGTTCACCGGCGCGCTCCCCCCGGACGGCACCCGCTGCGGCATCGACCGCTCCCCCTTCGCCTGATTCGGCGGCGGGCCGTCACCTGCGTCAGCTGATCAGGCAGAGCAGGTCGTAGAGCGGCGGCTTCTCGACGCTGCCGGTGGCGAACGCCAGCTGCGCGAGCGGCGAGCAGATCAACGCCGTTTCCGACGAGCCCGACCCACCCCCGGACCCACTTCCGCCCCCGGCTGAACCGGATTCGGCGACCGGGGCCGGTGCGGCGGGCGCCGCGGTGGCGACTGCGGGAGCGGCGAGGAGTGCCCAGGAAAGGACTGCGGCGGTTGCGATCTTCTTCATGCGCCAAGGGAACACCACCGTCGCGCCCCACAAGAGTGAAATGAACATATTTCGCTCAGATCGGTGGGCGACCACACGACGACCGACACCGAAAACGCGCGAAGGCACGGACTCCCGTACGGAAGTCCGTGCCTTGCTTCGATATTCGCCTAGGTGGCCGCGCTCACGAGGAGCGCGAAGTCACCAGGAGCTCTTGTGCACGCCCGGGAGCTCGCCACGGTGGGCCATCTCGCGCAGGCACACGCGGCACAGGCCGAACTTGCGGTACACCGCGTGGGGGCGGCCGCAACGCTGGCAGCGGGTGTAGGCGCGGACCGCGAACTTCGGCTTGGCGTTGGCCTTGTTGACCAGTGCTTTCTTGGCCATGTGCTCAGTTCTCCTTGAACGGGAAGCCGAGGTGCTTGAGCAGCGCACGGCCTTCTTCGTTGTTGGTCGCAGTGGTCACCACGGTGATGTCCATACCGCGCGGGCGGTCGATGGAGTCCACGTCGATCTCGTGGAACATCGACTGCTCGCTCAGGCCGAACGTGTAGTTGCCGTTGCCGTCGAACTGCTTCGGCGACAGGCCGCGGAAGTCGCGGATACGCGGCAGCGCGATGGAGACCAGGCGGTCCAGGAACTCCCACATGCGGTCGCCACGGAGGGTGACCTTCGCGCCGATCGGCATGCCCTCACGGAGCTTGAACTGCGCGATCGACTTGGTGGCCTTGCGGATCTCCGGCTTCTGACCGGTGATCAGCTCCAGGTCCTTGACGGCACCGTTGATCAGCTTGGCGTCACGGGCGGCGTCGCCGACACCCATGTTGACGACGACCTTCACCACGCCCGGGATCTGCATCACGTTGGCGTAGTTGAACTCGCTGTTCAGCGCGTCCTTGATCTCGGCGCGGTAGCGCGCCTTCAGCCGGGGCTGAGTCTGCTCAGAGGTGGTCATGTCAGATGTCCTTCCCGTTCTTACGGGAGATCCGAACCCGCTTGCCGGTCTCTTCGTCGGTGCGGTAGCCGACGCGAGTCGGGTTACCGTCGGAGTCGACGACCATCACGTTGGACACGTGGATGGGGGCTTCCTGGGTCACGATGCCGCCCGAAGAGGCGCCACGCTGGTTCGCGGAATCCGCGACGTGCTTCTTGATCCGGTTCACGCCTTCGACGAGGACCTTGTTGTTCGCCGGGTAGGCCTGGATGACCTTGCCCTTGGCGCCCTTGTCCTTGCCCGCGATGACGAGAACGGTGTCACCCTTGTGCACCTTCATGGTCAGAGCACCTCCGGGGCCAGCGAAACGATCTTCATGAAGCGCTTGTCGCGCAGCTCGCGGCCGACGGGGCCGAAGATGCGGGTGCCACGCGGATCGTTGTCCGCCTTGATGAGCACGGCGGCGTTCTCATCGAACTTGATGTAGGAACCGTCCGGACGGCGGCGCTCCTTGACGGTGCGCACGACGACAGCCTTGACGACGTCGCCCTTCTTGACGTTCGCGCCGGGGATGGCGTCCTTGACGGTGGCGACGATGATGTCACCGATACCGGCATAGCGACGCGACGAGCCACCGAGCACGCGGATGCAAAGGATTTCCTTCGCCCCGGTGTTGTCGGCGACGCGCAGTCGCGACTCCTGCTGAATCACTTCAGCACCTCCTGGACCTGGATGTATACGTACGCCGGATTGCCGACCCGACGCACATGGTCAGTCACCCTCCGGACGCGCGCCTGCCAGCGGAAATACCTACCACTGGGGGTTCACTGCCGGATTGCGGGCGCAGAGCTCCCGCAGGCAACCGGTCTAGTGTAGGTGAATCCCCAGGTCGACCCAAATCGGGGGGTCGCCATCGCAATTTTGAAGCGAGTATGTTTCAAACTCCTGTGAGCGCGCTCACGCCGTTGCTACGGTCGCCCTGCTCGTCGAGGTACGAGCTGATGAGGAGTCGCACATGCACATCACCCTGCCGACCACCCGCCGGATCGCGACCACCGCGAGCGCCTTCGCCGCGGTGCTCGCCCTGGCCGCCCCGCACGCCACCGCGGGCCCGATCATCGACATGCTCACCGACACCCTGACCGTGGGCTGCACGTCCAAGATCGATGTCGTCGGCCTCGACGACTACGTCGGTGCCCAGGTGGACTTCGTCGCCAACGGCACGTTCTTCGCCAGCGACACCGTCGACCTGGAGGTGACCGTCGGCGGCGTCACCGTCGCCAAGGCCACCGCCTACTACCACGTCGAGACCCAGGTCGAGGTGCAGTTGTCGCTGCTGCTGCACGCCACCGGAGCACCGCTGGTGACCAAGCGGGTGCCGACCGTCATGAAGATCATCGACGCGGGCAGCGGACTGGCCTGCGACATGGCCACCGGCAGCGCGGGTATCTCCTCGGACTAGCCGCACCGCTACCCCCACCGATCCGCCCGTCCGCCGGTAGCCTGGGCGAGCTGGATCGCAACGAGCAGGGGTGCGGCTGCCGCATCGGGGAAGGAACCTAGTGACATCGTCGGGTCGTCCGTCGGTCTTGGACCGCCGCGCTTTTCTGGTCGCCATGGGTTTGGTGCCGGTCGCGGCCGCGCTGGCCTCGTGTTCCTCCGACACCCCCGAGGTGCGGCTCACCGGCGTCGATCTGAGTGGTGGCGACCCGGCGATCCGTCCGCAGGACGACTTGTACCGCCACGTCAACGGCGCGTGGCTGCGCGACTACCAGCTGCCGCCGGACAAGGCCTCGGTCGGCGCGATCACCGACGCCAACGACCGCACCCTGGAACAGCTGCGCGCCATCATCGAGGGCATCTCCGATCCCGAGCCGGGGTCCGAGGCGCAGCAGATCAAGGATCTCTACGACGCGCGCCTGGATCTCGACGAGATCGAGCGCCTCGGGATCACCCCGCTGGAAGGCTTGTTCGCCGCGATCGACAAGGCCGCGGGCAAGCCCGAGCTGGCCAAGGTGATGGCCGAGGCGCCGATCGCCGGGCTGATCGGCATGGGCATCGGCATCGACCGCAAGAACTCCAAGGCCTATATCCCCAGCGTCAGCCAGTCCGGGCTCACCCTCGGCGAGCAGTACTACCGCAAGCCCGAGTTCGCCGCGCAGCTGGCCGGGTACCAGACCTACCTCGAGCAGCTGGCCAAGGGCCTGAACCTGCCCGACCCCGCCGGGATCGCCCAGCGCACCGTCGACCTGGAGAAGCGGATCGCGGCGGCGCACTGGGACAGCGTGCGCACCCGCAACACCGACGCCACCTACAACCTGATGAGCTGGCAGGAACTCACCGCGCTCGGCCCGCAGTTCGACTGGGACCCGTGGCTGGCCGGGATGACCGACCGGCCCAAGTCCCTGTTCGACAAGATGGTGGTCGGTCAGCCCTCGTTCGTCACCGCGGCGGCGCAGCTGTGGAGCGAGGTCGACATCGCGCAGTGGCGTGACTACCTCAAGCTGCAGATCGCCAACACCTACGCCCGCTTCCTGCCCAAGGCGATCGCCGACGCGCGCTTCGAGTTCGTCGGCCGGGTGCTCAGCGGTCTGGAGGAGAAGCCGGAGATGTGGCGCTCGGCGGTGGGCGTCGTCGACGACAATCTCGGCGAACCGCTGGGAAAGCTGTACGTGGACAAGCACTTCCCGCCCGCCGCGAAGGAACGCGCGCTCGAGATGGTCGACGACCTGCGCGCCGCGTACCGCGACAACTTCACCAATTCCAGCTGGATGTCGCAGCCGACCCGCGAGGCCTCGATCGCCAAGCTGGACAAGATCGTTGCCCAGATCGGCTACCCCGACAAGTGGGTCGACTACTCGTCGGTGCGGATCACCCGCGGCCGGTTGATCGAATCCCTGCTCGCCATCAACGCTTTCGAGACCAAACGTGCCTTCGCCCGGCTCGGCACCGAGGTGGACAAGGCGGAGTGGAGCATGTCGCCGCAGACGGTGAACGCCTACTACAGCCCCACCACCAATCAGATCGTCTTCCCCGCCGCCTACCTGCAGCCGCCGTTCTTCGACAAGGACGCCCAGGACGCGGTCAACTACGGCGCGGTGGGCTCGACGATCGGGCACGAGATCGGGCACGGCTTCGACGACCAGGGCTCCAAGTACGACGGTGACGGCAACCGCCGCGACTGGTGGACGCCGGAGGACCGCGCGGCCTTCGACGCCAAGACCCAGCAGATCATCGAGCAGTACGACGTGCTGGTCCCGGAGGGCGCGCCCGAGGGGCAGCACGTGAACGGCCCGCTCACCGTCGGCGAGAACCTGGCCGATCTGCGCGGCCTGCAGATCGCGCTGGCCGCGTATCAGAAGTTCGCCCAGCGCGCCGGCGTGCAACCGGATTTCCGGACGATGTTCTTCTCCTGGGCCCGGCAGTGGCGCGACAAGCAGACCGAGGAGGCGACCCTGCAGGGCCTCCAGGACACGCACTCCCCCAACGAGTTCCGCTGCAACCAGGTGGTCCGTAACATCGGCGAGTTCTACACGACCTTCGAGGTGAAGGAGAGCGACAAACTCTTCCTGCCGCAGGATCAGCGGGTCTCGCTCTAGGGGATCGATTCTCCTCGAAGCCCACGTAGGTTAGCCTAGGCTGACTTACGCTGGATTCAGCTCAGGAGGATCACGATGACGTCTGTTCGGACTACGCGCGGCTGGCGGCGCGCGGCGGTGGCCGCGCTCGCCGGTGCGCTCGCCTTCGGCGTCGCGGCCTGCGGTTCCACCGACGACGCCGAGGGCTCGGGCGAGCCGGTGACGATCACCCACGCACGCGGCGAGACCACGGTCAACGGCACGCCGAAGAAGATCGTCGCGCTCGGCAACCAGTGGCTGGATACGTCGCTGGCGCTCGGTGTCGTCCCCGTCGGCTACATCGACAATGTGTCGGCGGTGTCCAAGAGCACCCCGCCGTGGCAGCCGGAGAGCCTGAAATCGGCCACCGCGCTCAACACCACCGGCAGCATCGCCGAGCAGGTCGCCGGGCTGGAGCCGGATCTGATCCTGGCCGATCCGTTCATCGCCGACCAGAAGACCTACGACGATCTGTCCAAGATCGCGCCGACGCTGCCCGCGCTGACCAAGGACGCGGTCACCCCGTGGCAGGACCAGGTGACCGCGCTGGGCAAGGTGCTCGACAAGGAGTCCGACGCGAGCGCGGTGATCAAGAAGGTCGACGACAAGATCACCGAGATCACCACCGCGAATCCCGGACTGAAGGGCAAGACCTTCGCCAGCACCTGGCTGGCCAGCCCGGCGCAGTTGATGGTGCTGACCGATCCCAACGACGGCTCGGCCAAGGTCTTCGGCCAGCTCGGCATGACCATCCCGGCGAACCTGACCTCACAGCCGGCCAACCAGGGCCGCCTGGCGCTGTCGCCGGAGCGCGTCGACGAACTGACCGCCGACCTGCTGCTGGCCGGGTACTCGCCCGGCCTCGACGAGAAGTACCGTCAGCTGCCCGGCTACAGCGACCTGCCCTCCGTGCGTAAGGGTTCGGTGGTGTTCCTGACCACGCAAGAGATCAGCGCGGTCAACCAGCCCTCGGCGCTGTCGGTGCCCTACATCCTCGACAAGCTGGCGCCCGCCTTCGCCGCGGCGGCGAAATAGACTCGTCCCCAACCACGTTCGACCCGCAAGGAACCCGCTGTGCTCGCCTCCGCGTACCCCGCCCAGACCCGATTCGCGCTGCGCGCCGGGGTCACCTGCCTCACCACACCCGCCGGTGCGGTGCTGCTGAACCCGCCGCGCAACGTGAAGCTGACGGGCCTGGGCGCGGGCGCGCTGCAGGCGCTCAAGACCCTCAACCAAGGTCCGGCCACGGCCGCGGAGATGGCGACCGCGGCGGCCGGTGACGACATCACCGGCCTCATGCGCAAGCTCACCGACGGCGGCTGGCTGGCGGTCACCGTGCGCGACGGCGGCCGCGACCTCTACAGCATCCGCCCCTTCGCCGAGCCCGCGCCGCGCCCGGAGGCGCCGCTGCCGACCTGGTCGGCGACGCTGTCGAAGTTCGCGGTGCTGCACCGTGATTCCCAGGGTTTCGTGCTCGAGCATCCGCGGGCGTGGTGCGATCTGCGCGTCCACGATCCGCGGCTGCTGGCACTGCTCGACGGCCCGATGGCGGCCGACTCGCCGGTGCCCGCGGCGGTGAAGTCGCAGTTCATGTCCGATCTGCAGTGGTGCGGCTTCCTGATCGACGGCGACGAGGAGGAGCACGAGTTCACCACCCGCTCCTGGAACCCCGCCGACCTGTGGTTCCATCGCCGCAGCACCCTCGGCGCCCGCACGGTGACCTGGGACGACTTCGGCCCGACCCGCTGGGCCGAGGGCCGTTTCCCCGAACTGCCCGCCCGTCGCGCGCCGTTCGCCGCCGACCCGATCGCGCTGGCCCGCCCCGAGCTGGCCGACCTGCGCGCCGCCGATCCCACGCTGACCGCCGCCCTCGAGGATCGCGTCTCGACCCGCGCTTTCGACGACGCGGCCCCCATCACCGCGGACCAGCTGGGCGAGTTGCTGTTCCGCAGCGCTCGCACCCGCGAGGACGGCTCGCGCCCGTACCCGTCCGGCGGCGGCGCCTACGAGCTCGAGGTGTACCCGGTGCTCCGCGATGTGCCCGGGCTGGAAAACGGCATGTACCACTACGATTCGACCGAGCACGCCCTGCGCCCGGTCGCCCCCGCCGACTCCCCCGCCGTGCGGAAACTGCTGAAGTCCACCTCGGCGACGCTGGCCGGCGGCGCGGAACCGCAGGTCCTGCTGCTGGTCTCGGCCCGCGCCGGTCGGGTCATGTGGAGCTACGAGCAGGTCGCCTACGCCAACATCCTCAAGCATGTCGGCGTGTTCATGCAGACCGTCTACCTGGCCGCCACCGCCATGTGCCTCGGCGTCGTCGCCCAGGGGTTCAGCGACACCTCCGCCTTCGCCGCCGCCACCGGCATCGACGAGCTGGAGGAATGCAACGTGGGCAGCATCATCGTGGGGTCGCGCCCCGCCTGACGGGTGACACCTGTCACATCGATGCAACCGCCGGTGGGTTTCGCGCGTCCAATACCTTTGACGTGCTTCCTATCGGATCGAGGACTCCATGACCGAGGACTGGTCGGCGCCGACGCGGGCCGCCAATGCCGCGTTGCGGGCGCAGATCGACGGCATGCTGGAGTCCTTCGACGCCGAGAAGTCGGCCTTGATCGAGGCCCAGGCGCGCGCCACCGAGCTCGTGACGGTGTGGTCGGCCGATGGCCTGGTCCGCGTGTCCGGCACTGTCGCCGGGGTTTCCGAGGTTCATATCGAACCGGACGCGTTCAAGAGGTCCACGCCCGATTCCCTCGGCCGATCTGTCACCGCGGCGATCACCGAACTGGCCGCGCGAGCCGCCCTCGCCCAGCAGGAGGCCCTCGCCCCGCTCACCGCTGACGTGCCCGATCTCCCCGACCTGATCCCCGGTGTGCCGAGCATGAAGGACCTGATCGCCCGATTGACCCCGCCACCTCCGCCGACCCCGGACCCGGTGGCCGAGGCGCCGCGCGGTCTCGTCGAAGATTCCGACGACGAAGAGGGCGACTACTTCCGCAACCGGAGCTACCTGCGGTGACCACTGTCGAGGTCGATCCCGACGGACTCCGCAACACCCAGCCCGCGTTCGCCGCGGTGGCGTCCACCATCACCACCGCGGCCCAGCAGCTGGCCGCGGTGATCGCCGCCGAGGGCGAATGCTGGGGCGGGGACGAGATCGGCGCCGCCTTCGCCAAGAACTACACCCCCGGTGTGGAACCCGGACAGAAGGCCGTCACCGGACTGGCCACGACCATGACCCAGCTCGGCGAGAACATGGTGACGGTCGCCAACGCGCTGCAAGCCCAGGACACCGGCCATGCCGGACAGATCGCGCAGGTCGAGGGCACCCTGTAAATGGGCATCGAGATCCCCGGCGAGCTGCAATGGGTCGCGCAATATCTACTCGGCGCAGGCGACTGGCCCGACGGCGACGAAACCGCCATGCGTCGCGTCGCCGACGGGTGGACGGCGATGGCGAACACGCTGAACACCGTGGACGATCACGCGGCCGTGGCGTTGAACGCCGCCCTCACCGCGATCTCCGAAGGCGAGACCCATACCGCCATCGCGACTTTCCGCGACAAGTTCCTCGCCGGGGACCAGGCCACCGTCACCGCCGTTCGCACCTGGTGCGAGAAACAAGCCGAACTGCTCGACGACGGTGCCAACGACATCGAGCACACCAAACTGGTGATCATCGGCACGATGATCGTGACCGCGGCCGAGCTGGCCGTCGCGCTCGCGACATCGTGGACCGGCGTCGGAGCCGTCGCCGGAGTCGCCGCCCGGGTCGCCGGGCAGATCGCGATTCGGATCGCGATCAAACAGCTCATCGCCCGCATGCTCTCCCGCGGCGCGGCCAAAGCCGCCGCCCGCCTCGCGTTGCGCGGCGCCGCTTTCGAGGCGCTCGAAGAGGGTGGCGTCGACCTGGCCGCCCGCATGATCCAGGTCTCCAACGGCGACCGCACCTCCGACAAGTTCGGTTGGACCGACCTCGGACTCGCCACCTTCGGCGGTGCGGTCGGTGGGGCCGTCGGCGGTGTATTGGGCGGTGGCACAGGCGCATTGGCCGACACCGCCGGCTCGACCGTCGGCAAGGTGACCGGCAAGATCGTCGGCGGCGCGGTCACCGAACTCGGTGCCGATGTCTCCGCCCAGGTCGCCGCCGCCGGCGTCGGCGCCGCTTTCCTCGGCCGCGAATTCAACCTCGATATCGGGGTGGAGACGTTCACCAGCGCCGGCGCGGGTGGTGTGCAGTCCGCGATCGAGTCCGGCGGATCGTCACCCGCGCAGGCGCCCACCGTGCCGGAACTCGGCACCGAGGTTCCCGGAGCCACCGCGCCTGCCGCCGCGGCACCCGCGGTCGGCGACTCCACCGCTCCGGCATCGGCTGGCGACACAACACCCGCGTCGACCAGCGACCCGGCGTCAACGACTCCGGCATCGACCGGTGAACCAGTGGCCACCGCACCCGCGTCGAACCCGGATTCCGCCGCCACAGCGCCCGCATCGGCCGACTCGCCGACGGCGGCGGACGTGGGAGACTCGGGCCACCCCGCGCCGAACACGACAGCCGAGCCGGGATCGGGCACCGCCACGGATGCCGGAGACCAAGGAGCGCACAACAATTCGAGTCCGCTCGACGCAGGCAATACCGAGTCCGCGCCGGACTCCACCCCCGATACAGCACCTGAGAACCCCTCGCCGACCGACCTGTCGTCTGTCGACGACAGCGGGCCGAACCAGACGGCACCGCAGACCGATACGTCACCTGTCACCCCGAACAACGACCAGCCGGACACGTCCGAACCCTCGACCGACAACCCGGCCACCCCGGACAACGGTCTCGATCAACCCACCACGGATGCACCACCGGCGGCTGCGGGGCCGAGCAGTCCCACGTCTCCCGACACCCTGACCGCCACTCCCCCACTGGATCTCCCGGCCCAGACCTCTCTTCCCACCGAGACGTCCGCACCGACCCAGCCGGACACACCCGCGACGACGACTCCGCTATCCCCGCAACCCAATTCAGGTCCGGCGACTCTCAGCACCTCCGCCGTCACCACACCGGCGCAGGCCGCCACCGACACCGGCACGCGACCGGCTGCCGCCGACACCGCCACGGCTCCAACCACTCTCGCGCCGTCCACCACACAGCCCACAAGCAATCCCATCCCCGCACCCACGACACCCGCAACCAATGTCACCCCGCCGACCGTGACTCCCGCCGCGACACCGCAGCCGAGCACTCCACCGGTAGCCGCCGCTCAGGGCCGAAACGGCAACGCGCCCACGCCAGCCACGACGTCTCCCACCACGGCTACACCCGCCACGAATGCGCCGCCGGTCGAAACTCCACCGCAGGCACCGTCCACTCGCGCGCCATCACACGAGATGGGAACTACTCCCACACCACCCCCGACCCCGAACACAAACCCGTTCGGGCCGAACCCTACGCCGACCACGACCAACCCGGCGCCGCCCTCGAATCCAGCTGTCCACAACCAAGCCCGCAGCCTCCGCGAGTCGCTCCGAAATCTGCCATCCCAAGACGGCCGCACCACCGCGGTCGACGCCAATCGAAGCCCGTTCCTGCAACGTCCACCTGCCTACCGAATTCGGCGCTTTCACCTGGGCGGCAATCAGTGGGTCGCCGTCGCGACCATCCGCGCCCATATTCCCAACGCCCACTTGATGTCACCGGCCGAGCTGAACCAGGCGATGGAGCGCATCCAGGCGACGGTCGACCCGACCTTCAACAACGGTTCCCGCCTGCTCGGCAGCGGGGACCGCCTCTTGGTCGACGTCGAATTCACCACTGATCCGACAACCGCGGACACGATCCTCGACCCCAGCCAGCCGACGAACACGACCGCCAACGCTCTGCGTGAGCACATGGGCTTGTTTCCCGCGCAGCCGGACAGTCAGCTGAGCCCGGATGATCTACGCGAGATCAGCAACGACGTAGCCCGCGCAAACACTCCCGCGCGCTTCGGCGATCCGGCGAACACCAGGGTCGTCGATCATCGGCGGCTCGACGACGTCGAAGATCCCGACTTCCAGACCGCTGTCGAGGATTCGCTCCGGTCCGGCAACAGTTTCGTCCGCAGTGCGGACCCACGCACGCACCCGTACGGTGAATCGGTCAACGACGGCGGTCGAAGTGTTCCCGGCAGAAGTAACAATTGCGTGGACTGCTCCATTTCCGCGTTGTCGTCGTTCTTCGGCATCCCACGGGTTTCCGCGCCGCGATGGCCGGACCAGTTGCCGAATGGTCAGCGGGACAACGCTTCCGGCGAGTGGGGCGGACGCGAGCGCGCCAGCGCGTGGCTGGGCGCCGACTGGGGGTCGTACTCCGGAATGTCGCTGCCCGATCAGTACCAAGCCCTGCACAATTACATCGCGAGTCTGGGACCCGGTTCCGCCGCGATGGTCGGGACCATGTGGCATGCCAGGGATGTGAACGGCAACAAGCTCTACAACGCGGATGGCACGCCGGTGTTTCGTGGTGGCCATGCCACCGTGGTGGTCTTCCCGCTGGGCGCCACCGGGCCGGTCTGGTGGGACCCGCAGTCCGGGGAAACGTTCGATGCCCCACCCCCGTCGCTGACGAACAACGCGGCGTCCATGGAATGTATCCCGATCGACGCGAACGGAGGACCCGTCAGTGGCGGAACCAGTACCCACCCGGGAACAGGCCAGACAATTGCTGGCCCGAGTGTTCGGGCAGAACCTGGAGTTCAGCATCCTGGAGAGCCGTCACGGCTGGGTGTGCCAGCAGATGCTGTCCCCGGAGGAGCAAGCCCAGTGGGGAATGGGCCTGGGCAATTACGTGATCAACAAACATACGGGAGTGATCACGGCGCACTCAAGCATGGCGATGCCGGTGATCGGGGAGGAGTTCGACACGACGACGGAAGCCGGCCTGCCGCCCCAGGGCTACCAGGTCCATCCGGCACAACGCCGGATCGAACTCACCAGGATCTTCGAGGACCCGAGCACGATCATCTACCGGATTCGCCTGACCTTTCTGGACAAACCGACCGAACCGGCGATCATCCGGGAAGTCGAGATCACCAAGAATCCGATCCGGCATCGCCCGACGGACCGCATCTCGGCGGTCGCGACATCGTGGGCATCGACGCAGAGCAAGAACACGGGGATCTGGCCGACGGAGGGGACGTTCGAGGAGTAACCGGCAGCTCGGTCACGTCCTCCCCTGAGGGCGAAGCTCCCGGCCACACCACCCATGCTGCGGCGAAGCAAGTGGGCCATGCTGCCGTCCCGATTCCCGGTGATCCGAGCAACGGCGGCACCCCGGCACATCCGACCGATGTCACCTCCCCGTCACCCACACCGTCAGCGGTAACACCGACACCGCAGCAGATACACCACGCACACCAATCGCGTGCAGCCCGTGAAAGTCTGCGCAACCAGCAGCCGGACGGCGGAGTGCAGCCAGTCACCGATGACAGTGGCAGCCGACGTTTCACCTGGGGTCGGTACACCGCGGCACTGGGATCCCCGGTCTCCGTACTACGGATCGGTGTGTCCGTCGCCGGCGCGGCCGGTCTCGATCCAGCAGCCGTTGCCGCTCTGCTCGAGCGAGCGCAGCTCGCCGTCGACCTGCATTGCAACAGCGGAACTCAATTGCTGTCCGGCGACTGGATGATGGTCGATCTGGTCCCAGTCACCGACCCCAGCGGCGCCGACATCATTTTCGATCTCGATCCGTCCACGCCAGGCCACGTGGACCTCGGCGCCGAGATCGACGTCCTCACCGCACAGATCAGGCAGCAGCTCGGGCTGGCCGATACCGGAGACGCACTGGACGACAACGATGTCCGCGAACTGAGCAACAACATCGCCCGCGCCAACACCCCCGCTCACCTCGATGGGTTGCCCGATACCAGAGTCGAGGGCGCGAATCTGCTCGACGCCATCGAGCAGGTCCAGTACCAGCACGACGTCGAAGACGCGTTGCGCGATGGCAACAGTTTCGTGGTCGGCGCGGATCCGCGTACCAATGACTACGGTGAGTTGATCAACGACGGTGGGCCGTCCCAGCGCGGGCGCAGCAACAACTGCCTCGACGGATCTCTGGCCGCGCTGTCCTCATTCTTCGGCAGGCCAGAGGTCGGCGCGCCGCGGTGGCCCGACCTGATGCCAGACGGTTCACTCGACACTCGGAGCGGCGAGGTCGACGGGCCCGCCCGGGCGGCGGCATGGCTCGGCGGCGCTTGGCAATACGACGCGAGTCTGCCGATCGCCGAACAATTTCAGGCTCTACACGACCAGATCGCGAACATGGGTCCCGGCTCCGCGGCACTGGTGATCAACAGCTGGCATGCGTTCGACCAGAACACGGGGCAGTTCCAGTACAACGCCGACGGAACACCCCAGGTGGAGGGTGCCCACGCCACCGTCGTCGTCTTCCCGCACGGTGCGGCCGGGCCCGTATGGTGGGATCCTCAGCAATCCACCTTCTCTGACTCGCCACCAGCCGATCTGACCGGGGCATCGGTCGAATTGTGGTCGATGCCCGTCGGCCCCCAAGGAGCAGCCAATGCCGGTCCCACCGCTACTCACCACGGAACAAGTGCGGGACTACCTGGCGGAAGCCTTTCCGACACAAACCTTCACACTGACGGAGTTCCGGCACGGGTGGGTGTGCCGACCACATCTGAGTCCGAACGAGATCGCAGCGGGCCAGGCCTTGGGCCAGACCAGCTACGTGGTGAACAAACAGACCGGGGTGGTGACGGTACACGGGAGCCTGCACCCCATGACGATCGGCGAGAAGTACGATCGGGCGATCGACGAGAGCAAGTCGATCCAAGGACGCCAGATCTACCCGCGACGGCACCGAGCGACATTTCGCCGTACGAGCGAGAGCCCGACCACGGTCACATACCAGGTCACCGTGACGTCGCTGGAGAACACGGCGGAACTCCCGCAGTCTTACCCCCTGACCTTCGACAAACAGACCCTGAAACGCGACCGGCGCGGCCCGATGGACTCACTGGTGATCTCGAAGGCGAAGTGGCTCAGCAGTCGCGACCAGAGCTGGCCGGCAGCCGGGACGATCGAGGATTAGCGGATCCCGATGCCCGAAACCGGGACGCTGCTGGTGGTACTGCTCGTCCACAGAGAGGCAGAACGCATCCTTCCCTGCCTCCGGGCGACCTGCCCTCGCCGGACGACACCACCGCAGTGGGGACTCCACCCGAAATTCCGCCTGCGGACGACACACCGACCCAACCGCTTCCCATTGCAGCCGCAACCGCTCTTCCGCCTCACCTGCAGAGTTTCTTCGATCTAGCCTCGACCAGCCATGAAAATAGGGTCTGACCTGCACCAGAAATGGCGAAAGGTGCTCTGACCTGCGATAATTCTTCTTGTCTAGGGAAGAAACTATCGAGTTCTGGAGCACCCTTCTGGTGAGGCAGTCTACGTCGTGGTACCCGTCGCTGAAAGTTGACCGCCAGGGAACCGGTGTCGTGTCCCACGCCGGCGCGATCGCGCTGCTCGCGACCGCGTCAGCGGTCGGACTGGACCGGGCGTTGAGCGAGGAGTTCACGCCATGGCGTAAGCCTTCGACCTGCCACGATCCCGGCAAGATCATGCTGGACCTGGCGGTATCGATCGCGATCGGCGGTGACTGCGCCTCAGACCTAACGGTATTGCGCTGCGAGCCAGGTGTTTTCGGATCTGTCGCGTCGGACCCGACCGTGTCACGGCTGATCGCGGTGTTGGCCGCTGACGCACCGAAAGCGTTGAAGGCTATCGCTTCCGCTCGCGCTGATGCTCGCGCGACCGCGTGGAAAACAGCAGGGGCCAACGCTCCCGATCACGACATCGATGAGGCTCATCCGCTGGTCATCGACCTGGACGCGACCCTGCTGACCGCGCATTCGGACAAGCAGAACGCCGCCCCGACCTACAAGAAAGGCTTCGGGTTCCACCCTTTGCTCGCGTTCTTCGACCACGGCCCCGCCGGGACCGGTGAACCCGCCGCGATGCTGCTCCGCCCAGGCAACGCAGGGGCCAACACTGCCGCAGACCACAAAACGGTCCTCGCGCAAGCCTTGAACCAGCTACCGTCACGGCCCGGCTACCGAGTCGGGCGAAAAGTGTTGGTCCGCACCGACGCCGGTGGCGGCACCCACGAGTTCGTGAACTACTGCACCGCCCGGCACCTGCAGTATTCGCTCGGGTTCACCCTGACCGACACCCTCGTCGACGCGATCGACAAGATTCCCAAGACCGTGTGGACCCCGGCCTACGACACCGATGGCGGCGTCCGCAAAGGAGCATGGGTCGCCGAGATCACCGGCCTGGCAGACCTGTCGGGTTGGCCCACAGGCATGCGACTGGTCGTGCGGAAAGAACGCCCGCACCCCGGTGCACAGTTGCGGTTCACCGACGTCGACGGGTTGCGGTTGACCGCGTTCGTCACCAATACCACGCGCGGTCAGCTCCCTGACCTGGAATTACGTCACCGGCGTCGGGCTCGTTGCGAAGACCGTATCCGGTCAGCGAAAGATACCGGTGCCCGTAACCTGCCCTTCAAATCCTTTGCCTCCAACCAGATCTGGCTGGCATTGGTCGAACTCGCGTTGGACCTGACCGCGTGGCTGCAAACCATCGGACTCCACGATCATCGGGCACGCAGGTGGGAACCGAAAACGCTACGCCTACACCTGTTTTCGCTACCAGCCAGACTCGCCCGTCACGCACGCCGAACCCATCTACGGCTAGCGGCTCACGCACCACATGCCGAGCTGTTGACCACCGCGCTGGGGCGGTTGAAACCTGACTGACCAGCACGAACCATCCCTACAACCCCTGAAAGGACCATCTCCGGACCCGTGGACCCGGCAGCCAACCCGCTGACCGGGGCACTACTGGTTGCCCGAAAACTGCTGATCAGCAGTTTTCAACCAATTCCGAAACCGATCAGGCGAGGCCGCCGGCCTGGCGAAAGATTGAGGCTAGGGGAAAGCACGCCGGCCGGAAGGTCTTACTACGAGGCGGCGGACACCGAAATGCGCGAATACGCACAATGGGTCGAGGCCCTTCCGAACTTCTACACCATCGACATGCACGGGGATCCCGAGGCCGTGTTCATCGGCGACGATGAACTCTCGCCGCGAGACCTGGCGGCGCTCATCAGAGCGGATCCGCAGTGGCAAAACCGCTCTGTCCGACTACTGTCCTGCGAGACCGGCCAAGGATCCGACCCCTTTGCCCAACAGTTGGCCAACGAGTTGGGGGTGCCGGTGTGGGCCCCGAACGAGATCGCCTGGACCGACGAGGACGGGGTCGTGGTCGTGGCGACCGAAGTCACCGATCCGGATACCGGCGAGGTCGACGCAAAAGATCCACCGGATGGCGATTGGATTCTTTTCGAACCCGAGAACGAGCAAGGAGGGAGCGGATCGTGAGAATATCTCGACTATTCGATGGCATCGATACTGACGGGAGGCCACGGTACGAGTCGCGGAAGAGAGTTTCCGATCCAGCAGAGAAAGAGAGAATCCTGTCGTTTCTAAGCGGCGGAGGGCTGATACGTGCCGCGAACGGACGATCAAGGGATCAGGTCGATCCCAGTCGCGGCAATAAGGTACCTCGCACGTTCAGGACAGATGGGCAATGGATCTGGACGGGCGCAACCCGCTACTATCTGGAGCATTACGGAATTGCGCCTGAGGCCGAGTTTCTGACATATATCGAGTCGTGCGAATATTACGCTTCGCTGCCCGATGCCGACACGATTGCACTCGCAGTGCGCATGCTGGCGGATCGCCGAGGGTAGACGGCCCGCGCGCGAGCGCCGTGACGATACAAGTCTCGGACAGGATTCAGGAGAAGACCAAGACGCTGGCGACCCTAACGCCGGGGGAGGCGTTCGACTTCGCTCGCGGAAGGTCCCGTCGGGGCGCGGAGCTGCCGACCTGGTCCCGATGCGCCAGTCCGAGGACGACGAGTTGCGTGAGTTCATGAGGCGCGTGATCGATCGCCTGGATTCGATTCGGCCGTGGCCGATACTGCCCGTTTGTCGACTTACCCGAAGACCACCTGGTGAAGTTTCCGGGGATGCGACCTGTCGCGCGACTGTCGCTGACCTGGGATGCGGCGCCGGCCCAGCTAAAGCGCCCGTTCCAATTCGATAGCAATGGGAACCAGTTTCTCTGTACTCGACGATCGTGCGGGGTCACCGGTTGCGGGAGCAGGAGAAATTCAGGCCTCGGCCGGGCATGTTCTCCTCGTGAGCGATCACAGTAGCCACTATCGCCCGGCGCGGCGTTTCACGGCGCAAGTTGTCGACAGTCTTGCCCGACAGGGAGTTCGGGTCGATGACGTGACAGTCGAGTATCACTCTCCGCCGGACCCACCCTGGGCGTAGCAGGTCCACCTGCACGGCCTATGGGGCTTCACGCGAGGGAACAAGACTGGGGACAGCCTTCCCTACCTAGAACCGGCGGTCGGGTTTTCCCGGTGGGCGGGACGTCAGGCCTTGTCGCGCGAGGTGACAGATCTACAGTCGCTCTTCTATGTCTACCAACAGCATTGCTGACAAGTCCGACATCATCGACCTGACCTACGCCTATGCGGACGCGCTCGATCGTCGTGATTGGGCGGCGCTGGATTCCGTGTTCACCCCGGACATGACAGCGAACTACGCGGGCGAATACGACCTGAGCGGCCGCGAGCAGGTTGTCGGCATGATCCGGACATTCCTCGAGCCTTGTGGGCCGAGCCAACATCTGTTGAGCAATCCGTGCGTCACCGTCGATGGCGACGCCGCCACCCTGTCGGTCAAACTCCGTGTGCACCATCTCGGTGCGGGTGAGCACAGCGACCTGACCTACGAGATCTTCGGGTGGTACCACGCGCTTGTCACCCGCACCGCGTGTGGTTGGCGCATTCACGACTGGCGCCAAGAGGTGACAGCCGAGCTCGGAACTCGCGACCTGTTCACACCATCGTCGACTACTAGATAGTTCGCGGGCCCGTCGAGGGGCGTCAGAGGACGAGATCGTAGGAAGTGCTCCGGCCGCCGGAGTCCGATCGTCTCAGCGCACCGAGGTCGATCAGTTCGGTGATGTCTCGCAGGGCGGTGTCCTGGGAGCTTTTGGTGATGATCGCCCATTTCCGGGTGGTCAGTTTTCCTTCGAACCCGTCGAGCAGTCGGTTGAGCATGGTGATCTGGCGGGTGTTCAGCGCGGTGTTGTCCCACCGTCGCCAGAATCGAGTCTTCTGTAGCACCGCGTCGACGTTCTCATCGGCCAAGGCGATGGCGCGATGCACGGTGCGCAGGAACCATCGCAACCACTCGGTGACGTCGAGAGTTCCTTTCTGGGTGCGCTCGAGAATGTCGTAGTACGCGTTGCGATCTCGCTGTATCTGTGCCGACACACTGTAGAACCGTCGCGAACTACCGTCGGCGCGAGCCAATGCCAAGTCGCCCAGAGCCCGTGCGATTCGGCCGTTTCCGTCGTCGAAGGGGTGGATGGTCACGAACCACAGATGCGCCAGACCGGCCTTCACGATCGTGGATTCCGTCGTCTCGGCATCGAACCATTCGAGCAACCTGCCCATCTCGGTGTCGAGCCGAACCGCGGGTGGCGCCTCGAAATGGACGCGCTGCCGACCGTAGGGTCCGGAGACAACCTCCATCGGACCGGTCTCGTCGGTACGCCAACCTCCGATCCGCACTCGCGAGATGCCGGAATATCCTGTGGGAAACAGGCCCGCGTGCCAGCCGAACAATCGCTCCTCGGTGACTGGCAGATCGCGATTCACCGTCGCGTCGAGAATCATGTCGACAACCCCGTCGACTCGCCGATCGGCGGGCACCGTGGCTCCGATATCGACCCCGAGCTTGCGAGCGATCGACGACCTGACCGACGCGACATCGAGCAGTTCGCCTTCGATCTCGCTGGTCTTCACCACGTCGGCGGTCAGGGCGGCGAGACCGGCTTGATCCTGGACGTCCTCCTGTGTGTCGATGAGCCTGCCCAGCAGTCGCCCTTGCGCGTGCGCGACCGCCCCGATCGCACCGGTCAACGCCGCGGCGTCGTACCGGAGGGCGGGCCAAGCGGGATCCTCCCAGATGTACGGACGCGATCGGTGTGCCATGCAGCGATTCTACGCTTATTCTCCGCATATTTTGCGTCGAATAAGTGGTGATGCACCGCAACGCAGATGAGTTACATCGAGCTCATCTGGAGCGTGCGCAGGACTATCGCGGATCAACGAAACCGGATGCTCGAGCTCGAGGCAGTCGAAGAGGGGTAGCCGGCCAACCGCGGCTACCCCTCGTTCGGGTCGGGCGGGGGTGTCGACCCCGCCCGGTTGGTTACAGCGAACCACCTCCGCCGATCAGCCAGGGGTTGAAAGTGCAGGTGAGGCTGGGGTTTTGGATGGGGTCGAGGGCGCGCAGGGCGATGGAGAGGGCGCGCGGGGAGTACATGATCGTCAGGTGGTCGGAGACGTCCTGTTCGCAGCCGTCCTGGAGGGTGATGTTGTTGACGGTGGCGCCGGGGCCCTGGTCCAGGAAGGTCAGCTCGTAGGGGTTGGTGACCTCGTCGTAGCGGGTGCCGACGACGGTGTAGTCGACGCCGGGGACGGTGTCACCGTTGGCGTTGAGCTGGTTGACGAAGTCGGAGCCGACGGTCTGCTGGATGCCCGCGTGGCCGACGAAGATCTCGATCGGGCCCAGGATGTCGATACCCAGGTTGTTGATCGCGCGGCCGAGGGCGCCGATGCCGTCGAGGCTGGTGCCGTGGTGGGTCGCGCCGTAGGTGATGAGGTTCTTCACCTTCGCCGCGCCGCCCTCGAACTTGGTGTACCAGTTGGCCATCGAACCGCCCTGCGAGTGGGCGATGATGTCGACTTCCTCGGCACCGGTCGCCGCGAGCACGCGATCGACGAAGGCCGCGGTCTGCTTGGCCGAGTCCTGGATGTAGCCGGTGCCCATGACGCCGGGGATGAACGAGCCGAGGCCGCCACCTTCGAGCATGTTGGAACGGCCGTAGTTGAAGGTGAACGTGCAGAAGCCCGCGTCCTTGATCGGCTGGCCCATGTAGGCGTAGCCGTTGTAGGCGTTCATCCAGGTGCCGTGCAGCAGCACCACCGGGCGGGGATGCTCGGCGGTCGGCTTGCAGTTCCAGTCGTTGGTGCCGGGCGCCGCGGCGTCGTTGTTGAGCAGGCCGTAGCCGAACGCGGCGAGGAACGAGGTCGACGCGGGGCCGGGGGCGCCCGGATCGGAGGCGTAGCCGCCGGAGGAGCCCGAGCTGGAGCCGGAACCGCCGTAGCAGTCACCCGATCCGTTGCCGGAGCCCGCGCCACTGCCCGACGTGCACGCCGAGCCGGTGCCGCCGAGTCCGCCGTCGGTGCCCGCGGCGACCTGGCGGCCCGCGCGGATCATGTCGGCGAGTGCCTGTTCCGTTGGCGCAGCCTGCGGGTCCGCCGCCGCCCCTGCTCCGGTGAGGGCGACAGCGAGTGCGCTGACGCCCGTGAGTATCGCCGCACACACCGAGCGGGTGCGGCCACGGGATATGGTCATACAATTCTGCCTTTCGCATGCGGTTCACGAATCGACCCGTGAGCCGCACCGACGATAAGTCGGGAAAATCGGCGGCGAATTCTCTTGCCGCGCAGTCTTGTAGACCTCACCAAGGTCCTGACCAGGGCCCATGGCCGGACACAGGAAAAGTAGCGAACGATTCATTCGCGGGAATTCGCTCGGCAGTTGTCGGCAATATGGAATTGCCGAATTCGCTGTGAAAGTGCACAGCGGATTCGTTTCCGCGGCCGCGTCGAACGCACGACAGCCCGCGCTCGGGGCCGCACGCACGACCGCCGACCGTGCGTGCGACCGGTTGCCGGGCTGTGTCAGGCCGGTTCGACGGGAAGCCAGAGTTCGCAGGTGGCGGTGGCGAAGTCCGGTGCGTGGTCGAGGATGGTGACGATGGAGGGGCCGGGGCGAAGGCGCCAGGGATTGGCGGGGAACCACTCGGTGGCGGTCGCCGACCAGGTGTGCTGGAGGGTTCGGGGGTGGGGGGCGGGGGGGGGGGAGACCCCCCAGACGGCCCCCGGCGCCACGATGCCGGGGGGGGGGGCGGGGGGGGGGGGGGTGGGGGGGGGGGGCGGGTATGCCCGCCCTGCGGCCCGCTGGCACCTCGATCCGGTCGAGGTCGCCGGGGACGGGTGTGGTCGGGTCGACGGCGACTCCGTGCAGGTAGGTCAGTTCGCTGCCCTCGGCGCCGTCGGGGTCGACGTCGGCGCAGATCTGGAGCAGACCGGGCGGTTCGGTCGTGGCCAGAGCCTTCAATCGGTCGTGTTCCTCCGGCGGTAGGGCGGTGATGTGCCGCTGGATGTGTGGGTTCACGCCCTCGTGGACGAGCGGGACGCGGGCCGCGTGCCCGAGGAGACGGAACGCGGGGCGGTCGATGATGCGGGTATCCATGGGGTCGCTCCCTTCGACGGTCAGGCGGAACCTGAGCTGTGGTTGTGTGCGAAGGGGACCTCCGTCGCGCCGGACCTCGCCGGGTCCGGCGCCGTGGACCGCGCGGAACGCCCGGCCGAACGCCTCGGTCGAGCCGTAGCCGTATCGGACGGCGATGCCGAGCAGGTCCTCGGTGCCGCGGACGACGTCGGCGGCGGCGACGGTCATCCGGCGCCGGCGCACATAGTCCGACAGCGGCATCGCCGCCAGCGACGAGAACATCCGGCGCAGGTGGTATTCGGTCGTGCCGAGTTCCCTGGCCAGCGCGTCGACGTCGAGTTCCGCGGTGAGGTGCTGTTCGACGAGGTCGACGAGGCGATTGAGTGCCGAGATCACGGTGGTCCTCCTTCCGGGATCAACCTTGACGGAAGGAGGACCGGCCGCACCCGATCATGGCGGACCGATTCGATCGGGCCGCTAGTTTCCGCGCAGGCCGAACGGGTTGCCGTCCTTGTCGGCCAGGACGCAGACGCGGACGTCGGGGGCCACGGTGCGTGGGGCGGACTGTTCGGTGGCGCCCGCGGCGAGCAGGGCGGAGCGGGTGGCGTCGAGGTCGTCGACGTCGGTCATGGCGACCGGTCCGCCTTCGCCCTGGGGGTTGAGGCTGATCTCGAAGCCGTTGACGTTGAAGCCGACGTAGTAGGGCTGGTCGGTGTGGGGTTCGCCGTAGAGGGCGGTGTAGATCTTCTTGGCGGCGTCCAGGTCGGTGACCGGGATGACGACCGCGCCGACGGTGGGGCTCATCTGTACGTCCTTCCGAAAGACAGCGGACTGGCTCGGGCGGAGATCTGACGATGTTCCACGGGTCAGCGTAATCACCGACGGCGCCGAACGCGGGCGGTCGGACCACCCGCGTTCGGCCCTGTTCAGTGCTCGATCGCGGCGGCGAGGGCGGTGAGCGCCGTGGTCCACAGGTCCGCGAGGCGCTCCGCCTGCTGCTCGGTGAACAGGGCGGTGCTCCAGCGGAAGTTGGTGGTCAGGGCCGGGCCGTCGGGGGTGGTGCCGATGCCGGCGATGACGTCGAGCGCGTACCGGAGCGGCAGGTCGGGTTCGGGGTCGAGCGGCAGGGCCTCGTTGCGGGGACCGACCAGCAGCGACCACGGGTCGCCTTCGGTGCCGGAGAGGTCGATGCGGCCCAGGTAGTTGAACTCGACCTGGGGTTCGGCGGCACGCAGTTCGGTCACCCGGTCGACGTAGCGCAGCAGACCGTAATCAAGGCCCTGGTTCGGGATCTCGCGCAGATGGGCCGACACACTGTCGAGCAACGCACGCGCGGCAGCCGGCTTCGCCTCGGCGCCGGCGACGTCCACCGAGTCGGCGCCGACGCCGAGGCGGACCGGGAAGACGCTGGTGAACCAGCCGAGGGTGTTGGCGGTGTCGGTGCCGAGGTCGGCATCGGCGCGGCCGTGACCTTCGAGTGCGATCAAAGCGCCTGCGGCAGGATCGTTTCCGTTGTCGGCGTGCACCGAGGCCATGGTCATGGTGAGGGCGGTGAGCAGGAGTTCGCGCACGCCCTCGTCCTTGCCGAGGCGGTGGAGCAGCCGTTCGGTCAGCGCGACCGGGGTGACGACCGAGCTGACGCGCAAACCGGCCCAGGTGTCGGTGGCCGGTGCGGGGTGTCGCGACCCGAGCGCGGCGTCGGGCGCGCCGACCTGGGCGGCCCAATAGTCGCGCTGGGCGAGCACTTCGGGCTCGTTCGCGCGCTGCCACATGGCTTCCGACCACTGCCGGTACGAGGTGAACTCGGGCAGCATCTTCGGGGTGACCCCGGACTGGATCTGCTGCCAGGCGGCGGCCAGGCCGTCGATCATGATGTGCCAGGAGACGACGTCGACCGCGAGGTGATGGATCGCGAGCAGCAGGATGTCACCGGAGTCCGTGTCGGCGAACCACACCGCGCGGACCATCGAGCCCGCGCGCGGATCGATGTCGTCGTTGGCGATCCGCGCGAATCGTGTGATGGCCGTGTCGAGTTCGGTGCCGCTGAGTCCGCGCGGCGCCTCGCGCACCAGATCGGCGGCGCGCACGATTCCGGGTGCTCGGGTCACCAGGCGCGGCCCGTCGGCCGTGTCGGTGAGCACGCCGCGCAGGGTGTCGTGCGCGTCCAGCAGGGCCTGGAGCGTGGATTCCAGTCCGGCACAGTCGATTCCGGCGGGGAGCCGCAGCAGGGCGCTCTGGGTGAAGCGGCGGTAGTTGCCGTACTCGTACATCCAGGAGACCACCGGCAGCGGCGGGATCACGCCGTAGTCGCCCTCGGATTTCGTCGCGGTGACGGGTGATTCGTCGACGGCGGCAGCGAGTTCGCGAATCGTGGGGCAGGCGAGCACCATGCGCGGGTTCAGCGCGAGGCCGCGGCGGCGCGCCTTGTTGACCAGCGAGATCGCGACGATGCTGTCGACACCGAGTTCGTAGAAGTCGGCGTCGACACCGGGGGCGCGACCGTCGAACAACTCGGCGAAGACCTCGCTCAGCGCGATCTCGGTCGGGGTCTCGGCGGCGGCGTTGCCCTCGGCCGCGGCGAGGGTCTGCTCGGCGAGCCGGAGCAGGGCGTGCCCGTCCAGCTTGCCGTTGACGTTCACCGGCAGCTGGTCGAGCACGACGATGCGCGCGGGAATCATGTACGCGGGCAGGCGCTGCGCCAGGTCGGCGCGTAGCCGGCTCACGACCACCGCGCGTTCCGCCTTGCCGACGACGAAGCCGACCAGCGAGGCGCCACCGGCGCGACGCACCACGGTCACCGCGGCGGTGTCGATATCGGCGGAGCGGCGCAGCGCGGTCTCGATCTCGCCGACTTCGATGCGGTAGCCGCGCACCTTGACCTGCGCGTCGGCGCGGCCGAGGTAGCCGAAACGGCCACCGGGGAGCCTGCGCACGAGGTCGCCGGTGCGGTACATGCGATGGCCGGGGCGGTGCGGGTCGGCGCAGAAGCGGTCGGCGGTGATGGCGGGTTTGCCGAGGTAGCCGCGGGCCAGCTGCACGCCGGACAGGTAGAGCTCGCCGACGATGCCGGGCGGCACGGGCCGCAGGCGGGAGTCGAGGACGTAGCCGACCATGCCCTCGTTGGCGGTGCCGATGGTCGGGACCGGCGAGGTGGCGACCGGCGCGACGACCGCTTCGACCGTGGTCTCGGTGGGGCCGTAGCAGTTGTAGACGGCGGTCCCCGGCAGCGCGCGCAGGCGGGCCCACAGCGCGGTGTCGATGGCCTCACCGCCGAGCGCGAGCACCGGGAGTTCCCGGTCGAGCAGGCCCGCCGCGGCCAGCTGCGCCAGCATGGACGGCGTCGTGTCGATCATGTCGATGCCGAATTCGGCCATGCCCGAGACGATTCGGTGGGCGTCGCGCATCTCGTCGCCGTCGAACAGGTGCAGGGCCTGGCCGGCGAAGAGACCGACCATGGGCTGCCAGGATGCGTCGAAACCGAGCGACCACGCGTGCGCGATCCGCAGCGGGCGACCGAGTTTCGCCATCGCCGGGCGATAGAAGCGTGCCAGGTGATCGGCGAAGTACCCGGCCAGCGCGGCGTTCGTACCGACGACGCCTTTCGGTTCGCCGGTGGAGCCGGAGGTGAAGATGATGTAAGCGCTCTGCTCGAGCTCGCGGCGCACGATCGGGGCCTGCGCGGGGCGAGCGGCAAGGCGTTCGACCACGGCGGGGTCGTCGAGCACGAGCGCGGGGCACGCCTCGGCGAGACGGGCCTCCACCGCCCTGGCGGCGGCGAGCGAGGCGCGGTCTCCGTCGAGGATGACCACCAGCGTCGGATTGGACTGGCGCAGAATCGAAGCGATGCGCTCGGCGGGCAGCGTGCTGTCGACCGGGACGTAGGCGGCACCGGCGGCGAACGTGGCCAGAATGGTGACGACCGACGCCGTGCCGCGCGGGAGCATCAGGGCCACAACGGTTTCCGGGCCGACGCCGTGCGCGGCGAACTCCCCCGCCAGTCGGCAGGCGCGGGCGTGGAGCTCGCCGTAGGTGAGGACTTCACCGGCCGTGGTGGTGAGGGCGATCGTGTCCGGGGTCGCGGCGGCCTGGGCGGCGAACAGTTCCCACGGGGTTTCCGTCGGCGCCGGGGCGATGTCGGTGGCCGCCGCCTGGAGTTCGGCGTGCTCCTCGGCGGTGAGCAGGTCGATCGCGTCGAGGGCGGCGGCGGCGTCGAGAGCGGGCAGCGCGCGCAGGATGCCCACCAGGCGTCGTCCGAGGTCGGCGGGGTCGAGATGGCCCAGCAGCGCGGGGAGCGCCTCGACGAGCACGAGCAACTCGCCCTCACTCAGGTGCGAGACCACGGTGAGCGGATAGTGGGCGAGGCTTTCCATCTCGATCGGCCGGAACTGGGCGCCGTCGGGCGTGGTGACCGTCTGGATGGCGTCGTCGATCGGCGCGTTCTCGAAGACGAACAGGGTGTCGAAGAGGGCGCCGTGCCCGGCGGCGCGTTGCAGTGTCGACAGGCTCAGGTAGCCGATGTCGCGCATGGTG
The DNA here is from genome assembly GCF_029868625.1 of Nocardia neocaledoniensis. Classification (GTDB taxonomy): domain Bacteria; phylum Actinomycetota; class Actinomycetes; order Mycobacteriales; family Mycobacteriaceae; genus Nocardia; species Nocardia neocaledoniensis_A. Next base: position 1,340 of record NZ_JARWOJ010000118.1, on the reverse strand, counting down.
GACGAATCGCGTTGCAGGCGCGCGCACTGCGCGACGACGGGCTCGGCGGGGTCGAGACGGTGCACGACCGGGACGGTGTTGATGAACAGGCCGACCATGCCCTCCACCCCCGCGAGCTTCTCGGGGCGGCCGGAGATGGTGGTGCCGTAGACGACGTCGCGGCGATCGGTGATCCGGCCGAGCAGCAGCGTCCAGGCGAACTGCACGGCGGTGTTGAGCGTCATGCCGTTGGCGCGGGCCCACTGCCGCAGCTGTTCGGTTTCGGTGGCGGACAGGCGAAGACGCGTGGTCTCCGGCACCGCGGAGCCGGTCGAGCCCGTGCCGTCGGCGAGGACCAGCGGCGCGCTGACCGGCCGCAGGTACTCGGCCCAGCGGCGGGCCGCGGCGTCGTGGTCCTGGGCACCGAGCCAGCCGATGTAGTCCCGGTAGGGCCGCGGAGCGGGCAGCCCGTCGAGGCGTCCGCCCGCCCGGTAGGCGGCGAGCAGTTCGGTGAAGAACACCGCGACCGCCCAGCCGTCCATGAGGATGTGGTGCGCGGTCAGGATCATCCGCTTGCGCGGGGCGGGCGCGTCGGTGACGTCGAGGAGGAGAACCCGCAGCGCGGGCCCACGGCTCAGCACGAACGGCACGCGACGCTCCGACTCGGCGATCGCGTCGAATTCGGTGGAGTCGGCGGCGCGTTCGGTCCACGGCAGTTCGGCCCTGGACGGAATGATCTGGACCGGCTTCGGCACGTCGGCATCCCAGAACGCGGCTCGCAGATTCGGGTGCCGGTCGAGCATCGCCTGAGCGCTGCGGCGCAGCAGGTCGACGTCGAGCGGGCCGTCGATATCGACCACGAATTGCATGGTGTAGAGGTCGATCTCGGTGCCCGCGAGCCGCGACAGCGAGAACAGTCCCTCCTGCAGCGGGCTCAGCGCGAGTACGTCTTCGATCTGCGGCGCACTCATGCTCCGTCCTCTCCTAGCTGGTTGGTCGCGGTGTTCATTCCTGTGCGGACCAGGCGGCCGTCAACGCGGACAGGGCATCCGAATCCAGGCCGGACGCGCTCATCGGCGCGTGCGAGACCTGCTCGGGCTCTTCGGTCTCCGCCTGCTCCCCCGGCGGGGGGGGGGGGGGGGCGGCGGCCGCGGGCGGGGGGGGGGGGGGGGGGGGGGGGGCGGCCCCGCGGGGGCCGGGGGGGGCGGGGGGGGGGGGGGGGGGGGGGCGCGGGGGGCCGCCGACGGGCCGCCCCAGTGGCCCTCCGCTGCCGCCCCAGGGCCGCCCGCGTCCGGGCGCCCGACCGGTGCCGCCCGGCAACGATCCGACGGTCCGGCACGGCGGTCCGCACGACCCGACGG
>NZ_JARWOJ010000117.1 GCF_029868625.1 Nocardia neocaledoniensis | reverse complement strand
CGCCCCCTCCCCCGCCTCCCCCCCCCCCACCTCCCCCCCCCCCCCCGCCCCGGGCGGCGGGCGGGGCGGGGGGGGCGCCGCCCCCCCCCCCCCCCCCCCCCCCCCCCCCCCCCCCCCCCCGACGCCGGTCAGTTCAGGATGATCGGCAGCGCGGCCAGATCGTTCTGCGTCAGCACCGGCAGGTTGCCGAGCTCGCTGTCGGGCACGGCCAGGCGCAGCTTCGGGAAGCGGGCGAACAGCGCGGGCAGCGCGATCGCGGCCTCGAGCCGGGACAGGGCGGCGCCGGGGCAGATGTGCGGGCCGTAGCCGAAGGCCAGGTGCCGGTTGGCGGTCGCGCGGGTCACGTCGAAGTCGTCGGCGGTGTCGCCGTGCACGGCGGTGTCGCGGCCGATGGCTCGGTAGGACATCACCACGCCGTCGCCCTTGGCGATCACGGTGTCGCCGACGGTGATGTCCTCGGTGGCGAAGCGCATCAGCAGGTGCGAGACCGGGCCGTCCCAGCGCAGCGACTCCTCGATCACCTGCTTCCAGTCCACATCCCCGGCAAGCACTTTCGCCAGTTGCTCCGGTTCGTTGAGCAGGGCGCGCACGGTGTTGACGATGAGGCTGACGGTGGTCTCGTGCCCGGCGGCGACGAGGGCCTTGATATTGCCGATCGCCTCCTCCTCGGTGAGCGGATCGCCGCCCTCGTCGGCGACGACGAACGCGGAGGTGAGGTCGTCGCCCGGGTTCGCGATCTTCTGGCGCACCTGCTCGGTGAAGTACACGTCGAGCTCACCGATCACGCGCAGGCGCTCGTCCTGCGGGGTCATCACGGAGAAGAACTTCTTGTACCAGTCGAGCAGCTGGGCGTGGTCCTCGCGCGCGACTCCCATCAGGTCGCCGACCACGCGCATCGGCAGCGGGTAGGCGAAGACCTCCTTGAGGTCGACCGGGGTGCCGTCGGCGCCCGCGGCCGCGAGGTCGTCGAGGAGTTCGAGGGTGAGCTGCTCGATCACCGGGCGCAGTTCCTCGAGCCGGCGCGGTGCGAGGGCCTGCGCGGTCTTGAGCCGCAGCCTGCGGTGCTCGACGCCGTCGACGTTGAACATGGAACGGTCGACATCGACCATGCCGATGAGCGGCCACTGGTCGGTGACCACCCCGTCGGTCCACAGCTTCCAGGCGTGGATGTCCTTGACCAGGCGGGTGTCGGTGGTCAGCTGGCGGGCCACGGCGTGGTCGGTGACGGTCCAGGCGGTGACGCCGAGCAGGTCGATCTGGGTGATCGGGCCGTTGGCGCGGAGTCGGGCGGTCTCTCCGTCGAGGTCACCGACCATCGGGTCGATGGAGAAGGGGCATTGCGTACTCACGAAGAACCTCCGACGGGTCTAACTGGTGTGAAACGAACGGGCAGTGCGGTCATGCCCCGAAGGAAAGCCGAAGGTCGCCGGGTGAGTTGGTCGGCGGGGACGGCCAGGTCGACATCGGGGAGCCGGTCGAGCAGCACCTCGATCCCGGTCCTGGCGATGATCTCGGCGATCTGCTGCGCCGGGAACGGGCAGCGGTATTCGCCGTAGCTGAACGCGAAATGGGCGTTGTTGCCGGTCGGCACCGTGTCACCGTCGGTGAACGACTGGCGGATGTGCGGGTCGAGATTGGCGGCGGCCAACCCGAGCAGCAGCATGTCGCCCGCCCGGATGGTCTGGTCGGCCAGACGGGTGTCGCGCGCGGCCCACCGGCCCGCCAGGATGGAGGTCGGGCCCTCTTCCCAGAGGACCTCGCTCATGGCCTGCCCGACGCTGCGCCTGCCGCCGCCGAGCGCGGCCGCGAAACGGTCGTCGACGAGCATCAGCCGCATGGAACTGCCGAGCCAGTCGGCGGTGGTGAGGTGACCCGCGGCGGTGATCGCCATCAGGTCGTTCATGTATTCCTCGTCGGTGAACGGCTCAGGGTCGGCCAGCATGAGCGAGACCAGATCGCCTGCGGGCCTTGCCTTCTTGGTGGCCACCAGGCGCGCCATGTGTTCGGCGAAGCGCACGTGGCCCGCCTGGGCGTCGGCGCCGCCGTCGGCGAGCTGCTTCATCGTCAGCGCGAGGTCGGCGGCGTCGCTGTCGGGCAGGCCGAGGATGCGGCCCAGCGCCAGCACCGGCAGCGGCTCGGCGAACTCGGCGACCAGGTCGGCGGAGCCGCGCCCACAGAACCGGTCGATCAGCCCGTCGGCGAGTTCCTCACAGGCCCGGCGCAATTCGTAGTGATCGACGGCGTCGAGCGCGGGCTCCACCATGGCCAGATGCCTGCGGTGCTCGGCGCCCGCGGTGAAGTAGATCGAGGGCATGGGGCGGCCGACCATCGGCAGCAGCGGCCAGTCCTCGGGTACCCGGCCCCACTGGTTCCACAGCGACACATCGCGCGGGAACAGCAACGGATCGCTGGTCACCTGGTGCAGTTCGCGATAGCCGATGATCAACCAGGCCGGAAAACCGCCGGGTAGCTCCACCGCGACCACCGGCCCGTGGTCGCGACGCATCCTGCGGTAGACCTCGTGCGGCTCGATGTGGAACTCGGGACCGCTCAGCGGCACCGCGCCGGTGATCGGGCAGGCGCCGGTGGGTGTGCTCATCAGACGGTTTCCCCTTGCGGAACAGCGGAATACAGGTGTTCGACCAGCGCGATCAGCACCTGCTTGCTGGATTCGCGCGAGCGCGCGTCACACATCAGCAGCGGCACCGCGGGGTCGAGGTCGAGCGCGTCGCGCACCACCTCGGGCGCGTGCGAGTCACCGAAGTCGTTGCAGGCCACCACGAACGGCGTGCCCTGGTGTTCGAGCCGGTCGATCGCGTACCAGGAGTCGCTGATCCGGCGCTGGTCCACCAGCACGATGGCGCCGAGCGCGCCGATGAACAGGCGATCCCACAGGAACCAGAAACGTTGCTGCCCGGGCGCGCCGAACAGATACAGCACGTGCTCGTCGTCGAGGGTGATCCGGCCGAAGTCGAAAGCCACGGTGGTGGTGGACTTTCCGGGCACCGAGGTGGCGTCGTCGACACCTTCGGAGACATCGGTCATGGTGGCCTCGGTGTCCAGGGGCCTGATCTCGCTCACCGAGCGCACCAGCGTCGTCTTGCCGACCCCGAAACCGCCGATGACCACGATCTTCAACCCGTGCATGGCCGTGCTGTGCAGCGGGGCCAGCGACCGCTCGGGGGCGGTCTCAGAGCTTGCGAAGTCCAACGAGCACCTTCTCGAGGGTGGAGGCATCCAGCGTCATCGCCGCGGACAGCGGCGGACGGATCGTGATCTTGCCCGCGTGCAGCAGGTCGGCCAGCAGCACGGTGGCGACGCCGACCGGCAGCCGCAGCTCGGCCGCCACCTCGACGACCGCCGTCGGCGCCCGGCACATCTCCAGGATCGCGACCTGCTCCGACGACATCCCCGCCGACGGCCCCGACTCGGTGACGATCAGGGTGACCAGGTCGAAGTCCTCGGTGGCCGGGACCCGCCCGCCGGTCAGCGTGTAGAACCGGTCGGGATCGTCGTCGCGGCCGGGCCTGTTCAATTCGGCGCTCCGCGCCTTGGCTGGGCGGACATATGCTCGCCGAGCTGTTCGACCAGTTCGTGCATCGTGTGCCCGACCAGGCCGGCGTCGGCGTCCTCGGCCGCGACCACCGCCAAGTGCGCGCCGCGCCCGGCCTCGACCACGAACAGGATGCCGCCGTAGAACTCGGTCATCGACTGGCGCACACCGCCACGCCCGTCACCGAACTCGACGGAGGCCCCGTGCGACAGGCTCTGGAATCCGGCGGCGATCGCGGCGAGCTGATCGGCGCGATCGACATCGAGTTCCGGTGTGTGGCAGATCTTCAGGCCGTCGCCCGACAGCAGCAGGGCGTGCCGGGTGCGCGGGGTGCGGGCGAGCAGCTTCTCGAGCAGCCAGCCGAGGTTCGTCGAGGCGGTGGTGGTCATCGGTCCTCCATGTGGTCGGGAGCGGGGGCGGCCGCGCGGCCCGGTGCCGACCGCTGGAACGCACCGAGGGCGGCCGGTTTGGCCGGTGCGGTGTCGGCGACCGGCGTGCCGACCAGGCCGTCGGGATGGACTTGGGCCAGGGTGTCGCCCCTGCGTCGTTTGGGCAGCGCGGGCGAGGTGGACACCGTGGGCATGTCGGAGGTCCTGGCGTGTTGCGCGCGCGGGGTCGGTGCGTCGAACTGGCTCAGGGAGTCGAACTGCTCCAGCGTGGTGAGCTGGGGCTCGGTGGGGCGCGGTGCCGGTGCCTGCACCTGGGCGGTGCCGCGGCTGCGGCGTTCGGCGCGGGCGGTGAGCTCGCGCGGGATCACCACGACGACGGCGGTGCCGCCGATCGCCGAGGGCCGATAGGAAACGGTGAGTTCGTGTTTGCGGGCCAGGTGCCCGACGACCGCGAGGCCGAGGCGGGTGCCCGAGAGCGAGGTCAGGTCGGCGCCCTTGCCCTTGTGGTCGCGCCCGCTCACGGCGGCCTCGGCGCGACGCAGCGCCGATTCGCTCATCACCAGGCCGCTGTCCTCGATCGTGATCACCACGCCCGCAGGCACTTCCGCGGCGTACACGTGCACCTCGGTGGTGGGCGGGGAGAAGTTGCAGGCGTTGTCGAGGAGTTCGGCCAGCGCGTGCATGACGCCTTCGGCGGCGTGACCCGCGATGCCGACCTCGGCCACGGCGCGCAGTCGCACCCGCTGATAGCCGGCGACGCGGCCCATCGCGCCACGCAGAATCGATTCCATCGCGATGGGTTTCGCCCAGCGGCGGCCGGTCCGCGCCCCGCTGAGCACCGCGATGCTGTCGGCGAGCCGGCCGGTCTGGGCGGTGCGGTGGTCGATGTGGAGCAGGTCGGTGAGCACGCGCGGGTCGGCGTGCCGGTGTTCCATCTCGCGCAGTTCGGCCAGCATGCTGGTGGTCATGGCCTGGATGCGGCCCGCCGCACCGGCGAAGGCGGCCAGCGCGGCGGCGCCGCGGCGGCCGTTCTCCTGGGCCTCCCACGCGTAGTGGGTGGCGTGCTCCTCGGCCTGCGCGATCCGCTGACTCGCCTCGGCGATGGTCGCGGCCCGCTGTTCCTCAGCGCGCCGGGCGGTTTCCCGCGCGGCTGTGGCCTCGGCCCGCTGCCGCAGCGCGACGAAGATCGCGGGACAGCCGACCAGGGCCAGCGTGAGCGCGGCGGCGAGCACCGGGATGCCGACGGCGGGCGGAGTGAAGAACGCGGTGACGCCCGCGACGGCCGCCACGGCTACGCCGGCCCCCAGTACCACGAAGCTCGCGGTCGCGCCCGTGGCGTCCTCGCCGGTCGCCGCCTGCGCCATCGGCTCGACTTCCGCAGTACTCACAGGCCCCCAACCACCAATCGTCAAACCAAACACGCAGCACGGCAGCCCGTTTCGATATCGATGGGAGCATAACGAGCCCTCGCCACGCCTGCCACTCGAGCGGCGAGGGTTCATCATCTGTTCGTATGCGATTCGTTACCGAATCGGCATCCGCGAAGTGCGCCGACCTGGGGTGATATCCACCGCACACTGCCGAGGGCCGCCCCGGACCGGAGTCGTCGGAGTGCAGCCGATCACGTCCTTCGGCGCGGGCCCATCACTCAGGCCAGGACCGCGGTCGCCTCGACTTCGACCAGGAGATCCGGTTCGCCCAGCGCCGCGACGCCGAGCAGGGTGATCGGTTCGACCGGGTCGACGCCGAGCTTCGCCGCGGCCCTGGCGACCCCCTCGCCGAGGAGCGGGTACTTGTCGGGAGTCCAGTCGACGACGTAGATGGTCAGCTTCGCGACGTCGTCGAAGGAGGCACCGCCGGCCGCCGGCGCCGTGCGCCATGGCGAGGACGAAGAACCCCGCGGTGCGGTCGATGCTCATCGAGCGGGCGGCGCTGATGCTCCGCGAGCGGGAGCCGGTGACGCTGCGGGGGCTCGTCCGCGGCACCGAGGTGTCGACGATGGCGGTCTACACCTACTTCGACGGGATGGACGGCCTGTGGCGAGCTGTCCGGCAGGAGGGGTTCACCCGGCTGGCCGCGCGGCTGGCCGAGGTGCCCGACACCGCCGACGCGATCTTGGAACGACTGGTGCGCGCCGCCGACGCGGCCCGGGTGGCGGGACGGTTCCGCGAGGACGTCGATCCGCTCGAGCTGGCCACACAGAGCTGGACCATCGGGCACGGGTTGGCCGCCCTCGTCGCGACCGGGCCACTGCCACCGGCCGCGCTCGATCACGGAATCCCGTTGCTCACCGCCCTGTTCGTGGCGGCGGGCGACGAGCCGGCTCGGTGCGCGCGGTCGGTGGCGGCCGGCTGGCAGCTCAGTTGAGTTCGGCCATGGCCGCTTTCGTCGCCTCGGCGACGAGTTCGTTCGAGGGGTCGGCGTTCTGGTCCGGCTTGGTGGTGAGGACCGCCAGTACCAGCGGGGCGCGGTTCGGCGGCCAGGCGATGGCGACGTCGAGGGCGGAGCCGTAGGCCGGGGTGCCGGTCTTGTCGCCGACGGTCCAGTCCGCGGGCAACCCGGCCTTGATGCGCTTGGCGCCGGTCCGGCTGTCCTTCAGCCAGGTGGCCAGCTGGGCACGCTCGGGTTCGCGCAGGGCATCACCGAGGACCAGCGCGCGGTAGTCGGCGGCCAGCGCCGCGGCGGTGGTGGTGTCGCGCACGTCGCCGGGGATGGCGGTGTTGAGTTCGGTCTCCCAGCGATCCAGCCGGGAGACGGGGTCGCCCAACCGCCGCAGGAACTCGGTGAAACCCGCTGGGCCTCCGAGCAATCGGAGCAGCATGTTGCCCGCGGTGTTGTCGGACTGCGTGATCGCGGCGTCGCAGAGCGCGGTGACGGTCATCCCGGTGCCGACGTGCTTCTCCGTCTCCGGGGAGTTCGCGACGAGGTCGGCGGCGGTGTAGTGGATGACCTGATCGAAGTAGCCGGTGTCCAGCGGGTGCGCCTGGAGCAGGGCGCCGCAGGCCAAGCCCTTGAACGTCGAGGCCATCGGGAACAGTTCGCCCTCGCGGTAGCCGACGGTGCGGCCGCTGCCGGTATCGATGACCATCAGGCCGAGGCGCGCACCGTATCTCGTCTCCAGGTCGGCGAACGCGGGCGCGGCGGGCGCGGTCGTCGACGTCTCGGGGAGGGTCGTCGGCGTCTCGCTCGAACAGGCGGTGAGGGCGACGGCGGACAACGCCAGGGCCGCGGCGGCCAGGCGCCTGCGCAGGGGGATCACGGAGGAAATCACCGCTGCAGGACATCACCGACGACGGCGGCCGGGCCAATACGCGGCCCCGGCGAGTCCGAGTCGGCATCGATATCGGCGCAGGTCGAGGGCTCGGGAACCACCCTTCGATCGCCCGGTCCACGCAGACCGGGGATCTCACCGCGCGAGCGCTGGTTCAATGACCGGCATGGATCTGCTGCGTCATCTCCGGTTCTTCGTCGCGGTCGCCGACGAGGGCCACTTCGGGCGCGCCGCCGTCGCGCTGGAGATGACGCAACCGCCGCTGTCGCAGGGTCTGCGGCGGCTCGAGCAGTATCTCGAGCTCGAGCTCTTCCACCGCACCAGCCAGGGCGCGCTGCTCACCGCCGCGGGCAAGGAGTTGCTGCCGCGCGCCCGCCTGCTCGTCGACGACGCCGACCGGCTGCGCGCCGAGGCCCAGCGCATCGCCCAGCGCAGCGGGACCGTGCGATTCGCGGCCACCGCGGCCCTGCCCGACCGGCTGGTCACCGCGTGTGTCACCGCGCTGCGGGCGTCGGGGGCCACGGTGTCCACCACGCTCGGCTCGACCGTCGACGCGGTGGCGCAGGTGCGGGCGGGGGTGTGCGATGTGGCGGTCGTCGAGCATCCGGCGCTGGTCGACGGTGTCGAGGCCGGGCCGGTGGTGAAGGTGCCGCGCTGGCTGGTCGTGCCCGCCGCGCATCGCACCACCACCACCGAGCGTCCCACCTTCCCCATGCTGACCGGTCTGCACTTCGCGCATCCGGCGCGCGCGGCCAACCCGCCCGCCTTCGACACGGTGCTCGACCTGCTTCGGGAGCGCGGGCTCGACGCGCCACCACTGCCGGCCCCGGACGACCGCGCCGTGCTGGCCGCCGTCGCCGCGGGGACCTGTTTCGGCCTGACCACCACCCCGCCGACGCCGACGCCCGGCGTCGCGTGGCTGACCCTCGCACCGCAGTCGGTCGCCTTGCGGGTCAGGATCATTCACCGATCCGATGCCGCCGAGCACGCGAGCGCGCTGGACCGGGTGCTGTACCGGGAGCGGCTGCGATGAGCACGGCGGTCGATCGGATCCGGGCGGTCTTCGCCGACGCGGGCTGCACCGGCTGGTTGCACGCGCGCCGCTGCGACGACTCCGGCGACGAGGTGTGCGTCGGCGGGAGCGAGCGCGTGGTCATCGCGTCGGTGTACAAGCTGCTGCTGTTCGTGGCGTTCTGCCGGGAGGTCGCCGGTGGTCGCATCGACCCGAACGCCCGGATCACCGTCGACCCGGCCGAGTGCACGCCGGGCCCGACCGGCCTTGCGGCACTGCATGATCCGGTGACCCTGAGCCGACGCGACCTGGCGACCTCCATGATGACGGTCTCGGACAATGCCGCCGCCGACGTCCTGCTCGGCGAGATCGGCCTGGCCGCGGTGACCGAGCTCGCCGCCGAGGTCGGCCTCACCGAGACCAGGGTGGTCGGCGGCACCGCCGATCAGCACCGCAGTCTGGTCCGCGACACCGATACCCACACCACCGCGGAGGCCTTCGCCGCGCTCGCCGACAACGACGAGGCCTGGACGATCTCGGCCTACGACCCCTCCTACGCCAGCGCCACCACCCCCGAGGAGATGACCCGCTTCCTGCGTCTGCTGTGGACCGGCCGCCTCCTGCCCGCGGAGCACACGGCATTCGCGCGCGCCGTGCTGGGCAAGCAGATCTGGCCGCACCGGATCGCCGCCGCTTTCCCGCACCGAGGCGTGCTCGTCGCGGGCAAGACCGGCACCATCGGGGTGATCCGCAACGAGGTGGCGGTGGTCGCGTTTCCCGGCGAAACCCCGGTCGCTGTCGCCGTTTTCACGCGGGCTGCCCGCGCCGACCCGACGCTGCCGGTGGTCGACGCGGCCATCGGGGAGGCCGCTCGGATCGCCGTCACCGAGCTGCGCCGCCCGCACTGACCCACCCGCAGCGGGCGGCGGTGGTTAGCATCGGTGCTCGTGGGTGGAGATTCTTCCGGTTTCGGCCGGGTGCGTGTGATCGGTTTTCTGGCGGGGGTCCTCGGGTTCGTGCTGGCGGTGGTGGCGCCGTTCCTGCCCGTCCGGCAGGAACGGGTGAGCCTGGATTGGCCGCAGCCGCAGTCGCTGCAACTGAGCGCGCCGCTGGTGGACTACGTGCCGCTCTCGCTCGACCTGAGCGTGCCGTGCACCGCGCTGCGCGACCTCACCGGCGGCACCGTGCTGTCGACCGTGCCGCCGCAGGCGCCGCGCGCCGGGTCGAAGGGCCTGGTCGCCCGCATCGAGGATCGCCCCGACACCGGCCGCACCCTCGCCGTCGTCCTGCGTGATCGGCTGCTGCTGAGCGTGCCGGTCGCCGAACTCGCCGGCGCCGCGGGACCGGGAGCGACACCGTCCGCCGGCCAACCCGGCGGACCCACGAACGGTCCCGGTGGCGCGGCCAACGGAGCGGGAAACGCGGGCGGCGCAAGGGAACAGGGATCGACAACCTGTGTGGCGCTGAATATCACCTCGACGGCGAGTCGAACGACGGCCGAGCTCACCGGGATGGCGCGGGCGGACGGAACGCCGATGCGGACGACCGTCGATGGCGATGTGCGGCCGCAGATCGTCGGCGTCTACACCGAGTTGGATCGGGCGCGGATGGGGGACGCGCGGCTGCACGCCGAGATCGACGCGCGGTTCTCGTCGAGTCCGGGCGGGTGGAAACTCGCGGCGATACTCGGCGCGGTGCTGTGCACCCTGATCGCCCTGACCTGCCTGCACCGCGGCGATATCCGGGACGGGCGACGCGCGCGGCGAGTGCTGCCCGCCCGGTGGTGGCGCCTCACCGGCTCGGACGCGGCCGTCGCGAGCACGCTCGCGGTCTGGCATGTGATCGGGGCGAACAGTTCCGACGACGGCTACATCCTCACCATGGCGCGGGCCTCGCGGGAGGCCGGGTACACGGCCAACTACTACCGGTGGTTCCAGGTCGCGGAGGCGCCGTTCGGCTGGCCCTATGAGGTGCTCGCGCAGATGACGCGCGTCAGCGAGGCGGGCCTGTGGATGCGGCTGCCGGCTCTGCTCGCCGGCCTGGTGTGCTGGTTGGTGCTCAGCCGGGAGGTGTTGCCGCGCTTGGGTTCCCGGGTCGCATCGAGCACGGCGGCCCGGTGGACCGCTGCCCTGGTCTTCCTCTCGCTCTGGCTGCCGTACAACAACGGTTTGCGCCCGGAACCGCTGATCGCGGTCGGCGCCCTGCTCACCTGGTGTTCCATGGAGCGCGCCATCGCCACCCGGCGGCTGCTGCCCGCCGCCGCAGCCGTACTGATCGCCGCGTTCTCCCTCGCCGCCGGACCGACCGGATTGATCTGTGTGGCAGCACTGCTCGCCGGTTCCCGGCCCGTACTCCGCACCATCGCGCGTCGGGTCACGACCGGTTCGGGCCCGGCGTTGCTTCGGTACGGCGCGGTGCTGGCGCCGATCGCCGCCGCGGGCGCCCTCGTCCTGATCGTGGTCTTTGCCGACCAGACGTTCTCGACGGTGCTGGAGGCCACCCGGGTCCGTCAGCTCGTCGGCCCCGACCTGTCCTGGTTCGAGGAACGCACGCGCTGGGATTCGCTGCTGTCGGTGAACCCCGACGGCTCGCTGGCCCGCCGGTTCGGTGTCCTCGCCATGCTCCTGTGCCTGGTGGTCGGGATCCTGACCGCACTGCGCCACGGCGGCCGCGTTCCCGCCACCGCGCGCGGTCCCGTCGCCCGTGTGCTGGCGGTGACCTTCATGGCCCTGCTGCTGATGATGTTCACCCCCACCAAGTGGACCCACCACTTCGGCGTCTACGCCGGACTCGCCGCGGCCCTCGCCGCCGTCACCGCCATGGCGTTGAGCCGCACCGTGATCCGCGCGAATTTCGTTCGCACCCTCTTCGCCGCGGCAGTCCTGTTCCTGTTGGCCATCAGTACGACGGGTTCCAACGGTTACTGGTACGTCTCCGGTTACGGCGTCCCGTGGCCCGACCGCGCCCCCACCCTCGGCGGCATCGAGGTCTCCACCCTGTTCCTCCTCGCGACCGGCCTCACCCTGCTGGTCGCACTGTGGCAGTACTACCGCGGCGCGGCTGTGAGCGGCGCGTCCGATCCGACTGTCACCAGCGGGGCCCATGGTGCCGAAACAACCGCACCGAACACGGAGGTGCCGGAACCCAACCGTCGCGAGTCGTGGCGGACCAAGGTGCCCGTCATCGCGCCACTCACGGTGGCCGCCGCCGCGATGGTGCTGTTCGAGGTGGGATCACTGGCCACCGCCGCGATCTCGCAGTACCCGGCCTATTCCGTCGGACTGTCGAACCTGCGCACCCTCACGGGTGACCGATGCGCGATGGCCGAGGACGTGCTCGTCGAAACCAACACGGCGGATTCCCTGCTCACGCCGTACACGGGCACGGTCGCCGACGGACTCGCCGCGGAGAACACCGGTTTCACCCCGAACGGCGTCGGCAGCCTCGCCCCCGACCCCGGCCCGGGCCAAACCTCGGCTCCCCCATCGGGTTCCACCCCCGCTCCAGGCGGCGCGCCCGCTGGTCCAGGCGGCGGCGCGCCCGCTGGTCCAGGCGGAGCACCACCGAGCGGGCAAGGCGGCGCAAGCGCACCGGCCGGCTCATCCCCCGGCGGATCCGGGACACCCCCGAATGGGCAAGGCGGCAACTCGCCGACCACTCCTGGCACCGCGGCCCCTGGCGGCGCCTCACCGGCTGCCTCC
>NZ_JARWOJ010000116.1 GCF_029868625.1 Nocardia neocaledoniensis | reverse complement strand
GCTTGGCGCTACGGCGCTGCGCGGTGAGCGTGCCGGCCTGGGCGACGGAGGCGGGCGGCGCCTCGGCACCGAACCCGACGATGACGGAAAGTGCGAGGTAGAACGTCCCGGCGAGGGCGAAAACCGCCGACCCGGCCGCGGCTGGAGAACGGCCGCCCCGACTCGGGGTCGACCTCCGGCTCGTTGTGGACGCGCAGCGCGATCGGATCCATGCCGAGCGCCACGGCGAGCTCGTCCATCGCCGTCTCCCCCGCGAACATGCCCGGGCAGTGCCCAGGTGCGCGCATCCACGACGAGACCGGGACATCGAGGGCGGCGAGGCGGTGCGAGGTGCGGCGGTGCGCGGCGGCGTACATCACCCGCGAGGACACCGCCGTCTGCTCCGCGTACGCCTTGACCTTCGAGACCTGCTCGACCACGTCGTGCGCGATGGCGGTGAGTGTTCCGTCGCGGTGCGCGCCGAGCCGGATCCGCTGGATGGTCGGCGTGCGGTAACCGGCGAGGGAGAACAGCTGCTGCCTGGTCAGCGGGAGCTTCACCGGGCGATCGCCGACGAGGATCGCGGCCATCACGGCCAGCACGATGTGCGCGTGTGGCTCGCCCTTCGAGCCGAAGCCGCCGCCGACGTACGGCGCGATCACCCGGACTTGTCCGGGCGCGAGGCCGAACAGCGGGCCGATGGTCGCGGCCACGACGTGCGGGCCCTGGGTGGAGTCGTACAACAGCAGCTCGTGCTCGGTCCGGTGGGCGATGGTGGCGTGCGGCTCCATCGGATTGTTGTGGACCATCGGGGTGGTGTATGTCTGGTCGACGGTGACCGGGGCGATCGCCAGCGCCGCGTCCACATCGCCGACGGTGGTGTCGGAGTCGAAGCCGCCGTCGAGGACGTCCGGGGTGTAGAGGTCGTCGCGGTCGGCGCTGAGCACGACGTCGGCGGGACTCTCGTCGTAGGACACACGCACCAGGGCCGCGGCTGCCCTGGCCACCTCGGGGCTGGTCGCGACGACCGCGCCGATGAGCTGACCGCGGAAGGCGACCTCGTCGTTCTGCAGGATGCTCAGTTCCCGGTCGTCGGTGTCGGTCAGGCGCACAGCGTTGTGGTGGGTCAGCACGGCGAGGACGCCGTCCGTCCGCTCCGCGGCCCCGGTGTCGATCTCGCGGATCCGGCCACGGGTGATGGTCGCCTGGATCGGGAAGGCGTGCGCGGGGTCGGTCTGCGGATGTTCCAGCGCGTAGGGGGCGCGACCGCGCAGCTTGGCGGGTCCGTCGACGCGGGTGGGCGAATCGCCGATCGCCCCGGCGCGCGGTGTCGACCCCATCACGACTCCTTCTCGGTGAGTTCCCGCAGCGTGGCGACGAGGACCCGGCGGGCGAGCGGGATCTTGAATCCGTTGTGCCGCAGAGGTCGGGCGGCGGCGAGTTCGGCCGCCGCCGCGGCCGCGAACTCGGGTTCGGTGGCGGGGCGCCCGCGCAGGGCCGCTTCGGCGGTGGCCGCCCGCCACGGTCGGTGCGCCAGTCCGCCGAAGGCGATTCTGGCCTCCCGCACGACGCCGTCGGCGACGTCGAGCGCGGCGGCCACCGAGACCAGCGCGAAGGCGAACGACGCGCGATCGCGCACCTTGCGGTAGGTGGATCCGGCGGCCGTGCCGAGCGCGGGCAGGTCGACCGCGGTGATCAGATCGCCGTGTTCGAGGGTGGTGTCGCGGTGGGGTTCGTCGCCGGGGAGGCGGTACAGCTCCGTCAGCGGGACCGCGCGCTCGCCGCGAGCGCCGAGTACCCGCACCACCGCGTCCAGCGCGGTCAGCGCCACCGCCATGTCCGAGGGATGGGTGGCGACACAGTGTGGCGAGGCGCCCAGCACCGCGTGGTCGCGATCGAGACCGCCGATGGCCGAACAGCCACTGCCGGGCGTGCGTTTGTTGCAGGGCGTGGTCGGATCCTGGAAGTACACGCACCGGGTGCGCTGCAGCAGGTTGCCGCCGGTCGTGGCGAGGTTGCGCAGCTGGGGCGAGGCGCCTGCCAGCAGTGCCGCCGACAGCATCGGGTAGCGCGCCCGGATCAGCGGATGCGCGGCCAGCTCGGCATTGCGCACGTTCGCGCCGATACGGACGCCGCCCTCGGGGCGCTCGGTCACCTCCCCGAGCGGGAGCCCGCTGATGTCGACCAGCTTGCCCGGCGCCGTGATGCCGAGTTTGAGATGATCGACGAGATTCGTTCCCGCCCCGAGGAATACGGCGTCCGGGTCGGCGCACACCGCGGCCACCGCACGGTCCGGGTCGGTGGCGCGCTCGTAGACGAATTCCCTCATCGGCCGGCCTCCAGGATCGCCGCGACGATGTTCGGATACGCCCCGCAGCGACAGAGGTTGCCACTCATGCGTTCCCGGATCTCCGCGGCGGTGAGCGCGACGCCGGTGGCGGGATCGGTGATATGGCTCGGCGCACCCGCCCGCACCTCGTCGAGCATGCCGACCGCCGAACAGATCTGGCCCGGCGTGCAGTATCCGCACTGGAATCCGTCGTGGTCGAGGAAGGCCTGCTGGACCGGGTGCAGGCGGTCGCCCTCGGCGAGCCCGTCGGCGGTGACGATCGTGGCGCCGTCGTGGGCGACGGCCAAGGCCAGGCACACGACCGCCCTGCGTCCGTCCAGCAGCACGGTGCACGATCCGCACTGCCCGTGATCACACCCCTTCTTGGGGCTGATGACGCCCAGCTGTTCCCGCAGCACATCGAGCACCGTGGCCCTGGTATCGACGTGCACGCCCCGGGTCTGTCCGTCGACGGTCAAGCTGATCCACGCGCGCATCGAACGGCCTCTCGTCTGTGGGATATCGACTCCACCGACTATCGCGGCCGACCGGCTCGGGCCCGCCACCAGCAACTACGCACCACCTGCGCGCTCGCGCGCACCTCTGCCACGGTACCAATACCGCACGTGCGCTCCCACCGTCTCGTGTCGTCGGCCGCGGCGGTGTCCTACAGTGGGCGGATGCGTGGACGATCGCGAATCCTGCTCCGTTCGGCGGCGACTATCGCGGCGGCGCTGGGGCTCACCGCCTTTCCGACCGCGGCCGCCGAGCCGTCGAGCGCGAACTCCGGCTGCGCCGAGGTCGCCGTGGTGACCGTGCGCGGCACGCTCGAGCCGCAGATCGGCAGCCTGCTGCTCACTCCGCTGGGCAAGCGGATCGCCGCGGAGTCGGGCCGCCAGGCGACGGTGACCGAACTCGGCTATCCCGCCTCCATGGCGCCGGACAGCGCCCAGCGCGGTGTCGAGAGCCTCACCACGCTGCTCAACACGGCGGCCGCCACTTGCCCGGACCAGCAGCTCGTCCTGCTCGGCTACTCGCAGGGCGCCCGCGTCATCGGCAACACCCTCAGCGCCCGCGCCGCGCTCACCGACCGGGCCGCCGCGCGCATCGACGCCATCGCCCTGTTCGGCAGCCCGTTGTTCAACGGCGCCGAGCCCTACGACCGCGGCACCTACGACCCCGCGCTCTCCGGCACCGGCGCCCTCCCCACCGGCGCACTGGCCGCCTTCACCGACCGCCTCCGCGACTTCTGCAATGCCGGTGACCGCGTGTGCCAGGGCGGCGATCCGGCCGCCGGTTTCGCAAATGCCCTGAGCTACGGCCATTTCGCCTATTTCCTCAACAGCGACCGCGACCAGGCCGCGACGTTCATCCACGAACGAATCCGATAGCGCGCGAGTTCGATAAGGTACCGATCGGTCCGGGTGTTGTCGTGGACCGGGAGGAGCGCGCCGAGGATGCCGATGTTCGGACGAGACAGTGAGCTGAAGGATCTCGCCGCGCTCGTGACGCGTCCCGAGGATCGCAGCGGCGTCGTGATCGAGGGTGAGCCCGGGATCGGGAAGTCGACGCTGGTCGAGCAGGCGGTCGGGATGGCCGCCGACGCGGGTCTGCGGGTGCTGCGGACCGCGGGCGTGGAGGCCGAGCACGGCCTCACCTATGCCGGACTGCACCGGCTGCTGTACCCGCTGCGGCGGGCGTTCGACGCACTGCCCGCTCGCCAGCGTGAGGCGCTGACCAGCGCGTTGGGGATGTCGGACCTCGTAGACGAGCCGAGTCCGCACCTGGTCGGGCTCGCCGCCCTCACCGTGCTGGCCGACGTGGCGGCCGAACGACCGCTGCTGATCGTCGCCGAGGACGCGCACTGGCTCGACCCGGCCAGCGCCGAGGTGCTGGCCTTCGTCGCCCGCCGGATCGAGGCCGAGCCCGTCGTCCTCATCGCCACCGTGCGCGACGGCGCCGCCTCACCGCTGCGCGATGCCGAACTCGCCGCCCTGTGGTTGGGGCCGCTGTCCGACGACGAGGCGAACGCGCTGCTGGACAGCATGGCGCCGACGGCCCCGGCCAGAGTGCGCCGCCGGGTACTCGCCGAGGCACACGGCAATCCCCTTGCTCTGACCGAACTCCCCACGGCCGCAGGCGAGCTCGTAGACACCAATGCCACCCTGCCGTTGACCGAACGACTCGAACGCGCCTTCTCCGCCCGAGGCGCCACACTGCCCGAACACACCAGGTCGGCCCTGCTGGTCGCCGCCCTCGACGACGGTGACGATCTCACCGAGATCCTCGCGGCCACGGGAAGACTGGTCGCGGCCGAACCCGATCCGGGCCTGCTCGAACCGGCGGTGGCCGCCCAGCTGATCCAAATCGGTTCCGGCACAGTGAGTTTCCGCCATCCCCTGGTCCGCTCCGCGCTGGTCGCGGCGGCCACGGCGGACGACCGCCGAAGTGCGCACGCGGCACTCGCCGAGGTGCTCACCGGGGACCCGGATCGCCAGGTATGGCACCGTGCGGCGGGAGCGGCCGGCGCCGACGAGGACGTGGCCGCGGCGCTGGAACAGGCCGCCGAGCGCGCCAGACACCGTGACGGGGCGATCTCGGCCCTGGAGCGCGCCGCCGCGCTCAGCGCCACCCCGGGCCGGCGCGCGGACCGGCTGTTGCGTGCCGCCGAACTGGCGGTCGATTCCGGTCGCCGCGACGTCGTGGACCGGCTCGTCGACGCCGCGCGCGCACTGCCGCTCACCCGCGAGCAGGAGGCCACCGCGAGCTGGCTGCTCAGCGCTCCAGAGGACGGCATCCGCGAAAGTCCCACGCGCATCGGCGAACTCGCCGCACTCGCGGCCTCCGTCGCCGCCGACGGCTACCCGGATCCGGCCCTGCGGATCCTGTGGGGCGCGGCCATGCGGTGCTTCTGGTCCGAACCGGGACCGGATGTCCGGCGCGCGGTCCTGGCCGTCGCCGACTCCCTCGCCATTCCCGACGGCGACCACCGCAAGCTCGCGATCGACTCGATCGTGGCGCCGTTCGAACGCGGCGATCAAGTCCTGGGCCACCTGCGGACGCTGGCGACGACCACCGGGCGCGATCCTGAGGTCGACTACTTCCTGAGCAGCGCCGCCTACCAGGTCGGCGCGTTCGATCTCGCGGCCCGCTTCGCCGGCGCGGCCGCGCCCGGCTTCCGGTCCGCCGGGCGCCTCGGTCTGCTGACCCGCGCGTTGGCGATCCAGGCGTGGAGCCTGGCCCGGGTCGGCGATCTCGCCACCGCCGCGCCTATCGCGACCGAGGCCGCGGCCTTCGCGCTGGAGACCGGGCAGACGTTCATGCACGCGTCGGCCACCGGCGTCTGCGCCGAAATCGCCGCGCTGCGAGGTGATTACGCGGAGGCCGTCGCGATCGCCGCCGAGACCGAGCGGACCGGCCTGGCCGCCGCCGTCCGCCCGGTACTGGCCACCGTGCAGCTCACCCGTGGGATCATCGCGCTCGGCGAGGGCCGCTTCGACGACGCCTGCACCGATCTGGCCCGCATCCACGACCCGCTCGATCCGTCGTACTCGCTGGCCCTGCGGGTGTGTTTCCTGACCGAACTCGCCGAGGCGGCGGTCCGTGCGGGACGCACCGACGCCGTCGCCGAGCTGGTGCGCGGACTGGAACCGGTGGCGGCGGCGACCTCCTCCCCGGCCCTGCACATCGGAATGCGCTACGCGCGAGCGGTTCTCGCGGGCGACACGGCCCCGGAGATGTTCGCCGCCGCGCTGGCGGCCGACCTGACCGGCTGGCCCGCCGAGCGCGGCAAACTGCACCTCGCCTACGGCGAGTGGCTGCGCCGACAGCGCCGGGTGGTCGAATCCCGGACCCACCTGCGCACGGCCAGGGAGATCTTCGACGCCCTCGGCTTCACCGCTTGGAGCGAGCGGGCCAGGCTGGAACTGCGCAGCGCGGGCGAATCCAGCCCGAACCGCGACCCGGACGCACGCGAACGGCTCACCCCGCACGAACTGAGCATCGCGCAACTGGCCGCGCAGGGGCTGACCAACCGGGAGATCGGGCAGCGGCTCTACCTGTCGCACCGGACCGTCAGTACCCACCTGCACCGCATCTTCCCGAAGCTCGGGATCAGTTCCCGCGGCGATCTCGCGGCACTGTTGCCGACCCTGGAGGAGCCGGCGGTCTGAGCGTCGTCCGGCGCGACCGATCGCCATCGATTACGTCATCCGACGCACGCGGCGGACCCCGGCCGCTGCCTAGCGTCGACGGCATGGACATCAATCGACGACGACTCTTCGGCGGCGCGCTGGCGGCGGGCGCCGCGGGCCTGACCGTGACGACCCTCGCCGCCTGCGCGACCGAGGCCGCGGCACCGGCGGCGCCCGCCGTGCCGGGCGCGGCACTGCGCGCCGGGGCTGGTGCCAACACGAGTCTGGGGCCGATCCGAACGATCCAGGCCGGCGTCCTCGAGGTCGCCTACGCCGAATTCGGCCCTGCCACCGGACGACCCGTGATCCTTCTGCACGGCTGGCCCTACGACCCCTACAGCTACGCCGATGTCGGTCCGCTGCTGGCCGAGTCCGGATACCGGGTGGTGGTGCCGTTCCTGCGCGGCTACGGCCCGACGCGCTTCCGCTCCCCGCAGACCCCGCGCAACGGGCAGCAGTCGGCCATCGCCCGCGACATCGTCGACCTCATGGACGCGCTGGGCATCGACAAGGCGGTGCTCGGCGGATTCGATTGGGGCGCGCGGACAGTCGACATCATCGCGGCGCTGTGGCCGGAACGAGTCAAGGCGATGGTCGCGGTGAGCGGGTACCTCATCACCCAGCAGACGGCGCAGCAACAGCCGCTGCCGCCCGCCGCCGAGCTCGGCTGGTGGTACCAGTACTACTTCGCCACCGAGCGCGGCCGCCTCGGCTACGAGCGCAACCGCCACGAATTCAACAAGCTCATCTGGCGCAGCGCCTCGCCCGCTTGGGATTTCGACGAAGCCACCTACCAGCGCAGCGGCGCCGCCTTCGACAACCCCGACCACGTCGACATCGTCATCTCGAACTATCGCTGGCGGCTCAGCCTGGCGCCGGGCGAGCCACGGTACGACGAAGACGAACAGCGCCTCGCGACCGGGCCCGCCATTTCCGTTCCCGCCATCACGATCAGCAGCGACTTCGACGGCGCGGCCAAGGACGGAAAGTCCTACCGGGGCAAGTTCACCGGCGCCTACGAACACCGTGTGCTCGACGGGATCGGGCACAATGTCCCGCAGGAGGCACCGCGGCCGTTCGCCCAGGCGATCGTCGACGCCGATCACCTGTGATCCGTTGCGACACAACACGACTCCGGGGGCCCGGGGGCGGCCCCCCGCCGCCCGGGGGGGGGGGGGGGCCCGGGGGGCGGGGGGGGGGCGCCCCCCGGCAACCCCCCCGCGCGGGGGGCGGCTTGCGCCGGGTTTCCGGGGGCCCCCCGCGCGCCCCGGGGGGGGGGGCCCCCGCGGTCGGCGGCGGCGAGGACGTCGGCC
>NZ_JARWOJ010000115.1 GCF_029868625.1 Nocardia neocaledoniensis | reverse complement strand
CCTACGCGCTGCCGGTGCTGCTCGCCGTGACGGTGCTCGTCGTGGTCGACGCCGTGCGTGCCGGGCGCACCGCCCCGCCCACCGAACCCGGTTTCGGCGCGCTCAGTCCCGGTGTCGCTGTCTTATCTCCCCCGGTTTCTGTTTAACCCCCCCCGCCGGCGGGGGGGGCCGGGGGGCCCCCCCCCGTCTCTCCCCCCCGCGGCCCCCCCCCCCCCGGCCGCCGACGTCTCCAGATAGCCCACCGCGCCGGGGATTTTGGCAACGTACGTAACCACTTCGTCGGTCACGTCGACCTCGCACTGCTCGCCGCCCGACGCCATGCCGACGCAGCTGGTGTAGCGGAACACCTTCCGGTTGTCCTCGAGCAGCCGTGATTCGAGGGCGCGCCGAGTGCCCGAGCCCGCGGTGCGGTCGATCAGAACCACCGGCAGATCGGGACCGCCGATCTGGTTCCAGTTCCGGATGTTCCCCCGATACAGGTCGCGGATCTGCTGCGTCGTCAGGTCTTTCAGGCCGACCCCGGGGTGGGTCACCATCGAGAAGGAGGCGCGGGCGAGCGGGGTCTCGGTCAGCGCTTCGAACGATGTGCCCTTGGAGCCGTCGCCGATGGCGAGCATCTCCTGGGTCGGACCGGCCTTGGTCAGCGTACGCAAGCCCGGTTCGGTGCCGGTGAAGTCGAACGCGAAATGCGCCTCGGTGCAGGTCTTCTCGTAGTTCTCGGCGGCCTTGCGGATCATCGGCGCCATCGCGGTGGAGCCGACCACGGTCAGCGAGCCCGCGGCGCAATCACGCGGTGGCGGATCGGCGCGCAACACCGTGGCCAGCAGCTGCACCATCACCACCAGGGCGAGGAACACGCTCAGTCCGAGCAGTGCGGGTTCGCGCCGGGAGCGGCTGGTGGTCACGACGAACTGGCCGCCCTTGAGGCTGCCCGCCGGGTCCACCACCTTCTCCGCGTTGGCGTCCAGCGGATCCGGGGCCGGGCCTTCGAGGACCACCAGCAGCTTGTAGTGCTCACCGCGCTCGAGCCGTTCCTTCGGCAGCACGATGCGCGAGATGTTGTCCGCGCCGACGCTGGGCGCCAGCGCGCGCAGCCCGTCGTTGAGCACCGCCAGCGATTCGCCGCGACGGGAGATCCGCTCGGTCACTTCGAGCGCGCGGATCTTGTGACGCGAGAACAGCAGTCGCGGACCACCTTCCACGTCGTAGTCGTCGCTCTCGATCACCGCGGTGCCGTAGTTCTCGATCCGGATCAGCACCACCGACACCGGATCGGGGGTCGGGGTCGCGGTGTCGGATGCCGCGGTATCCGGAGTCGCCGCTGGAACGGCGGCCTGCGAGGCCGGATCAACAGTCTGCGTCGCGCCGTTGGGGTCGGTGAGCTGGACACGGCTGGCGGGGGTGTTCATCTGCACGCGATAGCCGAGGCGTTTGCGCCCGACGAAGACGAACTCGCGCAGGAAGGTCGCCGTCGCGACGATCAGACCGAGCAGCGACAGCACGATCTCGACCGGGAACCCACCCACCGACTCCCCCTCACCCCGGATACCTGTATCCGACTGTCTATCAGGAGAATCCGCGATCGAGCCGCACGACGCCAGGTGTTCGGCGAGTCTTCACCCCGACGTCGACGCGCACCACGCCAGCAGGTCCTCGACCGGCCAGGTGTCGATCACCCGTTCGGCCCGCACCCCGTGGGCGAGCGCGCGCTCGCATCCGTAACCCTGCCAATCCAATTGGCCGGGCGCGTGGGCATCGGTGTCGATGCTGAAGTAGCAGTCCATCTCGACGGCCAGCTCGATCAGGCGCCCGGGCGGGTCACGACGCTCGGGCCGGCTGTTGATCTCGACGGCGGTGCCGTACTTACGGCAGGCCTCGAAGACCAGTTCCGCGTCGAAAGTGGATTCCGGGCGGGTGCCGCGGCCACCCTCGACGAGGCGGCCGGTGCAGTGGCCGAGGATGTCGACGTGCGGGTTGGCCACGGCGTAGACCATACGTTTGGTCATGGTGGCGCTGTCGTCGCGCAGGTGCGAATGCACGCTGGCGACAACGACATCCAGGCGCTCGAGCAGATCGGCGCGCTGGTCGAGGGTGCCGTCGTCGAGGATGTCGACCTCGATGCCGGTGAGGATGCGGAACGGCGCCAGCTGCTCGTTGAGCTCGGCGATCACGTCGAGCTGGCGCAGCAGGCGCTCGGCCGACAGGCCGTTGGCGACCTTGAGGCGCGGCGAGTGATCGGTCAGCGCGCAGTATTCGTGGCCGAGTGCGGCGGCCACGCCCATCATCTCGCCGATCGGGCTGCCGCCGTCGGACCAGTCGGAGTGGGTGTGCAGGTCGCCGCGCAGCTGGGCGCACAGCGCTTCGCCTGCGGGCGCGATGGGTTGCGCGGCGCCGCGCAGATCGGCCAGGTAGTCGGGAACCGCTCCCGCGCAGGCCTGTTCGATGACGGCGGCGGTCTTGGGTCCGATGCCGGGCAGGTCGCGCCAGCTGTGCGCCCGTTCACGCTCGGCCCGTTCGTCATCGGACAGGCCTGCGACGACGTCGGCCGCGCGCCGGTAGGCCTTCACCCGGTGGGTCTCCGCCCGCGAGCGCTCGAGCCAGAACCCGATCTCGCGCAGCGCCGCCACCGGGCCGGGGCCCGCCGCCGCCGACATGACCTAGGCGATCCGGCCGTACTTGAGGAAGGCGACGCCGTCGGCGTACACCCGGCTGGTGATCACCCGGAACCGTTCCGGCGTCGGCAGTGTCGCGCCGCCGCCGAACAGCGGCCGGCCGGTGCCGAGCACCACCGGGAACAGCTTCAGGAACACCTGGTCGATCTCGGGCAGCAGGGTCTGCGCCAGTTCGCCGCCGCCGCAGAGCCAGATCCCCAGTCCCGCTTCCCGTTTCAGCGCGCGCACGGTGCCGATGGGATCCTCGGCGATCACCTCGACGCCGGGGGCGGGCGATTCCGGCAGCGTCGTCGACACCACGTACTGGCGCAGATGCTCGTACGGGCTGGCCGTGCCGGTGCGGACGCCGAAATCGTGGGTCTTGCGGCCCATGATCACGGTGTCGAAGTAGATGTTGCCCGCCGCGATCCCCCGCGCCTCCCGCACCTTGGTCGGCAGCGTCTCGGGATACTGCGCGGTGATGGCGGGCACGTGATCACCGCCGACCGGGAAGAAGTCCACGGTGCCGTCCTCGGCGGCGATGAACCCGTCGATCGTCGATGCCACGAAATAAGTCAGCTTGCGCATAACGTCCTCCTGCACGGACCCGGTCCGGTACGACCCGTCAGAAGAAACCGTAGCGCGCCGGGTTCAGCGGCGGCGCGGCTTCCGCTGACACTTCGGGCAGGAAAACGACGAACGATTCATGAATTGTTCGCGGATCAGCAGCGTGCCGCAGCGGTCACAGGGCTCGTTCACGCGTCCGTAGGCGGCCAGTGACCGGGAGAAATACCCCGATTCGCCGTTGACGTTCACATACAGCGCGTCGAAGGAGGTGCCGCCGACCGCGAGCGCCTCGGTCATCACGGCGGTCACCGCGGCGAGCAGCGTGCGCACGACGGGCCTGGTGAGTTCCGCGGCGATCCGGGTGCCGTGCAGGCCGGCCCGCCACAGCGCCTCGTCGGCGTAGATGTTGCCGATGCCCGAGACCACGGTCTGATCCAGCAGCACCCGCTTGATCTCGGTGTTCTTGGCCCGGATCGCCGCGACGACGGCCTCGGTGTCGAACAGCGGATCGAGCGGATCGCGGGCGATGTGGGCGACCGGGTCGGGCACGATCGTGCCGTCGACCTCGACGAGATCGGCCAGCGTCCAGCCGCCGAAGGTGCGCTGATCGACGAAGCGCAGTTCGCTGGCGTCATCGAGAAGGGCCCGGATGTGGGCGTGCTTCTCGACCGGCGCACCCGCGGGCTGGACCAGCATCTGCCCGCTCATGCCCAGGTGGACCACCAGGGCGGTATCGGGCTCGTCGAAGGTGAGCCACAGGTACTTGCCGCGCCGGCGCGCGCTCTCGATCGTCCGACCGGTGAGGCGGGCGGCCAGGTCGGCGCCACCGCCGAGGTGTCTGCGCACGGCACGCGGATGGGTGACGGTGACGGTCTCGATCACGCGTCCGACGGCGTGCTCGGCGAGACCGCGCCGGACGACCTCGACCTCGGGGAGTTCGGGCACGGCTCACGCCACCTTGCCGGGCGTACCCGCGCGGGTCCGCGTGCTCACGCCTCGGAAACGGATTCGTCGGTGAGCGCCTTGTAGGCGGTCCCGGCGGCCTTCTGCTCGGCTTCCTTCTTGGAGCGGCCGACACCCTGACCGTACGGACGACCGGCGATCACCGTGGTGGCGGTGAACTCCTT
Organism: Nocardia neocaledoniensis; assembly: GCF_029868625.1. Taxonomy (GTDB): domain Bacteria; phylum Actinomycetota; class Actinomycetes; order Mycobacteriales; family Mycobacteriaceae; genus Nocardia; species Nocardia neocaledoniensis_A. The sequence goes on along the minus strand of NZ_JARWOJ010000115.1, from coordinate 4,315 downwards.
GTTGTGGTCCGGGCCGGTGGAGGTGATCTCGTAGTTGGGCACACCGAGGCCACGTTCGGCGGTGAGCTCCTGCAGGCTGGTCTTCCAGTCGAGACCGGCGCCCATGCGGGGCCCACGTTCGAGCAGTTCGGCGAACAGGCGCAGCACGACGCCACGCGCCACCTCGATGCCGTGCTCGAGGTGCACCGCGCCGAGCAGCGACTCCATGCCGTCGGCGAGGATGCTCGGCTTGTCGCGGCCGCCGGTGAGCTCTTCGCCCTTACCGAGCAGCAGGTGCTTGCCGAGTCCACCCTCACCGAGACCGCGAGCGACCTCGGCGAGCGCGTGCATGTTCACCACGCTGGCGCGCAGCTTGGCGAGCTCACCCTCGGACTTCTCCGGGTGCTCGGTGTAGAGCCGCTCGGTGATGCTGAGGCCGAGGACCGAGTCGCCGAGGAACTCGAGGCGCTCGTTCGTCGGCAGACCGCCGTTCTCGTACGCGTACGACCGGTGCGTCAGCGCGAGGCGCAGCAGCTCCGGTCGTACGTCGACACCGAGGGCGGTGAGCAGGTCGGCATGATCGACCGAACCCGCGTTGTCTTTGCTGGCTGTCACAATCAGACAGCAGCGGTGACCTGGCGGCCCTTGTAGGTGCCGCAGGACGGGCACGCGATGTGCGGGAGGGTCTTCTCACCGCAGGCACGGTTCGGGCAGGTGACCAGGGTCGGCGCGGCGGCCTTCCACTGGCTGCGCCGCGACCGGGTGTTGGAACGGGACATCCGGCGCTTGGGAACAGCCACGGCTACTTCTCCTCTGTGTTTTCGCTGGCCACGTGGGCATCGTTTGCCACGGGTGCGGATCGGTCTGGGGTGGTGGAACCCTCAGCGGGGTCGCCGGTGCCGGGCGCGTCCGCGGCGAAACTCGCCAACTTCGCCCAGCGAGGGTCCAGTATCTCATGCCCATGATCAGGACCCGCAATCGCCATCCGCACACCACACTCGGGGCACAGGCCCGCACAGTCCGGGGTGCACAGCGGCTGCAGCGGAAGCTCCAGGCCGATGGCGTCGAGGATCACCGGCTCGAGGTCGATGAGGTCGTCTTCCATGCGGTAGACCTCGTCGTCCTCGGTCGTCTGCTCGGTGGTGCTGTCCGGATACGCGAACAGCTCCGTCAGACGAATCTCCACCCGGTCGTCGAACGGTTCGAGGCAGCGCGAGCACTCCCCGACCGTCGGCCCGGACGCCGTGCCGGTGACCAGCACGCCCTCCGAGACGGCCTGCAACTGCAGGTCGAGTTCCACCGCGGCCTCGGCCGGAATGGCGATCAGGTCGAGACCCAGCCGCTCGTGGTCGGTGACCGTGCGCCGCACTTCCCGCATGGTTCCCGGCCTGCGGCCGAGACTGCGGACATCCAGCACGAAGCCCGCGTCGGACACAGGACCATTGGTCTTGTGCGGACGCGACGGCGAACCGGAACCGGCGGGCATCACTGACTCACTTACTTCTGAGGGGATTTGGGCAACCACTCAACAGTACGGCAGGACCCCGCCCGAACTCAAAACGCGCGGCGGGCTCAGCGCCGGTGATCGGCGGCGTACTCGGGGTATTCCGGGGCCTGACCGCCGCGCATCTGCTGGCGGCCGCGGGTGATCGTGCGCCGGGTGGTGTTGAGCGTCTCCTCCAGTTCGGCGAGCCTGCCGCCGAAATCGGCCATCCGCTCGTCGACGTAGTCGTCGCATTCGGCGCGGACCCGGTCGGCCTCGGCCTGGGCGGTGTCGATGAGGCGGGCCGACTCGGCGTGCGCCGCGCGCACCACCTCGGTCTGCGCGACCAGCCGGGCCTGCTCGGCCTTGCCGTCGGCGACCGAGCGCTCGTAGGAGTCCTTGCCCGCCTGGATCGCCCGGTCGGCGTCGATCTGGGCGCGGCCGGTGAGCTCGTCGTATTCGGCATTGCCGTCGGCGATCACCTGGTCGGCCTCGGCCTGCGCGTTCGCGACCAGCCGGTCGGCATGCGTGGTGGCCTCGGCGACCATCCGGTCGGCGTGCGCCTTGGCCTCGGCGAGGATGCGGTCGGCCTCGGCGCGCGCGGACTCGATGGTCGTGCGGGCCTGCTCGTTGGCGGAGGTGACCGTGGCCTCGGCGCCGGTGCGGGCATCGCCGACGATCTTGTCGCGATGGTCGAGCACGTCCTGGGCGTCGTCGAGTTCGCCGGGCAGGGCGTCGCGGACGTCGTCGAGCAGTTCGAGGACATCGCCGCGCGGCACGATGCAGCTGCGGGTCGGCGGGATGCCGCGTGCCTCTTCGACGATGGCGACCAGTTCGTCGAGTGCTTCGAATACGCGATACATGCTCACTACCCTCCTGCTGAATCCCGGCGAACGCACTGCCGTCGTGGCCCAGTCTGCCCGGCCGACGCGCGTGTACCGAATGTCGTCGCGGTGTGTCGCGACAGTGTCCTAGATCGCACCGATATCAAGTGGAGTGCGGCCCTCCACTTCCGCTACCATCGGGAGGCACGACAACGCCGTCCGCCGGGAAGCACTACACGTTTTCTGCTGTTGTACTCCTCGACGCTCGTTCATCGCGATCGGAGTCGACCATGACCGTTCTGGAAACACCGAGAATCTCGGTGTCGCACCTTCCGGGCATGGTCACACCCTGGATCGGTCCATTCCCCGCCATCGCGCCGACGAAACCCGCGGTGCGCCCGCGCGTGGACCGGACGCTGACCTACCTGCGCGGCGACCGCGCGCTCCCCCAGCTCATCCGGTTCGCCCTCGTCGGCGGTTCCAGCAATATCGCCTATGTGCTGCTGTTCTTCGCCATGCACGGCGTGGGGCCGCTGATCGCGAACGTCGCCGGCTCGGTCGTGAGCACCGTCATCGCCAACGAACTGCACCGCCAGCTCACCTTCCACGCCGCGGACCGGGTCACCTGGTTCACCGCGCAGTGGGAGGGCGGCGGACTCGCGCTCCTCGGCCTCGGCATCACCACGGCGAGCCTGGCCGCGCTCGGCGTCTGGGCGCCCGGGTTGGGCGACACCGTCCAGGCGCTGGCCGTGCTCGCCATCACCGCCGCCGTCGGCGGGATGCGCTTCCTGGCCCTGCGCGGCCTGGTCTTCTAGCCGCGGCGCTCGGCCAGGCGGTCCAGCAGACGCTTGTGGACCACCGGCGGCAGCATGTCGCTGACATCGCCGCCGTAGGCCGCGACTTCCTTCACCAGCGAGCTGGACAGGAAGCTGAGCGAGGGGTTGGTGGCGATGAAGAAGGTGTCCACGCCCGCGAGCTTGTGGTTCATCTGCGCCATCTGCAGCTCGTAGCCGAAGTCGCCCGCGTCGCGCAGGCCCTTGACGATCGCCCCCACGCCTTCCTGCTTGGCGAAGTCGACCAGCAGGCCCTGCCACGACGCGACGCGCACGTTGGACAGGTGGGCGACCGCTTCGCGGAGCAGGTCCATCCGCTCGTCGACGGTGAACATGCCCTGTTTCTTGGGGTTCACCATGACGGTGATGATCACCTCGTCGAACTGCGCGGCCGCGCGGGTGAACACGTCGAGGTGACCGTTGGTCACCGGATCGAAGGAGCCGGGGCACAGTGCAGCAGCCATGCTCAGACGCTAGCACCGAACTCGGCGAGCTCGATTCTGGTCTCCCCGTATTTGCGCGGCTTCAGCGCCGCATAGCCTGCGGGCCAGACGATTTCGGGTGAGCGAATGGAGCGTTCCACGATCACCAGCGCGTCGGGCGCGAGCCAGCCGTTGTTCGCCAGCGCGGTGAGATCGGCGATCACGTCCTCGGTGCTCACCTCGTACGGCGGGTCGGACAGGACCAGGTCGTAGGCGGCGGGCGCGGCATGGGCCAGGACCGTGCCGACCGAACCGAGGCGCAGTTCGGCCCCTGGCAGGCCCAATTCGGCGATATTGGCGCGCACGATCGCGGCCGCCTTGCGATCGGACTCGATCAGCAGCGCGTGCGCGGCACCGCGCGAGAGCGCTTCCAGGCCGAGCGCGCCCGACCCCGCGTACAGGTCGACGACCCGCGCGCCGTCGAGGTCGAGACGCGCGTCGATCGCGCTGAACAGGGCTTCGCGGACCCGGTCCGAGGTGGGCCGGGTTCCCGGGGGGGGGCGCCGGGCGGGGCCCCCCCCCCCCCCCCCCCCCCCCCCGCGCCCGACAAAGAAGAGCCCGCCGCCCCCCTGACCCCCACACACCGAGACTGTCGCGATGAGTCTCGCACGGATGGCCGGATACGCCGCGCGGCTCGATGACTCCCATACAGCGACCAGTCTGATCATGGTGTGGGGTCCGTTGTTCGAGCTCGCCGTGGCGCTCGACGGACTC
>NZ_JARWOJ010000114.1 GCF_029868625.1 Nocardia neocaledoniensis | reverse complement strand
GCGGTGGTTCGCCGTCCGCGCGGGGGGGGGCGCCGCCCCCCCCGGGGGGCGTGTCCGGGGGCGCCCCGGGCGCGCACGCCGGTGTAGTCGTGCCGATGGAAGAACTCGGCGAGCTGGGCCGGTTCGGTGAGGGTGTCGGGGTCCTCGGCGGAGTTGACCAATTCGACCGCCGCCAGCAACGCCGCTTCGGTGTCATGAGCGAAAACCACATTGACACATTACCGCAAGCTGCTTACCGTCATTAGTCATGGCGACGTTGACTCATGACGCAACCGCGCGACGGATGCGCACCGGCCTGCTGTTCGCGGTGGCCTCCGCCGCGTCGTTCGGGCTGTCCGGCTCGCTCGCGCGCGGACTGATGAACGCGGGGTGGAGCGCGGCCGCCGTGGTCGCCGTGCGCGTCCTGCTCGCCGCGGCCGTCCTGCTCCCCCTGGCGATTCCGCAGTTGCGCGGGCGCTGGACGCTGTTGCGGGAGAACCTGACTCTCGTCGTCGCCTACGGCTTGATCGCGGTGGCGGGCACCCAGCTGGCCTACTTCAACGCGGTCGCGCACATGGAGGTCGGCGTCGCGCTGCTCATCGAATTCGCCGCGCCGATCGCGATCGTCGGGTGGCTGTGGTTACGGCACCGGCAACGTCCCGGTGCCGCGACCGTGACCGGCGCCCTGCTCGGGATCACCGGCCTGCTCCTGGTACTCGACGTACTGTCCGGCGTATCCGCCGACCCGATCGGCGTCATGTGGGCGCTGGGCTCGATGGTCGGCGCCGCGACCTACTTCCTGCTCTCGGCCGAAGGCGGCGACCTGCCCGGCACCGTGCTGGCCGCGGGCGGCCTGCTGATCGGCGGGGTGGTCCTGCTCCTCGCGGGCGCCGCGGGCATCGTCCCCCTGCGCGCCACCACCGCCACCGTGGTCTTCGAGGACTTCAGCACGCCCTGGTGGGTGCCGATCCTGCTCATCGGCATCGTCACGGCCGCGATCGCCTACGTCACCGGCATCGCCGCGACCCGGCGCCTCGGGTCACGGCTCGCGTCCTTCGTCGCCCTCAACGAAGTGCTCGCCGCGCTCATCTTCGCCTGGGCCCTGCTCGGCGAGGCACCCCGGCCGATCCAATTGCTCGGCGGCGCACTGATTCTCGTCGGCGTGATCGCGGTGCGACTCGGCGAACCGGTGCCGCACGCGATCGGCGACCCCGCCGTGCCCGCCGTCACCGAGGTGGCCGCCGGACCCGAGGTGCGGTCGTGAGTCACCAGCGGTAGTCGAGGAACTTCCCGTCGAGAGTGATCACCACTCGGTCGCCGTCCGGATCCGGGCGGCGGGCGATGTCGATGTTGAAGTTGATGGCGCTCATGATGCCGTCGCCGAATTCCTCGTGGATCAGGGCTTTCAGCGCGGGACCGTAGACCGAGACCGCCTCGACCAGGCGGTAGATCGTCGGATCGGCCAGCTGGGCCGGATCGGCACCGCGCGACGGTTGCAGCCGCAGGCTCTCGGCGACGGTCTCGTCGAGGTCGAGCAGCGCGCAGACCGCGGCCGCCTGTTCCGCGGTCATCGGATGCTGACCGAGCAGGGCTGCCGTCGTCCACACCAGCGGCGCGCCCAGCGATTCCGCGATGGCGGCCCAGGTGAGCCCCTTGCGGATACGGGCGGCGACGACGAGGTCGGCGGCGGCTGACTTGCTCATGATCGGTTGCATGCGGGCTCCTGAGATCGGGGTCGTCGCCAGCCTGCCACCCGCCGCCACGCCCCCGCCATAGTGGCATACCACTATTTACGCAGCGGCAACCTTCAGTGATCGGCAGGCAATCTCCGCCGCGAAAACTACTGTGCTGGAAGCACTACGAATGGGGTTGCATGTCCTACCTGAAACCGGCCGACTTCGTCGAGAAGATGATCGATGCGGGCGAGGCCAAAGCGTTCATGTCCACCCGCGACACCGTGATCCGCGCGTACATGGCGGGCGCCATCCTCGCACTGGCCGCCGCGTTCGCGGTCACCATCACCGTGAACACCGGCGAGCCACTGCTGGGCGCGGTGCTGTTCCCGGTCGGCTTCTGCATGCTGTACCTGCTCGGATTCGACTTGCTCACCGGCGTTTTCACGCTCGTGCCGCTGGCCCTGCTGGATAAGCGACGCGGCGTCACGGTGCGCTCGATGCTGCGCAACTGGGGACTCGTGTTCGTCGGCAACTTCGCCGGCGCGTTCACCGTCGCCGTGATGATGGCGATCATCCTGACCATGGGTTTCTCGATGGACCCCAGCGCGGTCGGTGAGAAGCTGGGCGAGATCGGCGAATCCCGCACCGTCGGCTACGCCGAACACGGCGGTGCAGGCATGCTCACGCTGTTCATCCGCGCGGTCCTGTGCAACTGGATGGTCTCCACCGGCGTCGTCGCCGCGATGATGTCGACCTCGGTGTCGGGCAAGGTGATCGCGATGTGGATGCCCATCATGCTCTTCTTCTACATGGGCTTCGAGCACTCGATCGTCAACATGTTCCTGTTCCCCTCCGGCCTGCTCCTGGGCGGCGACTTCTCCCTGGGCGACTACCTCATCTGGAACGAGATCCCCACGGTGGTCGGCAACCTCGTGGGCGGCCTCACCTTCGTCGGCCTCACCCTCTACGCCACGCACGCGCGCACCGCGCCGTCACGGCGGCCGGACGTGGCCGAATCCGCCGCGGAGTGAGCACCGCCATCGGCGACACCCCAAGGTGAAGCACGATTATTTCAGTTTTCCCGTGCGGGACGGACCTCGCTCGCTACTCTCTGGCTCACCCACAGCAGTGGGACAGCGCGAATCAGGAGTACCTCATGAGCTTCACCCTCACCCGGCGGGCCGGCGTCGGACTGACAACCTTCGGTGCGGTCGCGGCGGCGGCCGTGCTCGTCGCACCGCAGGCCTCGGCGCTCGTCCAGTCGATCGCGGTCAGCGGGAGCACCCACTACGTCGACACCGCCTACACCGTGACCGCCGATGTCACCGCGACCTCGTTCCTGTTCAAGGTGACCTTCACCGACAACGGCACCCAGATCGGTGAGCCGGTCTCGGTGTCCAACGGCAAGGCGACGATCACTTGGACGCCGAAGACCACCGGCACCCACGAGATCAAAGCCGTCCAGGAACTCGTGAGCTCCAAGACCATCACCGTGAACGTCGTCCCCAAGCCGACCAACCCCGGCCCCGGCGACGGCGACAGCGGTTCGGGCGGCCTCGGCGGACTCCTCGACGCCCTGACCGGCTCGGCCGGCTGACCGAACTACCGACCCCCGGAAACGACGAACGCCCCGCCCCCTCGAAAGGGGACGGGGCGTTCGCGCTATCGACTAGCGGTAGTCGCTGAAACCGTAGTCGTCCAGCGGCACCGCGGCACCGGTGGAGGAGCCGAAGCTGTCCGGCGAGTAGTAGGTGTCGTCGTAGGACGGCACCGCGTACGCGGCGGCACGGGCTTCTTCGGTCGGCTGCACCTGGATGTTGCGGTAACGGTTGATACCGGTACCGGCCGGGATGAGCTTACCGATGATCACGTTCTCCTTCAGGCCGATCAGCTTGTCGGAGCGGCAGTTGATGGCCGCGTCCGTCAGCACTCGGGTGGTCTCCTGGAAGGAGGCCGCCGACAGCCACGAATCGGTGGCCAGCGACGCCTTGGTGATACCCATCAGCACCGGACGGCCGGAGGCGGGCTCGCCACCCTCGGCCACCACGCGACGGTTCGAGGCCTCGAACTCGGCACGCTCGGTGAGCGAACCGGGCAGGAACTCGGTCGCACCCGAATCGATGATCGTCACGCGACGCAGCATCTGGCGCACGATGACCTCGATGTGCTTGTCGTGGATCGACACACCCTGCGAGCGGTAGACCTCCTGGACCTCGTGGACCAGGTGGACCTGCACCTGACGGGGACCCATCACGCGCAGCACCTCGTGCGGATCGGCAGCGCCCTCGAGCAGCTGCTGACCCACCTCCACGTGGTCACCGTCGGCCAGCAGGCGCTCGGTGCCGTCGTCGTGCTTGAACACCCGCAGACGCTGACGCTTCGAGAGCTTGTCGTAGACGACTTCCTCGGACCCGTCATCAGGGATGATCGTGATCTTGTAGAAGCGGTCGTCGTCCTCGAGGCGCACCCGGCCCGAGACCTCCGCGATCGGCGCCTTGCCCTTGGGGACACGGGCCTCGAAGAGCTCCTGGACACGCGGCAGACCACCGGTGATGTCGTCACCCGCGACACCACCCTGGTGGAAGGTACGCATGGTCAGCTGGGTACCCGGCTCACCGATGGACTGGGCGGCGACGATGCCGACGGCCTCGCCGATGTCGACCAGCTTGCCGGTGGCCATCGAGCGGCCGTAGCAGGTGGCGCAGACGCCGGTACCGGTGGTGCAGGTCAGCACGGAGCGGACCTTCACCTCGGTGATGCCGGCCTCGAGCAGCGCCTCCAGGGCCGGGTCGCCGAGATCGGCGCCCTTGGCCACGATGACGTTGCCCTTCTCGTCGACCGCGTCGGTCGCCAGGGTGCGCGCGTAGGTCGAGGTCTCGACGTGCGCGTCCCGGATGAGCGAGCCGTCGGCCTGCTTCTCCGCGATCGGCACGACGATGCCGCGCTCGGTGCCACAGTCGTGCTCGCGCACGATGACATCCTGCGAGACGTCGACCAGACGACGGGTCAGGTAACCCGAGTCGGCGGTACGCAGCGCGGTATCGGCCAGACCCTTACGAGCACCGTGGGTGTTGATGAAGTACTCGAGCACGGTCAGGCCCTCACGGAAGGAGGACTTGATCGGGCGCGGGATGAACTCACCCTTCGGGTTCGTCACCAGGCCCTTCATACCGGCGAGGGTACGGGTCTGGGTGAAGTTACCGGTCGCGCCCGAGTCGACGATCGTGATGATCGGGTTGTCGGCCGGGTAGTGCGAACGCAGCGCCGTACCGACCTCTTCGGTCGCTTCCTGCCAGATCTTGACCAGGGCGTTGTTGCGCTCCTGGTGATCGAGAGCACCACGCTGGTACTTCTTCTCGATCTGATCCGCCATGGCCTCGTACCGCTCCATGATCTCGGCCTTCTCCGGCGGAACGAGCACGTCCGACATGGAGACGGTGACACCCGAACGCGTGGCCCAGTAGAAGCCGGCGTCCTTGAGCTTGTCGACGGTCTGCGCGACGACGATCATCGGGTAGCGCTCGGCCAGATCGTTGATGATCGTGGCCTGCCGCTTCTTCGGCATCGGCTCGTTGATGAACGCGTAGTCCGCCGGAAGCAGATCGTTGAACAGCACGCGACCCAGGGTGGTCTCGGCCAGCCACGCGTCACCGCGACGCCAGCCGTCCGGGAACAGCTCCGCCTCGATCTCCTTCGGCGGGCGCTGCTCGGTGAGCCGCACCTTGATCATCGAACGCACGGTGAGCTCACCGCGGTCGACGGCCATCTGGGCCTCGGCGGGCGAGGAGTACACGCCGTACTCCGGCTCGTCCTTGCCCGCGGCCTTGTAGGTGCCGACACCCTTCTCGTCGAGACGGGTCAGGTAGAACAGGCCGGTCACCATGTCCAGACGCGGCATCGCCAGCGGGCGACCCGACGCCGGGGACAGGATGTTGTTCGACGACAGCATCAGGATGCGCGCCTCGGCCTGCGCCTCCGCCGACAGCGGCAGGTGCACGGCCATCTGGTCACCGTCGAAGTCGGCGTTGAACGCCTCACACACGAGCGGGTGCAGCTGGATGGCCTTGCCTTCGACCAGCTGCGGCTCGAAGGCCTGGATACCCAGGCGGTGCAGGGTGGGCGCGCGGTTCAGCAGCACCGGGTGCTCGGCGATGACCTCTTCGAGGACATCCCACACCTGGGGACGCTGACGCTCGACCATCCGCTTGGCGGACTTGATGTTCTGCGCGTGGTTCAGGTCGACCAGACGCTTCATGACGAACGGCTTGAACAGCTCGAGCGCCATCAGCTTCGGCAGACCACACTGGTGCAGCTTGAGCTGCGGACCGACGACGATGACCGAACGGCCCGAGTAGTCGACACGCTTGCCGAGCAGGTTCTGACGGAAACGACCCTGCTTGCCCTTGAGCAGATCGCTCAGCGACTTCAGCGGGCGGTTACCCGGTCCGGTGACCGGACGGCCACGACGGCCGTTGTCGAACAGCGCGTCGACGGACTCCTGCAGCATCCGCTTCTCGTTGTTGACGATGATCTCGGGCGCGCCCAGATCGATCAGTCGCTTGAGGCGGTTGTTGCGGTTGATCACGCGGCGGTACAGGTCGTTCAGGTCGGAGGTGGCGAAGCGGCCACCGTCGAGCTGAACCATCGGGCGCAGCTCCGGCGGGATCACCGGAACCGCGTCGAGCACCATGCCCATGGGCGAGTTGCCGTTGGCCTGGAAGGCCGCGACGACCTTGAGGCGCTTGAGCGCGCGCAGCTTCTTCTGGCCCTTGCCGCTGCGGATGGTCTCGCGCAGCGACTCCGCCTCGGCGTCGATGTCGAAGTTCTCCATCAGCTTCTGGATGGACTCCGCACCCATGGCGCCGGTGAAGTACTCGCCGTAGCGGTCGACGAGCTCGCGGTAGAGCACCTCGTCGACGATGAGCTGCTTGACGGCCAGCTTGGTGAAGGTGGTCCAGATCTCGTCGAGACGATCCAGCTCACGCTGGGCGCGGTCGCGCAGCTGACGCATCTCGCGCTCGCCGCCGTCCTTGACCTTGCGGCGGACGTCGGACTTGGCGCCCTCGGCCTCCAGCTCGGCCAGGTCGGCCTCGAGCTTCTGCGCGCGGGCCTCGAGGTCGGCGTCGCGCTGATCGGCGACAGCCTTCTTCTCGACCTCCATCTCGGCCTCGAGGGTGCTGAGCTCGTTGTGGCGCAGCTCCTCGTCGACACCGACGATGACGTAGGCGGCGAAGTAGATGATCTTCTCGAGATCCTTCGGCGCCAGATCCAGCAGGTAGCCCAGGCGCGACGGAACGCCCTTGAAGTACCAGATGTGGGTGACCGGTGCGGCCAGCTCGATGTGGCCCATGCGCTCACGACGCACCTTGGCGCGAGTCACCTCGACGCCACAGCGCTCACAGATGATGCCCTTGAAGCGGACGCGCTTGTACTTGCCGCAGTAGCACTCCCAGTCCCGGGTGGGGCCGAAGATCTTCTCGCAGAAGAGCCCGTCCTTCTCCGGCTTGAGCGTGCGGTAGTTGATGGTCTCCGGCTTCTTGACCTCGCCATAGCTCCACTGGCGGATGTCTTCAGCGGTGGCCAGGCCGATCCGGAGTTCATCGAAGAAGTTGACGTCTAGCACGTAACTTCCTTTCCCCTGTTCGGGTCGAATTCGAGCAAAAAGTTCACTAGTTACCGATCGCGGGTCCGGGGGGGGGGGCCCCCACACCCGCCCCCGCGCCAAACAAGATGTGGGAAAAATAGGCCGGGGGGGGGGGGGGTTGGGGGGGGGTGGGTTGGCGGGGGTGGGCCGGGCCGGGGCCCAACACGCACGGGG
>NZ_JARWOJ010000113.1 GCF_029868625.1 Nocardia neocaledoniensis | reverse complement strand
CAATTCGGCACCTGTGCGGGGGGTTACCTGGGCGGCCTCCCCCCGCCCCCCGTTTGGAACGTCCGGCCCCCCCCCGGTTCGCGCCGGCGACTCACCCACGTCTGGCGGCAGCCGGTGGGATGCGAGCGGCCGGACGTGGGTCTCAGTCCGGCTTGCCGAACTGCTCGTTGCGGCCGAGCGAGCGCAACCGGAACCACTCCCGCAGACCGGCGGGATCGCGCCGGGTCACCAGGAAGAACCAGGAGAACCGAATCCACTCCTGCGGCAACAGCTTGCGCATCCCCGGCTGCGACATCAGGTAGCCGCGATTGCGGTAGGTGAAGTAGCGCTTCACCGGATCGTCCGGGTACTGGGTGTGCATCCGCCCGCCGAGGATCGGCTTGAACTCCTCCGCGCCGTTCGGGTGCAGGTAGGCCGTCTGCAGACACGTGCCGAACGGCAAGCCCGAGCGCACGAGGCGGCGATGCACCTCCACCTCGTCACCGCGCACGAACAGCCGCAGATCGGGCACACCGATCAGGTCGACGGCCTTGGCCGAGATCAGCGCGCCGTTGAACAGCGACGCGATGCCGGGCAGGAAGTCCTCGTCGCCGAGCTCCGAGCGCAGCCGCCGCCACACCACGCCGCGCCGCAACGGGAAGGCGAGCCGGTCGGGTTCGTCGATGTCGCACACCACCGGCGACACCTCGACGAGGTGGTGCTTGCGCGCGCAATCCAGCAGCGTCGCCAGCACTTCGGGACCGTCCGGGCGGCCGTCGTCGTCGGCCAGCCACACCCAGTCGGCGCCCATGGTGAGCGCGTGCAGCATGCCGAGCGCGAAACCGCCCGCGCCGCCGAGGTTGTGGCGCGAACCCAGATAGGTGGCCTCGATCGGCTGCTGGGCGACCAGCTCGGCCACCTCGTCCTCGTTGGCGTTGTCGACGACGATCAGATGGTCGATCGGCCGCGACTGCGAGGCGAGTACCTTCAGCGATTCGGCGAGCAGCTCGCGGCGCTTGTGCGTGACGACGACGCCGATGATCCGCGCCTGCGGCCCGGTCTCGGTGGTGAGGTCGGCGGGTTCGGCGCCCTCGGGCAGCTCGTCGGCGGCGTCGACGGCGGGCGCCGCGGGCTCGATGGGCGCCGGAGTCGCCTCGAGGCGGTCGGTCATGCTGAACCCACCCGGCACGGCAGCCGGGGCAGCCTCGTCACCGCTCATGCGTTGTTGCGCTCCAGTTCTTTCTCGGACTCCAGCTCGCGCAGGACCTGTGCCACGTGATTACCCGCGTCGGGACCTTCGTACGCGCGTACGACTTCTTCGATGCCACCCTGCTGACGGATCTGTCCGTGATCGACCCACATCGCGGTGTCACAGAGCTGGGCGAGGAATTCGTTGGAGTGGCTGGCGAAGACGAGGATGCCCGAGCGCGCGACCAGCGACTGCAGCCGCGTGCGCGCCTTCTTCATGAACTCCGCGTCGACCGCGCCGATGCCCTCGTCGAGGAGCAGGATCTCGGGGTCGATCGAGGTGACGACACCCATCGCCAGGCGCACCCGCATGCCGGTGGAGTAGGTGCGCAGGGGCATCGACAGGTACTCGCCGAGCTCGGTGAAATCGGCGATCTCGTCGATCTTCGCCATCATCTGCTTGCGGGTCTGCCCGAGGAACAGCCCGCGGATGATGATGTTCTCGTAGCCGGAGATCTCCGGATCCATGCCGACGCCGAGGTCGAACACCGGAGCCACCCGGCCGCGGATGCGCGCACTGCCGCGCGAGGGCTCGTAGATGCCGGAGAGCAACCGCAGCAGGGTCGACTTGCCCGCGCCGTTGTGACCGACCAGGCCGACCCGGTCGCCCTCCTTGAGCGAGAGGTTGATGTCACGGAGCGCCTCGACGACGACCACGTCGGAGCTGTTGCGCCCGATCGCGCCGCCCGCCTTGCCGAGGAACGCCTTCTTCAGCGACCGCGACTTGGCGTCGAAGATGGGGAACTCGACCCACGCCTGATGGGTTTCGATACTCACACGGCTCATCGACTCCACTGCTCCTAAACCCAGTACGGGACGCGGGCGCGGTACTGCTTGAGCGCCAGGATCGCGACGATCCAGCCGACCACCGTGATCGCACCGACGATCGCCCAGTGATGCCACTCCGACGGCTCGCCGAGCAGCGGTGCGCGCACGATCTCGAGGTAGTGGAAGGTGGGCACGATCTCGATCAGCTTGGCCCGGTCGCTCATCCCGCCGACCGAGTTCTCCAGCGCCTTCGTCGACCACATGACGGGGGTCAGCACGAACAGCATCAGCGTCATCGAGCCGAGGATCGGCGCGATGTCGCGGTAGCGGGTGCTGAAGATGCCGAACACGATCGACACCCACATGGCGTTGAGGAACAGCAGCACGATCGCGGGGATCGCCAATAGAACCGAGGCGTCGAGGTTGCGCCAGAGCGAGAACGCCACCAGCAGCACCGCGTAGATCGCCACGTTGTGGATGAAGAACAGGAACTGCCGCCACACCAGCCGGTACACGTGCACGCTCAGCGCCGAGGGCAGCTGTTTGATCAGGCCCTCGTTGGCGATGAAGACATCCGAGCCCTCGAGGATCGAAGCGCTGATCACGTTCCAGATGATCAGACCGACCGTCACATACGGCAGGTACTCGCTGATCGGCTGATCCAGCAGGGTCGAATACAGCAGACCCATCGCCAGCGCCTGCAAGCCGGTCGCGATGGTGATCCAGAACGGACCGAGCACCGAGCGCCGGTAGCGCTGCTTGATGTCCTGCCAGCCCAGCGACAGCCAGAGCTCGCGCTGGTGGAAGCCGTCGCGCATGTCCTTGAACGCGCGGCGGAACGTCTGCGAATCCGACACCATCGGCTCTGCTGCGGCGGCTTCGGCCGGCTCGGCTTCGGTCACCGTGGAGTTGTCGTCAGAATGCACGGGGCTCTCTTCGGTACGCGCGTCGCTCCGGTCGGAGACCGAATCGGGACGAGCGGCAGCTGCGGGCACGGTCCCCGACCTTACAGGGTGGATCGGTGGCTGGTACGGGGTGCGGGCGGCTACAGATACTGCCCGCCGCCGACGTGTCCGCCCTGCTTCGGCTCGCCCGCGTGCATGCCGGGCGGCAACGCCCCCTGACGCATCTGCTCGAGCTGTGCGCGGGCCGCCATCTGCTGGGCGAACAGCGCGGTCTGGATGCCGTGGAACAGGCCCTCCAGCCAGCCGACCAGCTGGGCCTGGGCGATTCGCAGCTCGGCGTCCGACGGTACCGACTCGTCGGTGAAGGGCAGGGTGAGCCGTTCCAGCTCGTCCCGCAGTTCCGGCGCGAGACCCTGCTCGAGCTCGCGCACCGAGGACTTGTGGATCTCCTTGAGCCTGGACCGGCTGGCGTCGTCGAGCGGAGCCGCCCGCACCTCCTCGAGCAGCTGCTTGATCATGGTGCCGATGCGCATCACCTTGGCGGGCTGCTCGACCATGTCGGCCAGGGATTCGCCGTTGTCCTTGTCGTCGGCGTCGCTCTTCTCGTCGTCGGGCACGACCTGCGCGGTGAACGCCGCGGCGCCGTTCTGGTCGGCGGGCACGGTGAGCGGACGGCCGTCGGGACCGATCACGACGATGGATTCCGGTACATCCTCCGAGTGCGTCATATCCCCATCATTGCGTGTGTGTCGGGTTCGCGCTAAAACCCCGACGCGGTTACCCCCGAACGCCCGCTGCCCTTAAAGTGGCGGGCATGACTTATGACGTCGCGAGGGTTCGGGGCCTGATACCGTCCCTGGGCGACGGCTGGATTCATCTGGATCCGCAGGCGGGGATGCTCGTTCCCGATTCGGTATCGCGTGCCGTGTCAACGGGTTTCCGCACCTCCTCGTTTTCCCACATCGGCCGCCACGGTGCGGCGACCCGCAGCGGCGCGATTCTCGAGGCCGCGCGCTCGGCGGTCGCCGACCTGGTCGGTGGAGATCCGGCCGGCGTCGTGCTCGGACCCGATCGCGCGGTACTGCTGGCCTGGCTGGCGGAATCGCTGAGTTCCCGGCTCGGTCTCGGCACCGGCATCGTGCTGTCGCGGCTCGACGACGAGGCCAATGTCGCGCCGTGGCTGCGCATCGCCAACCGGTACGGCGCGCACGTGCGCTGGGCCGAGGTGGAGATCGAGACCTGCGAGATGCCGTCCTGGCAGTTCGAGGAGCTCATCGGCCCGACCGCCCGCCTGGTCGCGCTCACCGCCGCGTCCCCGATCGTCGGCTCGGCGCCCGCGGTCCGGGTGGCGGCCGACCGGGTGCACGACGTCGGTGGCCTGCTGGTGGCCGACGCGTTCGGCGCCGCGCCCTACGCGCTGATCGATATCGACGAGCTCAACGCCGACGTGGTCGCGCTGAGCGCGCCGTCGTGGGGCGGCCCGCAGGTGGGCGCCCTGGTGTTCCGCGATCCGGCGTTCCTCGACCGCATCCCGTCCATGTCGCTCAACCCCTATGCCAAGGGTGCTGAACGGCTCGAGGTCGGCGGGCATCAGTACGCGCTGCTGGCCGGGCTCACCGAGTCGATCGACTTCCTCGCCGGACTCGACGAGCGCGCCAGGGGCACCCGCCGCGAGCGGCTCGAGATGTCGATCACCTCGCTGCAGGACTACCACGATCAGCTGTTCGATCACCTGATGCAGGTGCTGGACAAGGTCGAGAACCTCACCGTGATCGGCCGCGCCTCCACCCGCATCCCCACCGTCAGCTTCACGATGGCGGGGATGCAGGCGGAGAAGGTGGCGGCCAAGCTGGCCGACAACCGGATCGGCACGGTCAGCGGGGTGCACGGCGGCAGCAGGCTGCTCGACGCGCTGGGTGTCAACGACGAGGGCGGCGCCGTCACCATCGGCTTGGCGCCGTACACCACGCGCTACGAGATCGACCAGCTCGGCCGCGCCCTGAGCGCACTCGAATAGCCGCTCAGTCGCGGATCCGCAGGACGACCTTGCCGAAGGTCTCCGGTGAATCGAGCAGCTCGTGCGCGCGCCCGGCCTCGGTGACGGGCAGTTCGGCGGAGATCACCGGCACCACCTCGCCCGCGGCCACCAGCGGCCACAGCCGCTCGCGCACCGCGGCGACGACCTCGGCCTTGCTCCCGGCTCCGGCGCGCGGCCGGTTGCGCACATTGGTCGCGTGCACCGTGCCCCATTTGCCCAGCAGCGCGGCCAGATTCAGCGTGCCGGACACCCCGCCCTGCATGCCGATCACGACCAGTTGTCCGTGCGCGGCCAGCGCCTCCACATTGCGCTCGAGATACTTGGCGCCCATGTTGTCGAGGATGACGTCGGCGCCGTCGAGCGCGGCGACCTCGGCGACGAAGTCCTGCGTCTTGTAGTTGATCAGCAGGTCGGCGCCCAGCTCGCCGCACTTGGTCAGCTTCTCGGCCGAGCCCGCCGTCACCGCCACCCGCGCGCCGAGGCGCTTGGCCACCTGGATCGCGCAGGTACCGATCCCGCCGCCGCCACCGTGGATCAACACCAGCTGGCCCGCCCGCAGCCCCGCGGTCAGCACCAGGTTCGACCACACGGTCACCGCCACCTCCGGCAGCCCGGCCGCCGCCACCGGATCGAGGCCGTCCGGAATCGGCAGCACCTGGGTCGCGGGCACGGCCACCCGCTCGGCGTAGCCACCGCCCGAGAGCAGCGCGCACACCCGATCGCCGACCTGCCAGTCCCGCACCCCGTCGCCCAGCTCGACGATCGTGCCCGAACACTCCAGTCCCGGTACCGCACTGGCGTCGGCGGGCGGCGGATAGAACCCGCGCCGCTGCATCACATCGGCCCGATTCACCCCCGCCGCGATGACCTCGATCAGCACTTCACCCGGCCGGACCTCCGGATCGACCGTCTCGGTCCACTCCATCACCTCGGGCCCACCGAACCCGTTCAATTCGACAGCGCGCATGAGATCGATCTTGCCCCGTCCCGCCGGTACCAACCAGCACCACGCCCGTCCGCCGCCGCGTCCGCTACCATTCCAGGCGAAGGAGACGTGGCAGAGCGGCCGAATGCACTCGCCTTGAAAGCGAGCATGGGTAACACCATCGGGGGTTCAAATCCCTCCGTCTCCGCAACAGCGACCGCGACGCGGGGCTACTGCTCGTCCCAGGCTTGGATCGAGGTCTGGTCGACGATGCGGCCGTCGCGGATGTCGGCCATCGAGTGGACCAGGACGCGGGTGCCGTCGGGGTAGCGGCAGGATTCGACGAAGGCGACGTGGTCGCCGTCCATCAGGATGCTCTCGAGTTTGTGGGTCATCTCGCGGGCGCAGACATCGGTGAACATCTCGCCGATGGCCGAACGGCCGTGCAGCACACGGGGATGGCTCGGTTGGTCATGGTGGTCGACCATGCGGATCTCGGCGTCGTCGCCGTACAGATCCAGCAGGGTGTCGGCGTCTCGTCCCTCGATACCGCGGCGCAGTGCCTCGGCATCGAATCCGGAACCGGATGCGGTGCTCATCGGGGTCTCCCTCGCTCGTCGTCAGCGAGCCGGACCAGGGCGATTCGGCCCGTACGCAGGACTTTACGCCGGATGAGCCGGTAACGGCCGCCCGCCCCCCCAGACCGGCCGCAGGCCGGGACCCGGGCGGTTTAGGGGGGTTTGGCCCCCCGTAGCCCGAGGAACCATAGGGGTGGGCGCGCGCCATTGGGGCGGTGTAGGG
>NZ_JARWOJ010000112.1 GCF_029868625.1 Nocardia neocaledoniensis | reverse complement strand
CCACCGAGCGGGCAAGGCGGCGCAAGCGCACCGGCCGGCTCATCCCCCGGCGGATCCGGGACACCCCCGAATGGGCAAGGCGGCAACTCGCCGACCACTCCTGGCACCGCGGCCCCTGGCGGCGCCTCACCGGCTGCCTCCCGGGGGGCCCCCCCCCCCCCCCCCCCCCCCGGGGCCCCCCCGGGGGGGGCCCCCCCGGAGCACCTCCGAGTGGACAGGGCGGCGCGGGCCCGAGTGACGGCCCCGCGAACGTCCCAGGCGCTGCCCAAGGCGCACCGGGTGGCGCCAACCCAGGGCCGGGCGGACCTTCGTCATCCGGCCCCAACGGATCCGCTGCCGGGAGACCCGCTCCCGGTGGCAACACCCCGGGTGGGGCCTCGCCAAGCCCTGGCGGCACCACCCCAGGTGTGTCGGGGCCTGGCCCTGGCGGCAACACCCCGGGCGGGTCGACGCCGGGCCCCGGCGGCAACACCGCAGGCGGGTCAGCCGGGCCCGGTGGCGCATCGCAAGGTGGGCCTACCGGCGGGCCGGGGGTGAATGGCAGCACCGTCGCGCTGCCTTTCGGGCTGGTTCCGGAACGGACGCCGGTGCTGGGCAGCTACTCGACCGGCGCGCCGCAGCGCACGAAGCTGACCACGCAGTGGTACCGCTTGGATCTCGCTGCCGCGCAGCAGGATCCGGCGTATCGCGTTCTGGTGCTGACCGTGGCGGGGCGGATCGAGGCGACGGCGCCGGATGGCTCGGCGATGCCGGGGCAGCGGTTGCGGGTGGAGTTCGCGCGGCGGGCCGATGACGGGACCATCACGCCGCTGGGCGAGCTAGCGCCGCCTTCGGTCGGCGGTGCGCCGGGATGGCGGAATCTGCCGATCGGGTTGGACACGGTGCCCGCCGGGACCACGGCGGCGCGGCTGGTCGCCGAGTCGGGCGAACCCGATCCGATGCGATGGCTGGCCGTCACTCCCCCGCGCCTGCCGAAGCTGTCGACGCTGAATACGCTCGTCGGCAGCACCGATCCCGTCCTCGCGGATTGGCATGTGGGACTGGCCTTCCCGTGCCAGCGCCCGTTCGACCACCGCAGCGGTGTCGCGGAGATGCCGCTGTGGCGAATCCTGCCCGACAAGCTCAACGCGCAGGTCTCCGAGACCTGGCAGGGCGACACCGGCGGCGGCCCGCTCGGCTGGACCGGCCTGCTCATGCAGTCGCGCACCATCCCCGCCTACCTGGCCGACGACTGGACCCGGGACTGGGGCGAACTCCAGCGCCTCACCCGCCTGATCGCCGCCCCACCGGCGGAACTCACGGTCCGCGAGGCGAGCACCTGGGGTTGGTCCACCGAAAGCCCCATCAGGACAG
The DNA here is from genome assembly GCF_029868625.1 of Nocardia neocaledoniensis. Lineage (GTDB taxonomy): Bacteria > Actinomycetota > Actinomycetes > Mycobacteriales > Mycobacteriaceae > Nocardia > Nocardia neocaledoniensis_A. The sequence goes on along the minus strand of NZ_JARWOJ010000112.1, from coordinate 2,126 downwards.
GGTGATTCACCGCCGATATAAGTCCACACAGCAGAAGACCGCCGCGCCAGGGTCGGAGCGGCGGTCTTCGGTAGCGGACTACTTCGCGGGCGGCTGGCCACCGGCAGGCGGTTCACCGGGTGCGCCCGCCGGGGGCTCGCCGCCGCCGGGCGGGGTGGCACCCGCGGGAAGCGGCTTGCCGATGTTGCGGGCCATGTCCGGCATCAGGCGGATGGCGACCTGTTCCCAGGTGCCCCAGTTGTGGATGCCGATGTCGGGGAAGTCGTAGCTGACGTTGGTGTAACCCAGTGCGGTGAGGCGCTTTTCGAAGGAACGGGTGTTGGCCAGCGCGATCGCCTCCAGCGGCATGCCCTGGGTGATCGCGTCGACCGAGGACAGGTCCTGGTCGGCGGGCTTGGCACTGCCCGCGGAGATGTAGAGGCGGGTGTTGTTGGCGATCAGCTTCTCGGCGAACCCGTACGGGTCCATCCGGTTCCACTTCGCACTACCCGCGGGCGCCATCGCCTCGATGTTGTAGCCGCCGCTGGCGATCATGGCCGCGCCGAGTGCCTCGCGCATCCCCGGCATCGTCATGTGCAGGTAACCCGACAGCGAGCCCGCGTAGACGAACTGCTCCGGGTGATAGGCCGCCATCATCAGCGCCGCACCGCCACCACTGGACAGCCCGACCACCCCGTTGCGGGTATCACTGAACCCGAGCCGCGACTTCAGCGCCGCGGGCAGGGTCTCGGTGATGAAGGTTTCCCACTTGTAGGCGGTGGTCTTGCCGTTGGTGTCCTCCCAGCCGCCGACGGCCGAGCCCGAGTCGGCACTCGGCAGCGCCGATCCGTCCGGGTTGACGCCGTTGAAGCTGCTCGGCTGGTCCCAGTCGGCGTAGAAGCTGGACTGGCCGCCGACCGGCATCACCACGTTGATGTTGAACTTCGCGATCTTGGCGGGGATATCGGTGTGCTTCTCCCAGCCGTTGAGGTCGTTCTCGGCGCGTTCACCGTCGAGCAGGTACACCACCCGGTCGGTGTTGCCGTCGACCGCGCGCACGATGCGGGTGTTGATGGTGCCCATCGACGATTCGACGGCGAAGTCGATGGCGGACGGATCGGCGTCGGCCGTCGCGGGCGCCACCGACGCGCCCAGCGGCAGCACCGCCGCGGCCACGGCCACCGCCACCCCGCGCCGGAGCCCTCGCGAGCCGTGTCGGCGCCGCAGCGCCCCTCCCATGGTTACGCCACGCATGATCGCTGTTCAGGCCTTTCCCGTTGTGCGGCTGCGCCGCTTCCCCACTCCACCCGGACGCGGCACAGCCTGCGCGCGGGTCCTGCCGGGCAGCATAGCGTGCCCGGCCCGGCCCGGACACCCTCGAAAACCGATGCGGGGCAATTCGCTTGGTCAGCCCGCGGGCTCGGCCCGGCTTACGCAGAATCCGTTCACCCCGTCGTCGAGCGTCAGCGCCACTCGTCGCGCCGCGCCGTCGACGCCGGTCACCGGCACGTCGACGGTCGCGCTCGTCGCCGATCCGCGGCCGACGGTGAGCGCCTTGTCCTCGAAACGCCGGATCCCCGACAGCGCGGTCCCGAGCTGGGCACCGGAGCACAGCAGCGGATAGTCCGGTTCGACGTCGGCCGGATTCACCGGATCGCCCACCACCCGGCTCAGGTAGCGCTCGGCGGTGTAGCGGGCCTGTTCGTCGGAGAGCACCCGCCCGCCGGGGTCGGTGACGAACGGGCAGCCGTACGCCGACCGTAATTCACTGGGCGACAAGGTGATCCGGATCGCGTCGCTCTCCCAATATGGTCCGGACACCTGGGTCTCGCCCGGCCTGAGTACCGCGTCGGCGATCCGGGCGGCATCGCCGTACATCGGGCCGATCTCGGCTGGCGGCTGGGTCCAGCACTTGCGGGTGAGCTCCGCCAGGTCGCCGTCGCGGACGTCTTCGAACCACGGACCGAGGACCGTCGCGGCGGTCGGGCTGCCGGGCACCGCGCCGATCCGGGTGGTCGGGGGGGGGGGGCCCGCCCCCCCCCCCCCCCCGGGGGGGGCCGGGCCCGCCCCCCCCCCCCCGCGGGCCCCCGCCCGCGGCGGGGGCGGCGCCCCGCCGGGCCGGGGGAGGGGCGGGCCCCCCCCCCCCC
>NZ_JARWOJ010000111.1 GCF_029868625.1 Nocardia neocaledoniensis | reverse complement strand
GCCGAACACCAGCAAAAGTTTGCTGATATTCAAAATGCCCAACCTTCCAACCGGGGGGTATGAAAGGCCGGAACCAATAATAATATTGGCACTGACATTCATCGACACACTATTGAGTTCTCAAAGAACACACGCACAAGCCTCTACCCGCAACTTTCGAAGGGGATTCAGCAGGGCAAGGTTTCCAACTGTAGCGCAGGCATTCCGTCGAAGCAAGTTCGAGAGGAAGTTACCCTGCACACAAGATCAGCCAGGCGCTCATCGTCCAACCTCGTTTTCCCTGGTACCTCGGTACCGGGTCGGTGTCCGTGTCGCTCTGACTCGAAGAAAGTTACGCACCGAAGATCATGAAGTCAAATCGCCTGGTCAGAGGCGGTGTTCGGCAGCCAGTCGGCGGCGAACCAGCCGGGTGCCGCGGCGGTGAACCGGTCGCGGTCCCAGGCACCCACGCCGGCGGGGACGGACCCGAGGAGCCGAGCCTCGGTGACCCGGGGCAGGTCGTCGCGGTTGCAGCGGGCGGCGAGATCGGGCTCGACGGGCCAGGACCCGATGACCACCCCGGCGCACGGCACACCCGCGGCGGCCAGTGTGCGGGTGGTGAGTTCGCTGTGGTTGAGAGTGCCGAGCCCCGCGGCGGCCACGACCAGGACGGGCGCGCCGAGCTTCTGGGCGAGTTCGAGCAGGGTGAACTCCCCCATCCGGACCAGCAGGCCGCCGGCGCCTTCGACCAGCACGAGGTCGGCATCGCGCAGGCCGTCGACGGCGGCGACGGTCTCTTCCAGCGTCAGCAGTGGCCGGCCCGCGCGGCGGGCGGCGGTGTCGGGCGCCAGTGGTTCCGGGTATCTGGCCAGTTCGAGGGTGCGGGTGACGCCGGAGAGCCGGGTGATCTCGGCGAGGTCACCCGGTTCGCCGGGGGCCATGCCTGTCTGGGCGGGTTTGCACACCGCGACGGACCGGCCCGCGGCGCGGGCGGCGGCGGCCAGCGCGGCGGTGACGACGGTCTTGCCGACGTCGGTGGAGGTACCGCTGATCAGCAGGATGCTCATGCGGTCACCGGCTGTCGCGCGTCGGCCAGGACCCCGTGCAAGACCTCGGCGATCGTGTCGAGTTCGGCGGGGGTGAGGTTCGCGCGGGCGGTCAGGCGCAGGCGCGAGGTGCCCTCGGGGACCGACGGGGGGCGGAAGCAGCCGACGTCGAGGCCACGGGCGCGGCAGGCCTGGGCGGCGTCGAAGGCGAGCTGGGCTTCGCCGAGCACGACCGAGACGACGGCGGAGTCGGGTTCCGGCACACCGGCTATCCGGGCGATGTCGGCGGCGCGGTCGAGTACGCGGGCGGCCATCGTGGGATCGCGGCGCAGCAGGCCCAGCGCGGCGCGGGCGGCGCCGACCGCGGCGGGGGCGAGACCGGTGTCGAAGATGAAGGTGCGGGCGGCGTCGACCAGGTGGTCGCGGATCCTGGCGTCGGCGAGCACCACACCGCCCTGGGCCGCGAACGCCTTCGACAGCGTGGCGGTGATGACGAGGTCCGGCTCACCGGCCAGGCCCAGCTCGTGCACGAGACCGCGACCGCCGCGACCGCGCACCCCGAGCCCGTGGGCCTCGTCGACGAGCAGGACCGCACCGGTGGCGCGGCAGACGCGATGCAGATCCGCGAGAGGGGCGAGGTCGCCGTCGGCGCTGAACACCGAGTCGGTGAGGACGAGCGCGCGTTCCTCGGGCCGTGTGGCGAGCAGTCGTTCGACCGCGTCGACATCGCGATGCGGGGCGATCTCGACCCTGGCGCGCGAGAGCCGGCACGCGTCGACCAGGGAGGCGTGGCTGCCCGCGTCGGACACCACGAGGGTGCCGCGACCGGCCAGCGCGGTGACCGCGCCCAGGTTCGCGGCGTAGCCGGAGGCGAACACCAAACCGGCTTCCGCGCCGACGAATTCGGCCAGCTCGGCCTCGAGCAGGGCGTGCTCGGCGGTGGTTCCGGTCACCAGGCGCGAGCCGGTGGACCCGGCGCCCCAGCGGCGGACGGCCGCGACCGCACCCTCGACGACCTCGGGGTGGCGCACCAGGCCGAGGTAGTCGTTGGAGGCCAGGTCGATGGCGGGCGACTCGGCCGCACGCGCCCGCAGCGTGCGGCGCAGCCCGGCGTCGACCCGCTCGGCCGCGCGCTCGTCCAACCAGCTCAAAGGATCGGTACTCACAGCTGAGGAGCATACTTGAACGCTGTTCAGGGTCATCCGAGGGAGGCCTTCGCCGCGGACCGGACAGCGCCGGTGATGGTGGCGATGTCGTCGGTGGAACTGATGAACGGCGGCATCGTGTAGATCAGGTCGCGAAACGGGCGCAGCCAGGCGCCCGCGTCCACCGCGGCGGTGGTGGCGGCGCGCATGTCCACGGGGCGGTCGAGCTGGACGACCCCGATCGCGCCGAGTACGCGCACCTCGGAGACACCCGACAGCTCGGCCAGCGGCGCGAGTCCGGCCCGCAGCTCGGACTCGATCCGCGCGACCTCGCCGCGCCAGTCCCGCGAGCGCAGCAATTCGATCGAGGCGACCGCGACCGCGCAGGCCAGCGGGTTGCCCATGAAGGTCGGACCGTGCATCAGTCCGCCGTGCGCCGCGCTGATCGTCTCGGCGATCGCGGTGGTGCACAGCGTGGCGGCCAGCGTGAGATAGCCGCCGGTCAGCGCCTTGCCCACGCACATCACGTCGGGGGCGACGCCCACGTGGTCGGCGGCGAAGAAAGCGCCGGTGCGGCCGAAACCGGTCGCGATCTCGTCGAAGACCAGCAGTACCTCGTTCGCGTCGCAGATCCGGCGCAGTTCGGTGAGATAGCGCGGATCGTGCCAGCGCATGCCGCCCGCGCCCTGCACGACCGGCTCGACGATGACGGCGGCGAGCTCGTCGCGATGAGCGGCGACGGCGCGCTCGAGCTCGGTGACGTAGCCGGGTTCGAAGGTCGCCGGCGGGGCGGGGACGAACACCTGCTCGGTGAGGACGTCGGTCCACAGTGCGTGCATGCCACCCTCGGGATCGCACACGCTCATCGGGGTGAAGGTGTCGCCGTGATAGCCGCCGCGCCAGGTGAGCAGCCGGTGCTTGCCCGGCTTGCCGACCCCGCGCCAGTACTGCAGGCACATCTTCGCCGCGACCTCCACCGAGACCGAGCCGGAGTCACAGAGGAACACCTTGTTCAGCCCGTCGGGGGTGAGTTCGACGAGGAGCTGGGTGAGCCGGGCCGCGGGCTCGTGGGTGAGGCCGCCGAACATCACGTGACTCATCCGCTGGGACTGCGCGAGCAAGGCGGCGTCGAGGACCGGGTGGCGGTAGCCGTGGACGGCGGCCCACCACGAGCTCATCCCGTCGACGAGTTCGCGCCCGTCGGCGAGGGTGAGCCTGGTGCCGGCCGCGCTCGCGACGACCAGGGGTTCGGTGGTCGCGGGGAAGCCGCCGTACGGATGCCAGACGTGGTCGGCATCGACGGCGGTGATCTGCTCGGGAGTCAGGTCCACAGGTGTCCTCGTCGTCGCCCGGTGCCGCCGGAACGACGGCCTTGAACGCCGTTCAAGTTATCACCTCCCGTCCGTGTCGGACAGGGCGGCGAGGACACCGGGGACCCGCGCCAGCGCGGCGCGCACCCCGTCGAGGGCCGATTCGCCCAGTTCGCCTGCCAGCGCTTCCTCGATCCGGCGGATGTGCGCACCGGCCAGCGCGAGGGCCTCGGCACCCGCGGCGGTGACGACGACCAGGCGGGCCCGCCGATCCGCGGGGTCGGGCCTGCGCTCCACATAGCCGCCACGTTCGAGGTGGGTGACCAGCTCCCCCATCGACTGCTGGGTCATCCCGGCGGCCTCGGCCAGCGCCGTCACCCGCGAGCCGGCGGGATCCAGGTACCGGAAGACCGCGTAGTGGGCAGGCCGCAGGTCCGTCCCGAGCGCGACGCGCAGCCGCTCGTCGAGCGCGCGCTCGTACGAGTCGGTCGCCTGGACCAGGAGTTTCAACAGCGTGGACGGACGATCCATGGACATATTAGGAAGGTTACCTTTGTATATTGATATGGCTGACATCGGCACCGTCCTCACCTTCCGCAACGGACACCGCGTGACACTCCTCGACCGCGGCGCCGACGAGCAGGGCGCGTACCTGCGGCTCGAGCACGTCCTGCCGCACGTGGGGCGGGAGGCCGGGCCACACTGGCACCCCGAGATCAGCGAGACCTGGACGATCCGCAGCGGCCGGGTGCGCTTCCGGATCGACGGCACCGAGATCGTGGCCGAACCGGGCGACACGGTGACAGCGCCCCCGCGCGCGGTCCACGAGTTCTGGAACGAGGCACCCGACACGGTGCTGGACCACCTGATCCGGCCACCGCTGCGGCACTGGGCGATGTTCGAGTTCTGGAGCGGCCTGGACACCACCGGCCGGACGACAGCGGGCAAATTGCCGCGCAACCCCCTCGCCCTCGGACTGCTGTGGGAGTACCAGGACGGCTACCTCGCCGGTCCGCCCGTGCCGCTGCAACGGCTGGTGTTCGGCGGCCTGGCCGCGCTGGCCCGGCGCACGGGCTACGCGCGGCGGCTGCGCGCGGCCACCCGCGCCACTGAGCAGGGGTGACGAAGCACCCAGTGCGGACCCGCGCGGACGCGGACGGGAGTCCTCTACTGTCGTAGCATGTCGAGCCCGAACGACCGCTCCGGTGAGGTGACCCCACTGGGTGTGTGGCCGGGCACCGCGTACCCGCTGGGCGCCACCTACGACGGCGCGGGCACCAATTTCTCGGTGTTCTCCGAGGTCGCCACCGGTGTCGACCTCTGCCTCATCGCCAAGGACGGGACCGAGACCAGAATCGAACTGGATGAGGTCGACGGCTACGTCTGGCACGCCTACCTGCCCGCGATCACGCCGGGCCAGCGGTACGGTTTCCGCGTCCACGGGCCCTACGAGCCGGAGCTGGGGCTGCGCTGCGACCCCAGCAAATTGCTGCTCGATCCCTACGGCAAGGCCTTCGACGGACAGTTCGTCAACGATCCCTCGCTCTACACCTACGGGCTGGATTCGCTGGGCCACACCATGACCGGGGTGGTGATCAATCCGTTCTTCGACTGGGGCGCCGACCGGCCGCCGAAGCGGCCCTATCACGAGACGGTGATCTACGAGGCGCACGTCAAGGGCATGACGATGACGCACCCCGACATTCCGGAGGAGCTGCGCGGCACCTACGCCGGGCTCGCGCATCCGGCGATCATCGGGCATCTGAAGAGCCTCGGCGTCACCGCGATCGAGCTGATGCCGGTGCATCAGTTCTTCCACGATCACGTGCTCACCGATCAGGGGCTGCGCAACTACTGGGGCTACAACAGCATCGGTTACCTGGCCCCGCACAACGAGTACTCGGCCCGCCCGCGCGGGGACGCCGCGGTCGCCGAATTCAAGGCGATGGTGCGGGCGATGCACGCCGAGGGCATCGAGGTGATCCTCGACGTGGTCTACAACCACACCGGCGAGGGCAACCACCTCGGGCCGGTCCTGAGCCTGCGCGGCATCGACAACGCCGCCTACTACCGGCTCGACGAGACCGAGCCGGAGCTCTACCGCGACTACACCGGGACCGGCAACAGCCTCAATGTGCGGCATCCGCACACCCTGCAGCTCATCATGGACTCGCTGCGGTACTGGATCCTGGACATGCACGTCGACGGCTTCCGGTTCGACCTGGCCGCCACCCTCGCCCGCGAACTGCACGACGTGGACCGGCTTTCGGCGTTCTTCGACCTGGTGCATCAGGATCCGGTGGTGAGTCAGGTCAAGCTCATCGCCGAGCCGTGGGACGTGGGCGAGGGCGGATACCAGGTGGGCAACTTCCCCAGCCTGTGGACCGAGTGGAACGGCAAATACCGCGACACGGTGCGCGACTACTGGCGCGGTGAGCCGGCGACGCTGGGCGAGTTCGCGTATCGGCTCACCGGCTCGTCGGATCTGTACGAGCCGACCGGGCGGCGCCCGAGCGCCAGCATCAACTTCGTCACCGCCCACGACGGCTTCACCCTGCGGGACCTGGTGTCCTACAACGAGAAACACAACGACGCCAACGGCGAGGACAACCGCGACGGCGAGAGCTACAACCGGTCGTGGAACTGCGGCGTCGAAGGCCCGACCGACGACCCGGAGATCCTGGAACTGCGGGCTCGCCAGCAGCGCAACCTGCTGGCCACGCTGATCCTCAGCCAGGGCACGCCGATGCTGGCCCACGGTGACGAGATCGGGCGCACCCAGGACGGCAACAACAATGTGTACTGCCAGGATTCGCCGCTGGCCTGGATGGACTGGTCGTTGGCGCGGACCAATGCCGACCTGCTCGCGTTCACCCGCTCGGTCATCGCCCTGCGCACCGAACACCCGATCTTCCGGCGCCGCCGTTTCCTGGCCGCCGGGCCGGGCGACGGCGCCGACCGCGGCCGCGAGATCGCCTGGTTCACCCCATCGGGCGCCGAGATGACCACCGACGACTGGCACAGCGGCTTCGGCAAATCGCTGGCCGTGCTGCTCGACGGTGACGGAATCCCCGAACCGGGACCGCGCGGGGAACGCATCACGGATGATTCGTTCCTGCTGTGCTTCAATGCGCACGACGAAGCACTCGATTTCGTGTAACCCGCGCCGGAGTTCGGCGCGGAATGGACTCTCGCCCTTGACTGTTAGAACCACACCGCGGGCGACGCGCTCGCCCAGATGCAGATCCCGGCCGACACCCACGTGGTGCCGACCCGCACCGAGAAGCTGCCGCTGGCGGGTGCCGCGCTCAGCGTCTACACCCCGCGCACCATCACCC
>NZ_JARWOJ010000110.1 GCF_029868625.1 Nocardia neocaledoniensis | reverse complement strand
CAGCACGGCCTCGCGCGGATCCGCGGGCGTGACAGTCGGAATCGGCACCAACCCCGCACCGAGCCGCCGCGTCGGGCCCGCCCCCCCCCCCCCCCCCCCCCCCCCCCCCCCCGCCCGGCGCGGCCCCCGCGGGGGGGGGGGGGGGGGCGGGGGGGGGGGGGGGGCCCCCCCCCCCCCCCGGCGGCGGCCGGGGCGGAAGCGGTGCCGGTGCCCGGGGTGGCGGGCGCGGCGGGGCTAGCGGGGGCAGGGGCGGTGATCACGTGGCCGGTCATGGCAGGCAATACCTTTCGGGCGTGCGGCGGGTAGTGGTTAGAGGCGGGGGCCGAGGGCGAGCGGGGTGTGGCTGGTGCCGCACACGGTTTTCATCACGGCGGCCACCACCTCGCGGTCCTCTTCCGGGGCGGCCCCGAGGAGGTTGGCCATCGCGGTGTCGGGGTCGGTGGCGGCGGCGATCTTGCGGAACGCCAGCAACTCGCGCAGTTGCGGGGCCCACCCGACCTCGCCCTTGGCCTGCCGGGCGGCCAGCTCCCGCGCCACTTTCACCGCGCGGCGTTCCACCCCCAGCTGGGCGGCCAGGTCGAGGTCGGAAACCACGCGCACCTGGAACGCGAACCGCGAACTCAGCGCGTCGGACAGGATGGCTCCGTGCACGCCGGGGTTGTGCCCGGCCACCACGAAGAACCCGGGCTCAGCCTTCACCACCGCGCCGGTTGCTTTGACCACCAGCTCTTTTCGACCGTCCATCGCCGGATACACCGCCGCAAGCACGGTCGGCGAGATCAGGGTCGCGTCATCGATGAACAGCACCCGGCCCTCTTTCATCGCCCGAACGAGAGGGCCGTCTACGAAAACGAAACGGCCGTCGGGGGTTTGGGTGTACTCGCCCACGAAATCGGCGACCGTGGTGTCCCCGTCGCCCTGCACCGTGAGCAGGTCCCCGTAGGCGGCCTCGATGAGCGAGGTCTTACCGGTGCCGGGCGGCCCGTACAGCAGCACCGGCACCTCCGCCGCGCGCATGGTCTGCAACACCTCCACATCGGCGCGCCCGGCGAGCTGACGCAGGTGGTAGTCCTGCCCGTTCGGCCGGGCCACCGTGTTACCTGTGCGGGCCGGGGCGGCGGGCGCGGCCGGGGCCGGGGTGGCGGTCTTCTTGGTGCGGCGGGCCGGTTTCGGCTTGCTGGGGGCCGGGGCGGCAGGCGCGGCCGGGGCCGGGGCGGTAACGGCCGGGGTGGCGGCGGTAGTCGTGGTGGCGGTGGCGCGGTAGCGGCGGGGCGCGGCCGAGGTGCGTTCGGCGTGCCCGGCGGCGGTCAACGCCTCGAGAGCGTTGCCGACAGCGCCCGAGGACCGGTTCAGCCCGGCGGCGATTTCGCGGGGCGACTGTTCGCGGACGGGGTCGGCGGCCAGCGCGGCGGCCACCATGCGGCGGAGTTCGCCGTTGGGCAGGCGACCGGCGGCCGGTGCAGCGGTAGCGGCGGGGGCGGGTGTGGTGGGCATTGCGACTCCTGCAATTTCCGTTCCGAATTCGCGCCGGTTTTCGGCATACGTGCGGCGTGGCCGCCATTCGGATTTCTACGAATTTCCCGGCGAATTCCGGGAACGTGGTCGACGCTAGCTCGACCTCGAACAAACTCACAACCCCGAAAACAGCTCAATTTTCCGGAATTTTTCCGGACAACCGCGAGTCCGACTACGCAATTTCGGAATGCGCCATGCAAGCAGCCTCACCAGCGACATCACACCCCGGCCGGAAAAGACCCAAAAAGACAGAAGAATTATAAATTGGGAGAGCGGGGACGATGGCGGAAGATGGAGGTACAGCAGCGGGAAGCGAGTCATTCGAGAGCACGGCCAGCCACGCGAGAGAGCCCGCACGAGCATGTCTATCCATCTTTGTGGATAGACAATCCCCGATGATATCCGCGCGGATATCCGCCGCCCGACCTGCCTATATGGCCCATAGAGGGTGCGTCGTTCCAATCTTCGCACCGAATCGTGCATCGAAACCCACCATGGAACGACGCACCGATCTTTTTTCATCGAGCCACTCAGGCTCACCGCAGTTTTATCCACAGCCGAGCACGGAGTGTCCAGCGACGATAGAACCGTCTAGAACACAATTCGAGTAGATATTCCACTATCCCCGGCACACATTTTCGCTCGATGCCAGAAAATCGAAATTCCGGCTTCTACATTAATTGACATGCTGCGCGAGTGGTAATGGCCGCCAGCATTCGACTCTATTTCTGGTCGCGGCGGAGCTGTTCGAGGAGCTGGCGGGTTTCTGGACTCGGACGCTGCCCTATCTCGGAAAGTCGCCGGGTCAGGAGCCGGTAGGTGCGGGTGAGTGCGGCGGTTTCCCCGCGACGGGCGTGCAGGCGTAGGAGATCGTGCCAGACCGCCTCGTTGTAGGGGTCGTTTTCCACGGCGGTCTCGAGCATTCCCAAGGTCGCGTCGAGGTCGGTGCTGCTACGAGTGGCCAGCCAGCTCAAGGCGTTGAGCGAAGTCCGCCGGGCCGATTCGCGCAGGGATTGAACCCAGGTGTCAGTGAGGTCGCTGGCCAGCTCGCTGGTGGCCAGCGCCGCGATACGGCGGGCGGCTTCGGCCTGCTCGGTGTCGCTGCGCGCGTGGCGACGTTGAGCCACCGCTACGTTGAAGTCCCAGTAGTCCACCCCCACCTGGCTCGAAAGCCGGACCTTGGTGCGGTCCTCGGCGAGTACCTCGCTGACCTGTCCGCCGGTGGCGGTGCCCAGCGCGGCACGCAAGCGGCTCAGGGTGTTCGCCAAGGCGCTGCTGCCCCGGGTGCCGGGCCGATCGCCCCACAGCCGCTCGATCAGCTGCTGGCGTGGCAAACCCTCGGGATGCAGGGCAAGCACAGCCACCAGTTCGCGGGCACGCGGCTGTAGTTGGGTAGTGATCTCCACGCTCTCACCGGTTTCGGCGTTCCAGAAGATGCGAGTGGGCCCGAACACCCGCACTGCCAGCGCGGGCGCGCCGTCGGCCGGTGTCGGCCCCGGTGCAGGCTCAGTGCTCTCGATCTCGGGGTGCGGGCTCGGCTCGGGCACCGCGGCGAGGTCACCTTCTGCGGGTTGGCCGGCATCCTCGGCCGCCACCGCGAGCACCGGTTCAGAGGCCGGTGTTTCGGTGGTATCGACCACGACGGGCTCACGCGGGCGAAGACGCGGCGTCGGCACGGTGGCGGGGTCGATGGCATAGATCCTGGGCGCGTCCTCACCGCGGCGAGGACGCCGCACCGAACGGCCTTGGTGGCGGGCAGATTGTCCGATGTGGGGTGGGTCGAACTGGCCGGTGCGTTCGTAGCGGCGCAGTTGGATCTCGACGGCGGTGATGGTGCCGCGTGCGGGCGGGATGAGGTGCTGGCGGGAGCGGCGGCCGGTCAGCAGGGCACGGGCACCGGAGCGGGAGACCGGCAGCTCGCCGACGACGGGGAACCCGATCGCGTCGATGTAAGCGCGGCTGCCGCCGATCACCACCAGGCCCCGGGGGCGCCGACGGCGGGTGAGGTCGAGGACCCGCTGGGCGGCGGTCTCGGGGTCGATGTGCTCGGCGCGGACCACGAACAGGGCAGAGTCGGCGGCAGCGATGACCGGGTGCGCGGGCGCACCCGGCTCGGGGACACCGCAATCGGCGAACACCACCGCGCCGAACCCACGCCAACCCCGGTCCAGATCCGTCAGAAGCGCAGCAGCCGGGACCGGGTCGTCGGGGGCATGCCCGGGCGGGGCGGCCAGGAACGCCTGCCCGCCAGGCAGATACTGCACATGCTGGCCCAGCAGCTCCCCGGTCATGGGCACACCGAGGGCGGTGCGTCGGGCCAGGCTCGCCGAACCCAGATAGGGGTCCGCGCCGACCATGTCGGCGAGCTGGCCGCCTGCGGGGTCGGCCTCGACGACGAGCGCGGTTTCGGGGCCGGGCCAGGTGTGGGCGAGCGCGACGGTGGTCGTGGTGGTTCCCGCGCGCGAGCTCAGTCCGGCGACAGCGATCAGGTAGGGCGCCTGCGGCCTCATCGGTGGCTCCTATCCCTGCTTCTGGACGTTGGAGATCAGCAACGCGCCCCCGCTGTCGGCGGGTCGGGTGTTGATCAGTTGGAGGTAGTCGGTCCGGGTGCGGTCCGGGCGGATCTCGGCGATGTGAACGTTGGCGGTGGTCGGGGCGATCGGGGTGATCGCGACGCAGTGGCGGGTACCGGGCGGGATCGAGGCGATGCCCGCGGCGAGTCCCTCGAAGGTGATCCCGCTCTCGGGCGCGAGCAACGGCATCGCCTTCCCGGCGTCGCGGTGGATGTAGTAGGCGGCCTCGAAGGAGGCGATCACCCCGGCCAAGGTCGTCGGGTCACCGGACTGCTCGGTGACCACCTCGCCGGTGAGCCCGGTGCACGGGCCCTGCACTGGCGTGGTCGAGGTGGGTGGTGCAGCTGTGGCCGGTACCTGCGCGCCGGTGTCGCCGGTCTTCCCAGGCGATGCGAGCAGCACCCCGGCCAGGACGGCGATCGTGGCCGCCAGCGCGGCCCAGGCACCGCGCGGCAGCCGCTCCCCTAACCCGGTCCCCCAACGGGAAATCCCGACGGTGTCGGCCGCGCTGGGAGTGTCGCGTATCCGGTGGTACCAGAACTGCTCCGGCAGGAGCGGCTCGTCGGGCTCACCGAGATCATGGTCGGTGCCGGTGTCGGCGACGAGGCGCAGGTCCACAACAGCCGGGGGCAGCTCGACCCAGGCGTCGACCTCGTCGTCCTCGTTCTCAGGTGGGTTGCGCGGGTACCTCGGCATTCATCTCGCCTCGACTCGGATCAGTGGTGTCTCCGGGGCCTGCCCGCACCCGGTGGTGGGGGAAGTGGGGTGCCCGGGTGCGGGCAGGTTCCCCCGGAGGGGTTCAGGGACGGCTCACGCGCCTCGCCTCGCCTCGGCCTCGTCTTGAGCCGGGATCGGCTGGGACACCGGACCGTTGGCGATGTCGGTGGCGAGTCGGGCCAGGACATCGGAGATCGCCCAGTGCGCGGTGGAGCGGTGGTCGCCGTCGTATTCGCGCCAGTCAACGTTCGTGCCGCGCTGCCGGTAGGCGATCATGGCGCGCCGCCCTGATCGCACCGGCACGACCAGATCGAGCTCGCCGTGGTAGAGGTGCAGCGGCACAGACGATTTCACGTGCGCCAGCGACTCCAGCGCGAGGACTCGTCGCCACCAGTGGTCGTTCCACGGGTCACGGTCGCGGCACCAGTGCGCCAAGGGTTGAGGGAAGCGTTGCAGCAGTTCCACGACGGTGAGGTGACGGGCCTCGGCGGCGGCGACGAGCCCGTCCTCGTTGAGCACGTGCCGCAGCGGGAGCTGGTTGTAGGCGTGGGACAACCCGATCAGCCCGGCGAACGCCAACCCCGCGATACCTCTGCGGGTGCCCCGGCTGATCAACGGGGCCAGGACCGCCAGATCGGAGAAGACCGCTCCGGCGGCCACACCGCGCAGGTCGATCTCGGGCGCGTACCACGGTTGCAACTCGCCCGCGACGGCCGCGACCCGACCGCCGTCGGCGTACCCCCAGGCAACTACCGGGGCGACCGGCAGGTCCAGATCCGAGGCGCGGTAGACCGCGCGAGCCAGGTCGAGGACCGGTTTGGCACCGGCGGCGCGGGCGGCGAGGAAGGTGTGCGGGCCGGTGCCCGCGCCGAGTCCTTGCCCGTCGGGGATGGCCACGACCCAGCCTCGCTTGAGAGTGGATTCGATGCCGGCGAGGTCGTACTCGGCGCCGGTCGCGAGCAGTTGCGAGGGCGCGCAATGCCCGCCGAGTCCGCGGAAAGGTGGGCAGTAGAGCAGGATCGCGCCAGTCCCTGGTTTCGGCTTGGTCTCAGGGATGAGGACGATCGCCGAGGCCGCGATCGGCTGGGAGCGGGAATCGCTGGAGACGTAGACGAGTTGCCACGCCCCGGCCGCATCCGCCAGCTGCGGGACGAAAACCGGTCGCAGGCGCACGATGTCGCCCGGACGCGCCCCTTCAGGGAGAACGGGGGTGGTGTAGAAGTCGCTGATGGTCATTGGTTTCCTCCGGCGAGGTCGTGGGCAGCGGCGGTCAGCCACGCGGCCCCGCTGGCGATGTGCCCGGATGCGGCATAGCCGGTGTGGCGGGCAGGAATGTCGGTGTAGCGCAACAACACCGCAGGATTGGCCAAGTCGGCGTTGTCGGAGACGAGCTGGCCCCACGCCTCCGACAGTCCCGCCGCCAGCGGCGGCAACGTGGCCAGCGGGTTGGCGGCGACCGTGGCCGTGATCTCGGCCCACCGCGCGGTCGCGGCGGCGGTCTCGTCCGGGCCCGGTGCCGGGATACGCGAGTTGGCGGCCTCGGTGAGACGCTCGGCCAGACTCGCCGCGGGCACATAAGCCACCGTGCCGGGCCCGACATGGAAGTCGTTGAGCACCATCGTGGTCCAGGCATCCCCGAGCGCACCCGACAACAACGACTGGATCGAGCCGACGGCGGCGATCGGGTCACGCAGGTCGGCCTGGGCGGCGATCTGCGCGGCGACCCGCAGCAAGGCGGCCCGGTCGGGTGCCGCGCAGCTTAGGTCACCCTCGACACAGATGTCGGCAACCCGGCCCGTCAACTCGCCGTAGTCGGCCCCGGACGTGGTGGCGATCCCGCCACCGGAAGCGACAGCCGAACTCAAGCTCACCCGCGACACCGCCGCCCCGCTCGTCCCGGGGGGCGAGTCCGGAATCGTCTGCCCGGGGCGTCCCGCGATGACCGGTGAACCGGGGGCACGCTCGGGGTCGGAGTACAGGATCACCGCGGCGACCCGCTGTGGCGCCACGGGGCCTTCCCCGGCCCCGACCATCTGCGCGAACCCCGAAGCGACCTGCGCGCCTTGGGAATAGCCGACGATCGCCTGGGAGGTCCCGGGGCAGATCGCCGCAACATGCTCGGATTCGGCGAGCAGTGTGTTCAGCCCGGTGCTGGCCGAGGCCGCATAGGGGTCGGTGCCCCCACCGGTGCCCGGTGCGCCACCGAACGATGCCGGATAGCTGATGTAGGAACGTGCGATCAGACTCGGATCGGCGGCGGCCACCGGGCCGAGCAGGTGACCCAGCATCCCCGAGTCCGCGGTCGTCGAAGCGCTCGGCGAAGACTCTGAGGTCCCCTGCACACCGAGGACCCACAGAGCCGGGCAGCCTTGGCCGGCGACCTCGGGCTGCGCACTCGCAGGGCCCGCGCTCGTGGGGCCGAGGACAGCGGCGACGGTCGCGGCGGCGACGGTCGCGGCGGTGAGCAGGCGTAGCCCGGTCATGGCTGCCCGACCCCCACCCCGGCACCGAACCCCGCACCGACCGTGCCACCGACCAACGCCCCCAGCGCTGCAGCAGGCACACCCGCGACGGCCGCCCCCGCTGCGGCACCGGCCGCCGCACCCAACGCGGTACCGGCCACACCGGAGGTGACGGTGCCGATCACCGGGATCGCGATCACGGTGCCGATGGCAGCTCCGGCGATTCCGCCGATCGTGCCTCCCGCGAGCCCTCCCACGACAGCACCGACTGCTGCCGCCGGGGCACCGGTGAGCGCGCCGCCGATCGCGCCACCGGCCCCGGCTCCGGCGACGGTGGCACCGGCGACGCGGTCCGAGCGCCCGGCGGGTAGCCCGACCGAGTCGAGGAAGGTCGCGGCCTGGGCTTCCAGGTCGGCGCTGACGGTGTTGATCGTGTCGCCGACCTCCGGCGGCAACCATTCGGGGTCGGGGAACACCGCCGTCCCGATCCGGATCGTGTCCGGGGGCGGTTCGATCGGCGCGACCGGTTCCACCGGCTCCGGCGAGTGCAGTTCCATCAGATACACCGGCGGGGCGGGCGCGGGTGAGGGTTCCGGGCGCGGTTCCGGTCCGTTGCGGATCTCGGGCGGCTGTTCGACATACACCGGCGGTTCGACGGGGGCCGGAGGCGGTGCGGGAGTAGCGGTTCCGGGTTGGGCCGGGGCGGTGACGCCGGGCTGGTCCGCGATCGGGGCCAACGGCGCCATCGCACTCGCGGGCTGGGCGGCCAACACCATCAGCACAGGCACCGCACCCGCAGCGACCGCACGGCCACCCCACAGCATCCAGCCCTCATGGCCTCGGCGAATGCACCGGCCTCCGGCACCGTAGAGCGGCCCTACGGACACGACCGCTGACGATGTAGCACTGTTTTTGGACATGACAAATGACTCCTTTCAGGTAAAGGAAGGAATGAAGGAATGAAGCAGAGAAGTAATAGGAAGTTTGAGGCGAATGAAGCGGCCGATCCCCGCCGGGAGATTCCCAGCTCCCGGCGGGGATCGCAGCCGGGAGGCTTAGCTGATCATATTTTGAGTAGTCAAAAAATGATCAGCCCAGATCAGAAGAACGGCAGCACCTGCGTGGCGATTGCCAGCACGTTCGAGACCAGTGACGCACCGGCGCTGAGAACCGACAGGATGGTGTAGAGGTCCATGACTTCCCTTTCCGAGGAGGAGCGATTGCCTCACCATCACAACCCCGAAAACCACTGGTGCGCCACCCTTTTGACGGGGACAAAAATCGGTACCATTTTCCGTCCCCCCACGCACACACGGGGTGGCCTGCACCGATCAGCGAAACAGGTACAAAAAGTGTCACCAAAGAAATTTTCCGGCGGGTGTCCCGCACCGGAGAAAGGGTGCCCTGAACACTCCGTGCGCCCCGCGCGGAGGTCCGTAGCTAATTGTCAGCCAGGTCACAGTGAATGATCGGTGGCCGGGCTGTTCCCTTTCTGGTAGAAGTTAATCAACTCGGGGGAGTTAACCCTTCAACCTATCGCGTGGTGGAGGGGCGACGGAAGACTCAAATAGGAGGGGCTTGACACATGAACCGGCGGACCGGCTCGACCCGGCGACCGCGGCGAGGCAAGGCCCGCCGCACCACATCTGAGCTACCCGACCTGCGCCGATGGGTCCGACAAGTCCGCGAGGCCCGGGGCCTGACCCGGGCCGAGGCCGCCGGCCGACTCCAGGTCAGCGAGGACCTGATCAAGAAGATCGAACGCGGTGAACGTTCGGCCTCGCCGACAGTGCGCGAGCAGTTCATCACCGGGCTCGGCATGAACGAGTCCCAAGCCCGCTACACCCGCGAACTCGCCGGGCCGCCGCTACCGCTGCCCTCGATCGAGGAGCTACGAGCCCGCCCCGTCGCCTGCGAGCACCACACGACGTTGCGCCGTCTCGATGAGCGAGGTTTGGTCGGTGCGTATCTCGACCCCTTGTGGAACGTCGTCTACGCCAGCGAGCGCTTCCGCAGCGTACTGCCTGAGCTTGCCGACTACGACGACAACCTCAGCCAGTGGTTCTTCCACCCCGGCACCACCACACTCACCGCCGAGGCTCTCCTCGTGCACTGGGACGCCGCCGCTACCTACATGGTCGCGTCTCTGCGCGCGAAGTTCGGCATCTACCGGCACAGTCCCCGCGCACGAACGCTGCACGAGAAGCTCAGCGCGGCAACCACTTTCCGACAGCGGTGGACCGACAGTATCGAGGTCGCCTACGGCCACAAAACCGTGCACCCGCTGCAGGTACGTGATCGCGACACCGGCGAGCAACGCACGATTCGTATCCACCTCGGTGTCGGAGCGGAAGGCCCTCCCGATCTGCGGTTCTGCTTCGTCTACCCCGATCCGTGTGAGCCGCCGAGCAGCGACACCTGACCCTTCCACCGCCCCACGACCACTCCCCCGGAAGTCCCGGGCGGAGGCATCCGAACGAAGGAGCCCGACCATGACCAGCAATCCCCAGCACACCCGCCATCTCGGAACAGATCCACACCGACAGCCACCGGCACCGTGTGCTGCGCTCGCCGTCGACATCGTCCTCATCCCGCCGCAGAAGCGAGACCACTGACATGTCCCTCGCGCTCTCCGGGATGCCCGACTTCCACGACACCCTGGAATTCCTGCGCCACAAGCGCCAGCTATCCCGCGAATCCACCGCCAACAAAGCAGGATTCGGCATCTCCCGCCTCAACCAGATCATCCAGACCCGCACCAAACCAGGCCCCAAGGTCCAGACGGGCCTGTTCGCCTTCTTCGACGACCTCACCCTCGACCAACAGCGACACCTGCAAGAACTGCTGCACCCCGCCGCCGAGCTACCACCGATCACCGGCCTACGCCAGTACCTCACCAACGACGGCGTCCACCACCACCTCGACTACCTCGACCGATGCGAGGTCATGGGCGCCTACCTCGACCCACTCCAAAACGTCCTGCACGCCAACAAAGTCTTCTACCGGATCATGCCCGGCCTCGATGACGCCGACCACAACATCGTGCGATGGATGTTCACACCCACCGCCCACGACCTCATCGAGGACTGGCACGAACACCTGCCCTACAACATCCGCAACCTACGCACCGCGCTCGGCCGCTACCGCGACTCACCCCGAGCACAAGCACTGTTCCGGACACTGCGCGACAACCCCGGGTTTCGGCAAGCATGGGACACCACACCCCTGCAGGTCAGCTACAACTGGCACCGCGCGATCCCACTCCGTCTCCACCCACCCGGCAACGCGCACCCGATCCAGCTGAACCTCGAAATCGACCAGTACGGAGCATGTTTCGAGATCCTGTCCGTCCATGGCCTCTACAACACCAACGCCATCGCCTGCTGAGGTTCACCTCGACCGTTCCAACAAACCGACACCGCCGGTGAGGCCCCTCGGTTCTGGGCCCCGCCGCGCGGTGGGACATGTTCGTTTGCAATCTCGCGGCGTGTCCGTGTTAGGCGATCGGGTGCCATCCCGACCACGGTCGTGGGCCATAGGTGCCGCGTAGGCAGTCAACTCGATGTTGCGCTTGGGCAGCGTGGTTCGGCTTCGTTCCTGCTGCTTGGGCCGCCATACAGGTCATCCGCAGCTCGCGAATGTCTCTCAACAGTGAGAAGCCCTCCCAAGTCGTGACGTCGTGGCCGTATGCGTCACAGAAGGCACGGTAGCGTTCGGCCGAGATCCAGCCGAAGGAGCTTTGTTTGATCGCGGTGGAGACGAGGTCCCATTCGGGCGGGCCGACCGAGGCTCGCTCCAGGTCGAGGAACGTGGTCACCCCGGCCTCGGTGGTGACCACGTTGCCTTCCCAGGCGTCGCCATGGATCGGCGACCATGGCATGCCCGTCGGCAACCTTTCCCAACCTGCGCGCAGGTCCGCGAGCCGCTGGTACAGCCACCGCCGATCTGCGTGACTCAGCGATGACGCGCTGTCGATGCGCTGCTCGAGCCGGACGAACGGTTGGACTTCGGGTAGGAATGGCGGCGCGGCCAGCTGGTGCAAGGCGCGCAAAGCCCTCCCGATCTCGCGCTCGCTGCCGTTGTGGTGGGGCGGCAACTCTTTCCACAGCGTCACCGGGCGCGAGTCGATCACCGCGAAGTCGGCGCGAGTGCCCATCGGCTGCACAGCCGAAATATGCTGTTCTCGAAGCCATTCCGCGATTTCCACCTCGCGGCGTGCAGCTTCGGTCTGGCCCGCCCGCGCGACGCGGATGACCGTGTGTTGATCAGGTACTCGGAATATCGCGTTCTCAGCGAGTTTGATCGGGACCATCCCGGCTGGGTCGATGCCAGCTGCGGTGCAGGCTGTGCGGGCGATGCGTTCGACCTGCGAGCTGTTCATGTGGTGGTGGTGGCGGGCGTCGGTATCTGGACTTTTGCGCGGTGGGCGTAGCGGCGGAGTTCGGCGATGTCCTCGTTCGCGCGCTGGGACTTGAGGTCACGTGCTCGACCGAGGGCTTGGTTTGCGATGGTGGTTGCCTCGGCCGGGTCACCGGTGGCCATGACCAGTGACGCGAGTTTGATCGTAGACATCGTCCGGGACCGTGCGGCGGTGTCGGCGTGGCCGTCGACGGCTGCGGTCAGCCGGTCGCGTGCCTCACCGACGAAGCTGCCGTGCACGGCGATGTCGAACAGGGCGTGGCCGGTATCGCCCGCGTGCTGCGCACTGTCGTAGTAGCGCATCCACGCCGGATCGTTGCCGGGCACGCACCGGCTGAAGTCGCGGTCGGCGTTGGCGACGGAGGTCAGCGTTGCGGGAACGTCGCCCAGCTTCGCGTGCACCCGTGCTTCGGTGGTGTGCAGCATCGCGCGTTCGGTAGCGGTGAGCTTGTCTGCCTCGGTGAACGCCCTGCGGACGTATCCGAGTCCGTCGTGGTTGCGGCCGGTCCAGATCGCATGGCGTGCCATCGAGGACAGGATCTTCGCTCGCAGGTTCACCGCCCCGGACTCTTCGGCGCAGTCGAGGGCCAGGGCGAACATCGAGTTCGCGTCGTCATGTGCGCAGGCGTCGAAGGCCATGAACGCCGCCGTGTGCGCGAGTGACCCGACAGCCATCTGCAGGGCCGCGCGGTCGCGCGCGGAACAGTTGGCTTTCAGGTAGGCGACCGCTACGCGTAGTTGCGCGACAACGACATCGCGGACTAGGCCGCCGCCATAGGTGGCGTCCCACCGGGCGAATAGCTGGGCGGCTTCGTGAATCTGTTTGATCTCCACTGCGCCCACTCGCGTCGGGTTGACGGTGGTGCGGGCTTGGCTGAGCATCTGGGTGAGGCGGTCCGGTGACACGATGACCGTCGCAGCGGTAGCTGCGGCCACACGCAGGAATCCTTGTCGGTCCACGGGCTCCACGGTAGCGACGTTCGGCAGCTTGAACCACAGCAGATCTGGCGGGATGCGCAGGACAGTTGCCCACCTGACCAGCTTGGAGAGTGTCTCGGGTGCTGGGCCGTTCTCGATTCGGCTCAGCTGGGCCTGGCTCAGGTCCAGCCACTGTGCTACCTGGATCTGGCTCAGTGGTTGCCCGTGGGCGGGGTGATTGCGGTACTCCTCGATGACCGCGCCCATATGCCAGTTCGCCAGTGCCTCGCGCAGCGGGCCGTGAGCCCAGAACTCGGCCGGCATCTCGGGCGGTCCGTCCGCCGAGGCGATGGGCGAGCAGTTGCCACACCACGGGCCGATGTTGAACCGGCTTAACGCACTTCCGCACGTAGCGCATGTGCGCCCATTTCCGGCTGTTTCCGCCATCGCTTCGCTCCCGTCGCTCCGACCCCACACAACGCGAATATTTCGACGCTATCACCAGCACACGCGGCTGGTATGCGTCCGGCGTATATCGGTTATGCCTTGTGCGCGTTGCCCATAACCGCATGGTGGAGCGACTGTCAGTTCGTCCGCATCCCCCACCGACACGGACTCCGTGACTACTGGCAGCCGACCGAGGTGACTAATGACAACCGCCCTCGAAAAAGATGTGTTCGCCCTCCTCCAGCCCGGAGGACCACTGACCGTCGAGACGATCGCGTATGACCTGAGTGTGCCGCCGTGGACCGTCGCGCGGGCGTTGGATGCTCTGCGCCACAACGGCGATGTGTTCCGCAACCGGCGCGCGCAATGGCAGGTTTCGGCGGACAAGCGCCGCCCGGCTCGACAGGCGAGCCGATGAGCCGCCTCACTCTGCCCGGCCCGAGGACTCCACTGTCACGGAAGGAACTACGCACCGCTCTGGAGATAGTGGTTGGAGGCTGTCGGCGCACGGGTGTGGTCACTGTTGCCGTGAACTCGGTCAAGCAAGCTTCATCCCGCTGTTGGACGGAAACTCCTACGGTACGCCAACGCTACGCCAACACTGTGCGGTTACTTCCGATACCGGTGGCGGGCCACGATTTTCACCAGGAACCCAGTCCGGGGGAAGCCGAGGCACAACCGCCCGATCCCGCTTCCCTCCACGTCGGAAACGCCATCAGGGAGGCCGCGCATGAACGGCAGCAACGAGCCGAACGCACCGCAGCCCGCGGTGAGGCAGGCCGAGCCGGGCGAGTCGGCCGGCGCCCTCGCCGGGACAGAGATCCCTCACGCAATCGACTGCTCGCTGCCGACGCTCGTCCAGCATTTCGCCGCGATGAAGACCGCCGGATGGTTGACCGGTGTGACCGAGCCCTCCGGAGAGTTGCAATGACACCGATCTACACGCGGATGCACCCGTTCACCGAGTCGCCCCGCAGCCGGTCCGAGTTCTACCGTCGTATTTGCTCGCTGCCGACCGTGGTCGACCCGCAGACAGGGCGGATCACGATGACGGCGGGATCTCTCGTCGCGGCGGTGATGATGCCGACCGGACTGGCACAACAGGTCAAGAACAGCCTCGACATGCGAGGCGTCACTCCGTTGTCGATCATCGGCCACCCCCGCGCAGGGATGTGGACCTTCCTCGTGCGAGCCGACATGCAGCCCATCGCCGATCCCAGTGTCATCGCGCAGCTGTGGCACGCCCGGGTGGTGGTCATCCGCGACGGAGACATCGCCCTACCCTCCCCGGTCCCGGACTCACAGGTGATCCGTACCTGGATCTCCCCGGCTACCAGCACCTTCCGCCCTTCCGGGGAAGTGGTGATCGAATGCGCCCGAGCACTCCTACCCCGGTCGGCGCGGCAATGACGCCCGCGAGCCGACGGTCACCGCGCCCCGACGAACCCGACGTCCGACTCTCGGTGCTGATTTCCAGCGTCCGAATGGAATTCGCCGCCTGTGTGACCGCCGCGCTGGTGTTCGTCTGCGACGTGGCCGCACACCGCCCCGGAACCGTAGCCGTCTCCCCCTGCCGGTGCACCGGACTGCCCCGGCTGCCGAATGAGCGGCTCTACCTCCAGCCCTGACCCATCCCGTCACGGCCCCCGACCACCTGAATGGCCTCCGGCACGTGAACCGGCGAGAAACCACGACCCCTCCCGGTCCGGGCCCGTGCCGAGGCGGCCCCGGAGTTGCTTCCCGGCGACTCCCGGGCCACCCTCCGAACCCTCTCGAGCCAAGGAACTCCCAGCACCATGTATGCCAAGTTCGACACCACCACCACGCCTCGCTCACACCGCCGCCAATGGATCGCGGCGAGCGTGCTCGGCACCCTCGCCGCGCTGACCACCATCGCGATCGTGACCGCACCCGAGGGCTCCGCGGGCTCGCGCACCGTCACTTGCGCGCAGGTCACCTCCCCTTCGGGAGTGGTAACCGGGTTCGGACCGGGTGACACGTCCAGCGGCCCGGGCGCGATCCTGGGGTTCAACTACGCCTACTACGTGCAACGCTCCGCCAAGCAGGCACGCCAGTTCCTCGCCTCCGACGCCCTCGTCGGTCCTGGTGACCGGTTGCAGGCCGGGATCGACGCCGTCCCGGCTGGCACCCATCACTGCGTCACGATCTCACCGCTGGTCCGCGTAGGTGATGCGGACCTGTGGGCGGTCACCGTAACCGAATACCACCCCGGCAGTGAGCCGTTCGCGCCGCGCCAGATCATCACCACCCGAACCCTCGGCGCGGCGACGCTGATCAGTTCCATCGCCCGCGCCTGACACAACTCGGACCACCTGAATACCTCGGACCAGCATCGCGCGGCCAGCTCGCTGGCCGGTGGGTCCGCGGGTGGGGCAACCCCACCCGCGGGGGGGGGGAGCACCCCCCCGCCCCCCGGGGCGGGCCCCCCCCCCCCCCCGCCCCACCCCGGGGGTTACCACCCGGGAACCCCACGTCTGAAAAATGTATGAAAAGGTTTGTGAAGTGTTTA
>NZ_JARWOJ010000109.1 GCF_029868625.1 Nocardia neocaledoniensis | reverse complement strand
GGGGGGGCGCGCCGGGGGCGCCCCGCCCGGCCGCCCGCCCCAATTTTTCCCCCCCCCGCCCGGGCGGCTGCCCCCCCCCCTCACCCCCACCCCCCCCCCCAACACCGGGGGGGGGGCCGGTTCACATCGTGCTCAGTAACGGTAGTGGTCCGGCTTGTACGGGCCCTCCACGTCCACGCCGATGTATTCGGCCTGATCCTTGGTGAGCTTGGTCAGCGTGCCGCCGAGGGCCTCGACGTGGATGCGCGCGACCTTCTCGTCCAGGTGCTTGGGCAGGCGGTAGACCTCGTTGTCGTACTCCTCCGGCTTGGTCCACAGCTCGATCTGCGCGATGACCTGGTTGGAGAAGCTGTTCGACATCACGAACGAGGGGTGGCCGGTGGCGTTGCCCAGGTTCAGCAGGCGGCCCTCCGACAGCACGATGATGGACTTGCCCGAGTCGAACGTCCACAGGTCGACCTGCGGCTTGATCTCGAGCCGGGTCGCACCCGAACGCTCCAGCGCGGCCATATCGATCTCGTTGTCGAAGTGACCGATGTTGCCGAGGATGGCCTGGTCCTTCATCGCCTTCATGTGCTCGAGGGTGATGATGTCCTTGTTGCCGGTCGAGGTGATGACGATGTCGGCCTGGCCGATCGCCTGCTCGACGGTCACCACGTCGTAGCCGTCCATCAGCGCCTGCAGGGCGTTGATCGGATCGATCTCGGTGACCTGCACGCGCGCGCCCTGGCCCGCCAGCGACTCCGCGCAGCCCTTGCCGACGTCGCCGTAGCCGCAGATCAGCACCTTCTTGCCGCCGATGAGCACATCGGTGCCGCGGTTGATGCCGTCGATGAGCGAGTGGCGGGTGCCGTACTTGTTGTCGAACTTCGACTTGGTGACCGAGTCGTTGACGTTGATCGCCGGGAACACCAGCTCACCCGCGGCGGCGAACTGGTACAGCCGCAGCACGCCGGTCGTGGTCTCCTCGGTGACGCCCTTGACCGACTCGGCGATGGCGCTCCACTTGCCCTTGTCGGTCTCGAACCGCTCACGCAGCAGGTTCAGGAAGACCGTGTACTCGGCCGAGTGCTCCTCGTCGGCGGGCGGGACAACGCCTGCCTTCTCGAACTGCGCGCCGCGCAGCACGAGCATGGTGGCGTCGCCGCCGTCGTCGAGGATCATGTTGGCCGGCTCGCCGGGCCAGGTGAGCATCTGCTCGGCCGCCCACCAGTACTCCTCCAGCGTCTCGCCCTTCCAGGCGAAGACCGGGGTGCCCTTGGGCTCGTCGACGGTGCCGTTGGGCCCGACGACGATCGCCGCGGCGGCGTGATCCTGGGTGGAGAAGATGTTGCAGGACGCCCAGCGCACCTGCGCGCCGAGAGCGACCAGCGTTTCGATCAGGACAGCGGTCTGCACGGTCATGTGCAGCGAACCGGAGATGCGGGCGCCCTTCAGCGGCTGCACATCGTGGTATTCGCGGCGCAGTGCCATCAGGCCGGGCATCTCGTGCTCGGCGAGGCGGATCTCCTTGCGGCCGAATTCGGCCAGCGAGAGATCTGCCACCTTGTAATCGATGCCGTTGCGGACGTCAGCGGTGAGCTCGGTGCGCGCGGGAAGTTCTGAGGTCGTCATCAGCCTCTCCTGGTAGTCAGTACCGAGGCAAGGCTACCGCCTGTCGGCGCGCTCGTTCCCCGGTCCGTCGGCGGGTGCGCTCAGGCCGTGGCGCGGTATCGGGCCAGCAAACGGCGCGGCTTGGCCGGAGCCACGTTGGCCAGCGACAGATCGCCGCCGTAGTGGGCGGCCACCTTCGGATCCATCACGGCCCGCCACAGCGGCGGGACGGCGGCGAGCAGCAGCATGGTGGCGTAGCCGGCGGGCAGCTGCGGCGATTCGCTGCTGCTGCGCAGGGTCTGATAGCGGCGGCCCGGGTTGGCGTGGTGGTCGCTGTGGCGCTGCAGATGGAACAGGAAGATGTTGGTGACCAGGCGATCGCTGTTCCAGCTGTCGCGCGGGGAGCAGCGGGCCCACCGGCCGTTGGGCTTGCGGGCGCGCAGCAGCCCGTAGTGCTCGACGTAGTTGACGGCTTCGAGCAAGCCGATCCCGACCACGGCCTGCAGCGCCAGCCACGGCAGGATCGCCGGTCCGAACACCGCGACCAGCGAACCGAACAGCACCGCGCTCATCGCCCACGCCTGCAGGATGTTGTTCTGCCTGCACCACCAGCCGCGCCCCTGCCTGGCCAGCCGCACGCGCTCGAGTTGGAGCGCCGACCGGAAGCCACCGATCACGCTGCGCGGCAAGAACTCCCACAGCGATTCACCCAGCCGGGCGCTGGCCGGATCCTCCGGGGTGGCGACGCGGGCGTGGTGGCCGCGATTGTGCTCGACGAAGAAGTGCCCGTACCCGGACTGGGCGAGCGCGATCTTCGACAGCAATCTTTCAGCACGCTCCACCCGGTGGCCCAGTTCGTGGGCGGCATTGATGCCGATCCCGCTCACGAAGCCGACGGTGGCGGCCAGGCCGAGCTTGTCGACGAGGTCGAGATCGTCGCCGGCCCACATGGCGCACGCGATGACCAGGCCGATCAGCTGGATCGGCAGGAACAGGTAGGTGCACCAGCGGTAGTAGCGATCGTTGGACAGCGCTTCGTAGTCCTCGTCGCGTGGATTGTTGCCGTCCTCGCCGACGATCCAGTCCAGCACGGGAATGGCGATGAGCACGATCGCGGGACCGATCCACCAGAACACCTCGGCGCCGGTGCGGTACACGAGCTGGGAGGGCAGGAGCGCGCACGCCGGCGCGATCAGCCCGAGAGCCCAGAGATACCGTTTGGGATCGCGAAAACCCCCCGGTTTGCCAACCGCTTGCACACCCGCTCCGCTGTAAAAAGACCAATCGCCGACCGATGTGAATACTGACAGACCCCGGGCGCGTTACACAGCGCCAATTCGGCAAACGTGGTGATGGTTACACGCGGGCGATTCAGTCGATCTCACGCGCCGGAGTGACCGGCGTCACCCACCGGCGTCCTGATGCCGCGTACCTGCACGATCGCCTCGACATACGGGCTCAGCAGAGCGCTCATCTCCGCGGGCGCGTCACGCTCGGGGACAGGTGGATTGGGGATGTAACTCAGCGCGATGCGCACGAGCGCGTGCGCGAGGACATCGGCCTCGGAGTCGGACGCGTCGACCCAGCTGTGCTGGAACACATCGGCCAGCCGCGCGGTGGCGTGCTCGAGCAGCGGCCCCGCGTCGAGGGTGATCAGGCGCAGCAGATCCGGCTTCATCTCCCCCGCCAGCAGCGACCGCACCAGCGGGTCGGCCGCGGCGGCGAAGAAGAAGCCGGTCATGCCGACGCGGATCGCGGCGCGTGCGTCGCCGACGTTGTCGTCGAGCGCCTCGCGGACGTGATCGACGAGCTCGTCGGCCAGGCGCAGCGCGTAGGCCTGCGACAGCCCGGCCCGCGAACCGAACTCGTTGTAGAGCGTCTGCCTGCTGACCCCGGCGCGCGCGGCGACGTCACCGAGGGTGATCTTGGACCAGTCCCGCTCGGTGAGCAGCTCGCGCATCCCGTCCAGGACCGAGCGGCGCAGCAGTTCCCGCGCCGCCTCCTGGTACGGGATGCGCGCTCCCGTGCGCGACGTGCCCGCCACACTCACGAACGTTCGATCTCGACCATGAAGAAATCGGACTTCGCGGCGCCGCAGTCCGGGCAGGTCCAGTCGTCGGGGATGTCCTCCCACCTGGTGCCCGGCGCGATGTTGTCGTCGGGCCAGCCCTGCGCCTCGTCGTATTCGAAACCGCACTGCACACACTGGTAGAGCTTGTACTCGGTCAACGCGACACTCCTACCGCCTCGAAGTCGATCTTCTCCCGCACCCCGCAGTCCGGGCAGCACCAGTCGTCGGGAACCGACGCCCACGGCGTGCCGGCCGGAAAGCCCTCGCGCGGGGCTCCTTCCGTTTCGTCGTAGACATAATCACAGACCGGGCAGCGATACGCACTCATGCCTGATCTCCCTCCTGGCCGTACCGCGCGAGGACCTTCTCCCGGCGCTTGGGTTCGATATTGGCCCGGGTGACGTCACCCGAGTAGTGCGCGAGCACGCGCTTGTCCATGACCTTGCGCCAGATCGGCGGGAAGTAGGCGATCAGGATCATGCTGGCGTACCCGCTCGGCAGGTTCGGCGCACCGTCCCAGCTGCGCAGCGTCTGGTAGCGCCGGGTCGGGTACGCGTGGTGATCGCTGTGCCGCTGCAGGTGGTACAGGAAGATGTTGGTGACCAGATGGTCGCTGTTCCAGCTGTGCTCGGGCGCGGGCCGCTCGTAGCGTCCCGACGGGGTCTTCTGCCGCACCAGGCCGTAGTGCTCGAGGTAGTTCACCGACTCCAGCAGGCTGAACCCGATCACGGCCTGCAGGATCAGATACGGCAGCACCTCGATGCCGAAGGCGAGGATCAAGCCGCCCCACAGCACCACCGACATCGCCCACGCGTTGAGCACATCGTTGCGCAAGGTCCACGGGCCCTTGTCGAGGCGGTGCAGCCGCTCCTTCTCCAGATGCCAGGCGGAGCGGAGGCTGCCGACGACGGTGCGCGGCCAGAAGGCCCAGAAGGTCTCGCCGATGCGGGCGCTGGCCGGGTCCTCGGGGGTGGCGACGCGGACGTGGTGACCGCGGTTGTGCTCGATGTAGAAGTGCCCGTAGAACGACTGCGCCAGCGCGATACGGGCCAGCCAGCGTTCCAGGTCGACCTTCTTGTGGCCGAGCTCGTGGGCGGTGTTGATGCCGATGCCGCCGATCATGCCGACGCTGATCGCGATGCCGATCTTGTCGATCACGTTGGCGCCGCCGGGGAAGCCGAGCCAGTGCAGATTGTCGGCGGTGATGATGTAGCAGGCGAAGATCAGCGAGGCGTACTGGAACGGCAGGTACAGATAGGTCAGGTACCGGTAGTACTTGTCGTTCTCCAGGTACTCCATGACCTCGTCGGGCGGATTGTCGCCGTCGGGGCCGAAGAACAGGTCGGCCAGCGGGATCACCAGGTACACCAGCACCGGCCCGAGCCAGAACGGCACCTCGGCCAGCCGGTGCCAGCCGAGCTGGTTGAGGCCCCAGATCAGCGGGATCGCGATCGTGAACAGCCCGGTGGGGGCGAACAGGCCCCACAACCAGAGATAGCGCTTGGAATCGCGCCACTGCGGGGGCGCCACCCGCTGTTCGGACGCGTTGGCATCTGTAGACATCGTCGTCTCCATCCTGCGGCACAGATCACATCTGTGATGTGCGTAACTCTCTGTCACAGACGATAGATCCCGATTTGTCCGGCGTCTAGACAAATCGGCAGATTTGTAAAGCTGCAATCGCTCGATAACAGAACAGGGGG
>NZ_JARWOJ010000108.1 GCF_029868625.1 Nocardia neocaledoniensis | reverse complement strand
TCGGTCAGCGTGCTGCGGGACAGGCACTGGTGCATGCCGGTCAACAGCGCTAATACCTGGGCGACCTGGGGGGCGGCAGCGCGGGGCGCGCCGTCGTAGTGGGCGACGACGCGCCCGTCGCCGGTGCCGCCGTAGAGCTCGATCGACTCGATCCCGGTGAGCGCCAACGGCTCTCCGACCGCCAGACGCGCCGCGACCTCGACGCCGTCGCGCCGGTACCCCGGCCCGAACACCTCCGCGATCGCGCCGGTGGTCAGCGAGGCGAGCGCCGCACGGTCCAGGGAGGTGCGTGTGGTCCGCGCCAGCGGCTTGAACGCGCCTTCCCGTGCGAATCCGGTGCCGGGTCGCGCGGCGCGCACGTCGTCGGCCGATCCCGGACGGTTCGCGAGCGGCGCGGCCGGGGCCGCCGCGTCCTGTCCACCGGCGATGGTCGCGGTTCCCATGTCCGCACCGCGACCCGGCCGGGTCACGTGCTGTTCGCCGGGATGCGCGGTGGACTCCGCCCTACCGGTCGGAATACCCATGTCGGACAGGGGTGTTCCGACCGCGCGGGCCCACAGCGCACGCTGCAGGGCGACCTGCGCGGTGAGAGCGGCGCGGTGCGCGGTGACGACGCCGGTGCGGAGCTCGGCGATCGCGCCGCGTGGTGCGCCGCCACTCCCCTCGCTCGTCCGAGCGAGCGCGGGGGCCGCCAGGGCGGGGCCTCCGATCGATGGAGCGGCATCCTGGCGCTGCTGTGTGGGCTCCACCGCGTGTGCGGCAGGTTCCACGGCGCGGCCGGCGAGTTCCGCCGCACGAGTGGGACCGCTGGTCTGCCGCGCGGACTCCTGCCCGTGGCCCGGGTGCGGGACCGGCGGCGTCGCGTGCTGGCCGGGCCGCACGCCGGTCGGGTCGAAGGCGATGCCGTCGAAGTCGAGGATTGTCATCGGGTCCACTTCCTCACCGAGGTCTGGAACTTGTCCGTCAGGTCGGGCGTCGTGAGGACGGTGACGTCCGAGAAACGTTGCAGCACTGTGCCATCGGTGGACAGCGCGGTGGCGTCGATGCGGGCCTCCAGCCTGCTCGCGCGCGGGTTGTCGACCACCAGGACGAACGGTTCGGTGGCCGGGAGCGGATGGTGGTAGTCGATGCGGCCGACCCCGAGGGGCAGGCAGGCCGTGCCGAGCAGGCGGTGGCCGAGGACGGGCGGACCCTGCAGGATCAGGTCGGCGGCGACCGGGTCGTGCAGGTGGCCCGCGTAGGCGCCGGCGGCGACCGGGCCGGTGGGCAGGTGGCAGTCCAGGACGATCGCGGCGTCGCTCTCGGCCCGGATGGCACGCAGCCCCTGGAGCGCGGGGGCGTGGAACTGGATGGCGTCCCGGTAGATCCGCTCGGCGGAGATGCCCGGACCGGCCGGAATCGGCTGCCGGGCAGCGTGATCCGGGTCGGCCGCGAGCAGCAGGGTCGCCCGGAAGTGCGCCACCTTGCCGTCGAAGACGGTGGCGCGCACCGCGGTACGGCCGTCGATAGCGGCGACGGGGGTGAGCTCGATCTCGAGTGCGGTGACGGGGTGATCGAAGACGAGCCCCTTGAGAACCTGGTAGTCGCGGACGCCGACCACGGTGCGGCCGGGGCTGGTTCGTTCGGCGAGATGGATCATCGCGCCGAGGCCGAAGGTGGCGGGCAGCACGATGTGCTCGCCGATCCGGTGTGCCTCGATCACGGGTTCGTCGATCAAGCCGGCGATGTCGCGGCGGGCCCGCACCGTGCGCGCGGGCTGTTCGCCGGTGGACAGCGCGGTGGCGGCGCCGACCAGCAGCACCGGCTCGGGCCGACGGTCCGCGGTGAACTGGGTGGTGAAGGCGGCGGCGCCCGCGGCGGGGGCCAGCAGCGGGATGCCGCGAGCCCGGAAGTGTTCGCGCAGGTCAGCGGTCACCATGCCGCCGTCCCAGGCGCCCCAGTCGATCGCGGTGACGCGGGTTCCGGGATGCCTGCGCCGCCAGCTCACCGCGAACCGGCACAGCGCCTCGTTGGCGGCGGCGTAATCGGCCTGCCCGGTGTTGCCGAACAGGCCGGCCACCGAGGTGAACAGGACCAGGTCCGTCGGCTCCCCCACCGCGGCGAGGACGGCGGCCAGGCCACCGAGCTTCGGGCGCAGCACGCGAGCGATGGAGTCGGCGGTCTTGTCCGGGATCATCGAGTCGGCCAGGACCCCGGCGCCGTGCACGACTCCGGTGATCCGGTCGCGCCACGGCGCGACGGCCTCGGCGAGCGCCGTCGCGTCGGTGGCGTCGACGCTCAGGTACTCGGCGCGGTCGCCGAGTACGGCCAGGGTCGCGGGGATCTCGCGGACGGCGCCGGTTAACGACAAATTCACGGACACGTCCGGCTGTCCGGCAGCGCACACCGGGGGTCGACCGGTAGCGTCGGTGATGCGGGTCGCGTC
>NZ_JARWOJ010000107.1 GCF_029868625.1 Nocardia neocaledoniensis | reverse complement strand
CGTCGTTCCCGCTGCGCGTCACCGATGTCGACCGGCTCGGCCACGTGAACAACGCCGTCTACTGGGAAGCCGTCGAGGAGGCCCTGGCCGCCCATCCCGGCCACGACCCCCCCCCCCAACCCGCCCGCGACCCGCGCCGCGGCCGCGGAGCGGCCCGCGTTCATCACCTCGCGGTAGCGGAACTGCTTGCCGTAGGCCCAGCCGAGCAGGCCGTTGGTGCGGCGCACGACCTTGGTGTTGTGCGAGGCCATGATGAACGTGGTGACCCAGCCGTCGAGGCTGGGATCGATGCTGTCGGCCCTGGCCAGCGCCTGATCGGACTGGCGGCCGACATCGGGGTCCATGCTGCGGTCCGGGCTCAGCGAGTACGGGTGCGCGAGGATGCGGCCGCGACTGGAATCGGCGGCGATGTCCTCCATCATGGCCCGGCCGGAATCGATGGTGCCACCGCTCATTCCGCCCTTGAGGTAGGCCACCAGGGTGGTGTCCTCGAGCTCACCGGTGTTGTCGGCGACGGTCGCGCGGTAGAGCTCGTAGACGCTCAGGTCCGACGGGATCGAGTCGTAGCCACAGGAGTTCACGATCTTCGCGCCGGAGTCGATCGCGGTCTGCTCGTACCGCTCGATCGCGTCGTGGATGAACAGTGGCTCGCCGGTGAGGTCGGCGTAGTGGGTGCCCGCGGCGGCGCACGCCGCGACCAGCGGCATGCCGTAGCGCAGGTACGGGCCGACGGTGGTGACGACCACCTTGGTGCGTTCGGCCATCGTCGCCAGCGCGGCCGGGTCGGTCGAATCGGCCACGACCAGTTCCCAGTTCGCGGCGGCCGGGCCCAGCTCGGCGCGCACGGCGGCGAGCTTGTCGGCCGAGCGGCCTGCCAGCGCGATCCGCGCGTCGGCCGGTGCGGCGGTGAGCAGGTATTCGGCGGTGAGCTTGCCGACGAACCCGGTCGCGCCGAACAGGGTCAGGTCGAACTCACGGTCTTGCGGCATCGAAGCGCCTTTCATCGAGTGCTCGCCTTGCGGGCACGCGGTTTCTTCGCCGGTTTCGGCGGGTGGGTGGTGAGCCAATCACGGTGGGCCAGACCGAGTTCGGTGACGGGCGGCTCGTCGTAGAGCCATTCCCTGGCGATCGCGTGCCAGTTTGCGGTGCATTCGAGCTGGCCGAGCATGCCGAAGGTGAGGAAGTCGGCCCGGCGGGAGAACAGGTGCTCCGGCGGCAGGTTCTGCTGCTTCATCCCGGTGAACTCGCTGGCCCTCGGGTCGACGGCGAGCAGGAAAGCGCCGCTGGCCAGCTCGGGGGTGATGGTGAGGACCTCGTCGACCAGGCACCATTCCGAGGCGGAGAGCACGTACTCGAGGCATTCCTCGGCGCCGATCTCCTCCGGGGAGTCGATCACGCCGCGCTCGATCATCAACTGCCGCAGGTCTTCCGCGCGATCCTCCGCGGCCGCGCGCAGGCACAGGATCTCGAAGTGCACCAGCTTGGGGTCCATGCGGTTGAACAGGCCGAAGTCGAGGAAGGCGACCCGGCCGTCGCGGGCCAGTAACACGTTGCCCGGATGCGGGTCACCGCAGAACTCGTTGAAGGTGAACAGCGAGCCGACGTAGAACCGGTAGATGATCTCGCCGACCCGGTCGCGCTGCTCGGCGGGCAGCGTGCGCAGCTCGTCGAAGCCGGTGCCCTCGATGAACTCGGTGACCAGCACCCTGGTCGTGGACAGTTCCGGCACCGAATCGGGCACCACGATGAACGGATGGTCCCGGTAGAGCCGGGCGATCTCGGCCTGGGTGGCGGCTTCGGCCACGTAGTCGAGCTCGGCCTCCATGTTCAGCTTCAGCTCGTCCAGCACCGCCGGGGTGATCCACGGCATCGCCGAGGCGAGCACCCGGCGGAACATGGTGAGGTTCTTCAGGTCGGCGCGCACCGCGACGTCCACGCCCGGATACTGCACCTTCACCGCGACCGCGCGGCCGTCGGGCAGGGCGGCCCGGTAGACCTGACCGATCGAGGCGGCCGCGATCGGCTCGGGGTCGAATTCGGCGAACACCTCCGACAGCGGGCGGCCGAAATCCTCCTCGATCACCGCGCGCATGGCCTCGAACGACACCGTCGGGGCGGCGTTGCGCAGCACGGCCAACCGCTGCTGGAACCGGTCGCGATGATCCGGCGGCACCAGGTCGAGGTCGAGCACCGACATCATCTGGCCCAGCTTCATGGCCACGCCCTTCATGGTGCCCAGCACCATGACCACCTGCTCGGTGGTGCGGATCATCGACTCCTCGGCCATCTTCGCGCGGACCGCCTCGGACCGTCCGCGCATGGAGAGTCTGGTCTTCTTCGAGCGGATCACCGAGCTAGCCGCGACCGCCCCCAGCTTCGTGCCGCGGGCAAGCCGGGACGTCGGCACGTTCTTCGCCATCGAGGTACCTCCGTTGGTGCCGACGGGCACGGCGGCACACAGCCGCCCCCGGTGACGCGAGCCACAGCGCCACACTCGGTTCAGCGTAACCAACCGGCCGGTAATGTCGAGCCCCGCTCCGCCCTCGGCGGCGAAGAGCCAGGTCAGGAAGGCAGTGTCGGGATGTCCGGCAGGGCGTGCGGCTGAGCGCTGAAGTATTCGGGCGAGCCGCCCGCACGGGCGACACCCTCGATCGCCGACCACGCCATCATCGTGAGGTAGTCGATGACGTCCTGGCGCGGCATCGCCTTGTCGGTGGTCGTCCACCAGTGGGTGGCCAGCTGGATGCCGCCGACCAGCACGTAGGACCACAGCATCGCGCCGTCGGTGCGCACCCCCTTGGCGCCGGCCCGGTCGACGAGCACGGCCGTCACCACCTCGGCGAAGAGCCGTTCGAACTCGGCGAGCGAGGACTTGTCGCCCGCGGAGTTGCTCATGATGAACCGGTAGACCTCGGGATCGTCGTCGACGGTGCCGACGTACTCGGTCATCGCGGCGCGCACCAGCTGGTACTCGTCGGCGTCGAGGTTGATGGCGCCGTACACGCGGGGCAGCAGCGTGGTCTCGATGAACCGCTGCATGGTGGCGTGCACCAGGTCGTTCTTGTCGGCGAAGTAGCGGTACAGCACGGTCTTGGACACGCCGATCTCGGTGGCGATCTCGTCCATGCCCGCCTGACTGCCACGGGCCCGGATCGCGTTGAGCGTGCCGTCGACCAGCTCTTCGCGCCGGTCGATCTTGTGCTGCCGCCACCGCCGTTTGCGGCCGTCGACAGGGCCGCCGCCGCGAACACCGGCGGCGCGCCCGGTCTGCTCGCCGATCTCGACAAGGTCTTCGGTGGACAGAACAGCCCCCTTGGCATCGATGTGGCGTCTCTGGTCATACAGCTTAGGCGCGTGCCTGTGTGGTAGCGCTCGTTTGGTCGACGTTGCGGCATCTACCACACTCGCGGCGGCGCGGTCGTGGTACGCACAGCAGAATGGGGGCTATGGAGAAAGCTCCCGGCAACACGGCGGTTCTCGCGCCGCGCACCGAGCCCGCCGCGCCGCCCGCGGGCTTCGCGGTCATGACCGACGAGGCGGGCAAGAAACGTGACCTCTTCAAGATGAAGGCGCTGGCTACCGGGTTTCTGCTGGTGGCCAGCGTGGTGTACCTGCTGTGCCGCTGGCTCGAGTCGCGCGGTGGCGGCGGCGAGTGGGTCGGATATGTGCGTGCCGCGTCCGAGGCGGGCATGGTCGGCGCGCTCGCCGACTGGTTCGCGGTCACCGCGCTGTTCAAGCACCCGCTCGGCCTGCCGATTCCGCACACGGCGATCATCCGCAAGAAGAAGGACCAGCTCGGTTCGAGCCTCGGCGCCTTCGTCGGCACCAACTTCCTCGCGCCCGATGTGGTGTCGGCCCGGCTGGAGTCGGCGCAGATCTCGTTCCGGGTGGGGCGGTGGATGGCCGATCCCGGCCACGCGGCGCGGGTCGCGCAGGAGAGCTCGACCATCCTGACCGCGGTGGTCGGCGTGCTGCGCGACGAGGACGTCGAGCAGATCATCGACAACACCATCGTCAAGCGGATCGCCGAGCCGCTGTGGGGCCCGCCGATCGGGCGGGTGCTCTCGGAATTGATCGCCGACAACCGGCAGCTGCCGCTGATCGATCTGCTGGCCGAACGCGCGCATCAGTGGGCGCTCGGTTCGCAGGAGACGATCGATCGGATCGTGATGCGCGACGCCCCGCAGTGGGCGCCGAAATTCGTCAATACGTTGCTGTCGGAGCGGATCTATCGGGAACTCGTGGAATTCACCTGGAAGGTGCGGTCCAATCCCGATCACGAATTGCGGCAGGCCGCCGACCGGTTCCTGCAGGATTTCGCCGACGACCTGCAGCACGACGAGGCGATGATCGCCAAGGCCGAGAAGGTGAAGGCCGAGATCATGGGCCGCGAGCAGATCACCGGAATGGCCGAGGCCACCTGGCGCGCGGCCAAGCGGCTGATTCTCGAGTCGGCCGAGGACCCCGATTCCACGCTGCGCCGCAAGGTGGCCGAGAATGTGCAGCAGCTCGGTGAACGCTTGCGCGACGACCCGGCCATGCGCGGCAAGGTGGACGGCTGGATCGATCGCGGCGCCCGCTATCTGGTCGGTAACTACTCGGCCGAGATCACGACCCTGGTGACCGATACGGTCGCGCGCTGGGACGCGGACGAGGCGAGTAGGAAGATCGAACTGCAGGTCGGCCGCGATCTGCAGTTCATCAGGATCAACGGCACGGTCGTCGGCTCGCTGGCGGGCCTGGCCATCTACACGATCTCGCAGCTGCTGTTCCACTGAGCTCGGACCGTTAGCCGAACCTGTGCTAACAGAAGTGCTTGCAATTGCTAGCACCCTGACTTAGTATTGACCGTACAACCGCCAGAAGGTGAGTGATGGCAGACCAACCCGAGGGACGTGTAGCGCACGCGGCACAAGACATCGGAGGGTTCATCAGGTCCCAGCGCGAAGCCGCGCAGGTGTCCTTACGTCAGCTCGCCGCTCTGGCGGGGGTGAGTAATCCGTACCTCAGCCAGATCGAGCGCGGATTGCGCAACCCCTCCGCCGAAGTACTCGCGCAGATCGCCAAGGCGCTGCGTGTTTCCTCGGAGGTGTTGTATGTGCGGGCCGGATATCTCGAGCAGCGCCCGCACAGTCCGGTCCGGGACGCCCTGCTCGCTGACACTTCGGTGACCGAGCGGCAGAAACAGGTGTTGCTGGAAATCTATGAGTCGTTTCGCCGGGAAAACGGGGAAGAAGCCGGCTCAGGGGGGATCGAACGGGACAGCGACGTTTCGTTCACGACAACTGACACTCCGCCACACCAGGAGAACGAAGACTGATGACCGAGAAGACCGCTACCGTGACCAAGCCGCTGTTCGCCACCGTCGGCGCCGGTGACGCGATCTACACCGCCGTGAACGAGGTTGTCGCCGACGTCCGCGAGCGCGTCGCCACCGCCGATGCCAAGGCCCGCGTCGAAGAGGCCCGCGAGCGCTTCGCCAACGTGCCGGCCGACGTGCAGGCCCAGTTCGACACCCTGCGCGAGCGCATCGCCGGGCTGCCGTCGGAGCTGCCGGAGGACCTCGCCGAGCTGCGCGAGAAGTTCACCCCCGAGGAGCTGCGCAAGCTGGCCGAGCAGTACTACCGCCAGGCCCTCGACATCTACGCCGACCTCGCCGTCCGCGGTGAGGAGACCGTCGACCGGCTGCGCGCCAACCAGGCCGTCGACGAGCAGATCGGTCGCGTGGAGAGCCTGTACAAGGACGCCTCCGCCCGCGCCGAGGATGCCCTGGCCAAGGTCAACGACCTGCTGGGCCGTGGCAAGGCCGAGGCCGAGGCAGTGGCCGAGCAGGCCGCGGCCGTCGTCGACGCCGAGGTCGTCGCGGTGACCACCGAGGAGCCCGCGCCCGCTCCGGCCCCGAAGGCGCCCGCCGCCAAGAAGGCTCCGGCCGCCAAGAAGGCCCCCGCCAAGAAGGCAGCGCCGAAGAAGGCCTGAAAAACCACATAGTTCCCCCTGCAGGCAGCGGCTTCGCACATCCCTGGTGTGCGGAGCCGCTGTTCGTATGATGGGGGTGTGAATATGGTGAACGGTCTGACGTCGATGATCCTGCTGGTCCTGTGGGTCGCGGCCTTCGGCGCGACGGTGTTCGCGCTCATCCACGCCGTGCGCCAGCGGGCGGAGGCGTTCACCGCCGTGGACAAGATGACCAAGCCGATCTGGCTGGCGATTCTCGGCGGCGCGCTGGTGTTCCTGCTGCTCGGTATCGCCGGTTTCGGCATGTTGACCTCGTTCATCGCGATCATCGCGACCGGGGTCTACCTCGCGGACGTGCGTCCGAAGGTCGACGAGGTGCAGCGCGGCCCGCGCTGGTAACCCTCGCGTTCAGTGGTACACGGTGTTACTGTATCTAGCAGTAACACAAAGGAGTGTGCCGATGCGTGCGAAGTTGCCGACGGCTCTGATCGAACTGGTGGGCTCGGCGTCCACCACGGTGAAGACGGTCCTGGCGGCCCACCGGGCCGACCTGCGGACCCGGACCCACGGCCTGGCGGCCTTCGATCCGCCGTCGATTCCCCACGAGGTGATCCCCGTGATCACCGCCGACGGCGCCCGGCTGCGCGTGCACGCCTACGGTCCGGTCGACGCGCCGGTCATCGTGTTCGCGCACGGCTGGACCTGCTCCATCGAATACTGGAACGCCCAGATCAACGCCTTCGCCGGCGAGTACCGCGTCATCGCCTACGACCAGCGCGGCCACGGCGAGAGCACCAACGGCTACGCGCGCCCGAGCACCGATCTGCTCGCCGACGACCTGTGCGACGTGCTCGACGCGGCCCTGCTGCCCGGGCAGCGCGCGGTGCTGGTCGGTCACAGTATGGGCGGCATGACGCTCATCGCCTGGGCGGGCCGCTACCCCGAACGCGTCGCCGCGCAGGCCGAGGCCGTGCTGCTCACCAATACCGGCGCGCACTCGCTGGTCGAGGTCTCGACGATGGTGCCCGGCCTGAACAAGCCGCTGCGGCTGCTGCGCGGTCGCGCGCTGCCCTCGCCGGACTGGCTCGGCAAGCTCATCCTCGGCACCCCGGTCGTGTTCCCGCCGATCGCGCCGGTGCGCTGGATCTTCGCCCGCCAGGTGATGACGCTGGACACCACGCCGGAGAAGCTGAGCTACGCGCTGTCGGTGGTCCGCGGCTGTCCGATGATGACCAGGGCGCGCTACGGCCTGCTGCTCGCCGAACTGCACCTGGGCGATGCCGCGCGCAACTTCACCGTCCCCACCACCGTGCTGGCCGGTGACCGCGACGACATGACCCCGGTCGTGCACGCCGAGCGGCTGGCCGAACTGCTGCGTCAGGCGGGCACCCTCGCCGGGTTCGAGGTGCTGCCGACCGGGCACCTCGGCAATGTCGAGCGCTTCGACCTGTTCAACGCCGAACTGCGCAAGGTGCTGGCCGCTGTCCGTGAGCCCGCACGCGCGCTCGCTTAGCGGCCTGCGAGGATGGGCGGATGAGTTCCGCCCCGTTGACCTCGGATGACCGCCGTTTCGTGCTGACGCTCGGCTGCCCGGACCGGCCCGGCATCATCGCCAGGATCTCCTCGTTCATCGCCGATTTCGGCGGCTCGATCGTGGAGGCCGGCTACCACTCCGACGGCGACACCGGCTGGTTCTTCACCCGGCAGGCGGTGAAGGCCGCGACGGTGCCGTTCGGCATCGACGAGCTGCGCACCCGCTTCGCCGAGGTCGCCGCGGAGTTCGGCCCGGAGACCGATTGGCAGCTGCACGATTCCGGCGCCCCGCGCCGGGTGGTGCTGCTGGTGAGCAAGGACGGGCACTGCCTGCACGATCT
Source organism: Nocardia neocaledoniensis (assembly GCF_029868625.1). Lineage (GTDB taxonomy): Bacteria > Actinomycetota > Actinomycetes > Mycobacteriales > Mycobacteriaceae > Nocardia > Nocardia neocaledoniensis_A. The sequence goes on along the minus strand of NZ_JARWOJ010000107.1, from coordinate 4,926 downwards.
GCTCGGGCGCGCGGCGGCCGGTGAACTGCCCGCCACCATCGAGGCCGTCATCGGCAACCACCCCGACCTGGCCGGGATGACCGAGGCGCACGGCGTGAAGTTCCACCACGTGCCCTTCCCGAAGGACCCGGCCGAACGCGGCCCCGCCTTCGCCCAGGTGCGCGAGCTGGTCGACGCCCACGATCCGCACGCCGTGGTCCTGGCCCGCTTCATGCAGGTGCTGCCCGCCGAGCTGTGCGAGCACTGGGCGGGCCGGGCCATCAACATCCACCACAGCTTCCTGCCCTCGTTCGTCGGCGCCCGCCCGTATCACCAGGCCTACGCGCGCGGCGTGAAGCTGATCGGCGCGACCTGCCACTACGTCACCGCCGAGCTGGACGCGGGGCCGATCCTCGAGCAGGACGTGATCCGCGTCGACCACGCCGACGACGTGCGCGACATGGTGCGCCAGGGCCGCGACATCGAGCGCGTGGTGCTGGCCCGCGGCCTGCGCTGGCACCTCGAGGGCCGCGTCCTCGTGCACGGCCGCCGCACGGTCGTCTTCGAGTGAGGGGTCAGAGGTCGTAGAACGGCGCGGGGTAGCGGAACTCGCCGGTGACGGCCGGATCGTAGGCCGTGAGCGCGCGGACCTGGAAGTACTCGGCCCAGTCGGCCTGATCCGGCACGATGCCGAGCCGGGCGCCCGGCACGAAACCGAAGCGGGAGTAGTACTCGGGGCTGCCCACCAGCCCGACCACCGATTCGTCCAGCGCGTCGGCGGCGCCGAGTGCGGCGTGCGTCAGGGCCGAGCCGACACCGGTCTTCTGATGATCGGGATCGACGCCGAGCGGGCCGAGGGCCAGCACCGGGAACGGACCGATGCCCGCCCTGGTGAGGCACAGATGGCCGACGACAGTGTCGTACTCCAGCGCGACCAGTGACAGCGTCGGCATCCAGGACTCGTCCGCGCGTAGTGCCTCGACCAGCGCCGGTTCCGGCGGTTCGGTGATGGCGGCGTCCTCGGCATAATGCGGGGCGAAGGCGGCTCGGTGGATCGCGGCGATCGCCGCGGCATCCGCTGGGGTCTCGCGACGGATCAGCACAATCGTCTCCGTGTCTGTGGCGGCGGTCGGCGAACCGCCATGCATAAGTCTCCCGGATATGGGTACGGCGGCGCAACGATGATTCGCCGGCGGCCTGCGCGTCGGCGGGCGGCGCGCGGTGTGTCATGCTCGGGACCATGACCGTCTCGACGCCGCTGACCCGGGCCGATGTGGCCGCCATGATCGACCACACCCTGCTGGCTCCCGAGGCCACGCCCGCCGATGTCGAGGCATTGGTCGCCGAGGCGCGCCGGCTCGGGGTGTACGCGATCTGCGTGTCGCCGTCGATGCTGCCGGTGCGGGCGCCGGGGTTGGTCGTCGCGACCGTCGCCGGGTTCCCGTCGGGCAAGCACCACTCCCTGGTCAAGGGCGCCGAGGCCCGCTTGGCGGTAGATCAGGGCGCCGCCGAGGTCGACATGGTGATCGACGTGGGCGCCGCGCTGGCCGGCGACTTCAACGCGGTGCTCACCGAGGTCATCACGGTGCGCGAGGCCGTCGAGGATCGGGCGGTGCTCAAGGTGATCATCGAATCGGCCGCGCTCACCGACGAGGCGATCGTCGGCGCGTGCCGGGCCGCCGAACAGGGCGGCGCCGATTTCGTGAAGACCTCCACCGGCTTCCATCCGGCGGGCGGGGCCAGCGTGCACGCGGTGAAGCTGATGGCGCGGACCGTCGGTGGGCGGCTCGGCGTCAAGGCCAGCGGCGGCATCCGCACCGCCGAGGACGCCGCGGCGATGATCGAAGTGGGCGCCACCCGCCTCGGGCTGTCGAAGTCCGCGGCCGTGCTCGACGGCTTCGCCGAGTAGCCGCATCAGCAGGTGAACTCGGCCTGCCGACCGGCGGTGTCGGTGGTCTCGAGCGGGGTCTTGCCGCCTTCGAGCCGGACGATCACGCCGTCGTCGGTGACCTCGACCTCCTGCGCGCGCAACCCCAGCGGGTAGCTCTGCAGGCTCTGGGTGAACGTCTCGACGATGCCCTGCACCAGGTCGGTGGGTAGGCCGATGCCGAGCAGCTGCGCCGACTTGGTCTCCACGACGACATTGCCGCCGCGCACCATGGGCTGCACCTGTAGCTGGGCCAGGCCGCCGATCACGTCGAGGGTGAGCACGTCACTGCCCGCCGAGGACTGCACGCCGCTGACCATGCCGCCCAGCGTCTGCTGGATGCCGGCGTTGTTCCAGGTGACCTCCGCCGAGGAACTGCCGATGGTGCCGCCGCCGCGCCCACGGTCGACCAGTTCGATGTCCTCGAATTCGGCTCGCACGTCCATGCCGACGGCGGGACCGAACTGGTTGTTCTCGCTCTCGATGCGCACCGAGCCGACCTTGCCGTCGACATAGGTGAGCAGCATCGGCTTGGGGCCGAAGCTCACGTCGATGCTCGAGCCCATCTGCTGCTCGAACGAGCTGCTGATGCAGCGCGAGATCTGGTGGCGGGCATAGGCTTCGGTGCTCACGATCGCGGCGACGAGTAGCACGGCGACCACGACCACGGCGATCACCAGCGTGCGCCGACCGACCTTCGGGCGTTGGGGCGTCTGCGTGCTCATGGGATCGGATTCTTCCGCACGTTTCTGTGTCTGCTCTGAGGACGGAATGAAAGCCTTCGCAGCAAAGTGTGAGCTGACGCACTTTCGTCGGCGTAGCCTGAATCCATGACTGGCGAGGGTGTGCGCCGGGTGCAGGGGTCGGCGGATCATCGGTGGCGGGTGCTACAGCGGCTCGCCGGTCGGCACGCGGGGTTCTTCACGACCCGTCAGGTCTTGCGGACGGGCTGCGAACCGCAGGTCAGGGCCGCGTTGGGGGACGGATCGGTGACCAGGGCCGGAGTCGGGATGATGCGGTTGGCTCGGTGGCGGGCCGGGCCGCTCGACGAGTACGCGATGTGGGCGGCCTGGTTCGACGGGGCCGCCGCGGTGTCGTATCAGAGCGCCGCCGAGCTGCACGGGATCGGCAGGCTGGCGCCGCGGTTCCTGCACCTGTCGGTGTCGGCGGGGCGCCCGCCGGTGACGCCGCGACTGGTGCTCACCCGGCGCAGGCTGGGCGGGCCCGATGTGGAATCGGCGGGGCCGTTCCTGGTCACCACGCCGGTGCGGACCGTCCTCGATCTGGCCGAGACCGAGATCTCCCAGTCGGCGCTGGACGAGGTGGTCGCCGACGCCGTCGCCATCCACCGCTGCGATACCGACGAGATCTGGTGGGGCGGACAGCAACTCGCGCCGCGCGCGGCCGAGCGGGTGCGCCGGGCGCTAACCGGCGTCTGACCAGCCGTTCGGCGCGACCACCGGCCACGGCACCGACAGCACGCAGTCGCGCATCCGACGCCGGTACTCGCGCACCGGGAAACCGTTCGCGCGCAACATCTCCGCCGCGCCACGCCAGCGGACCCGCGGCCCGAACGGTGCCAGCGCGGCCGAGCGGTCCCACGCGCGGTCGGCCGCGGTGAGCAGCGCGTGCACGCGTTCACCGGGAATGTTGCGGTGGATCAACACCTTCGGCAGCCGCTCGGCGATATCGGAGGGCCGCTCGACCGTGAACGGGTCCCAGGCCAGGGTCAGCGAGAGCGGGCGGTGCCGGTCGAGCAGCACCCAGGCGCAGCGGCGGCCGAGTTCGTCGCAGGTGCCGTCGACCAGCAGGCCGCCGGGGGCGAGATTGGCCTGGATGCGTGACCACGCGCCGGGCACCGCGTCCTCCGGGTACTGGCGCAGCACGTTGAACGCGCGGACCAGGACCGGGTGCAGCCCGGCCAGTTCGAAGCCGCCGCGCGCGAAGCGCACACCGTCGCGGCCCGCCACCACCCTGGCCGGATCGATCTCCAGGCCGACCACCCGGAGGTCGGGGCGCACGGTGCGCAGGCGGGTGGCCAGTTCGAAGGTGGTCCACGGCGCCGCGCCGTAGCCGAGGTCGACCACGAGCGGGTCGGTGGCCGCGCGCAGCCGCGTGGTCACCAGCTCGTCATGGGTGAGCCAGCGGTCGCTGCGGCGCAGCCGGTTGACGCCCGTCGTGCCGCGGGTGATCGTGCCGACCGGGGCGTCGCGGCCGGCCCGAGGTTCCACCGCGCCGCGTCAGACGGTCTTCTTCGCGGCGGCTTCCTCGAGCCACCGCGCGGTCTCCTCCTGCTCGGCCCGGAACAGGTCGACCAGGTTCACCAGCATCAGCTGCTCGAGCCGCGGGCCGACCATCGGGATGAACACCTTGGCGGTCGGGGAGAAGCGCATGGTGGCGCCGGTCTCGGTGGGGAACAGCCGGATGGTGCCGTTGAGGCTGCCGGGCCCGGCCGGGATGGACGCGGAGAAGCGGCCCTCGGTCTCGTCGTGGGCGAAGCGGCCCCAGCTCTCCTTGCGGGTGATGACCATGTCCTTGCGCATCACCGTCTGGGCGATCTCGGGCAGCATCTCCCTCGGCAGGGTGTGCGCGAGTACGACATCGATGCCGTCGTCGGTCACCTCGTGGCTGATCACCTCGTTGTGCGGGGCGTACTTCCGCATCTCGGCGACGCGCGCTTCCCAGTAGTCCCTGCTCCGCAGCGCCGCGTAGAGCTCTTCGGTGGTGTGCAGCGGGTACCGGGCGGAGTAGTCAAGTCGACGTGCCATGGGCAGGTAGTGTATTTGGAGCGCTGGCGCGCTCGAGTCGGCGGCCCCTTGTGTCCCGCCCGGGCAGCCCCCCGGGGTGTGGGAGAGGGGGCCGGGCCCCCGGCGCCGGACCGCGGGGGCGGCCCCCCCCGCGCGCGCGCGGGCGGGGGGCCCGCCCCCACCCCCCCCCCCCCGGGCGCCCCCCCCGCCGGGGAAACACGGGGCCGCCGACTCGAGCGCGCCAGCGCTCCAAATACACTACCTGCCCATGGC
>NZ_JARWOJ010000106.1 GCF_029868625.1 Nocardia neocaledoniensis | reverse complement strand
ACCACGACCTCAGCGCTCGGCCGATAGGGATCCAAGGGTTCGTGCGGTAGCCAACGTCGCGCCGGGTCACGGGGCGAGGGCAGCAACACCTCGTCGCCCTCGGCAGCGAGCACCGCCCCGGTACTGGACAGAGCCGCGAAGCTGGCACCGCCGCGTAGGTGTGCGGGTACGGGACCGGTAAGGATGGTCAGCAGTGGCTGGCGGGTGTCACTGCGTACGATCACCGGGCCGGGCCACGGCAAAGCCGCGACTACTCGCTGGCCGAACGCGGAGGCCAACTCGATGGCGCCGACGGTCCCGACCCGCAACACGATCTGGCTCGTGGATTCCCGAACGAACACATCGAACCCGCAGGAGTTGCGGTAAGAGCTGGCACGGTGAATCACCTTGTCCACCGCCAGGAAACGCGTGCTGGTCATCGCGCACCGCCCTGCTGTAGGAAACGACGGACGGCGTCGAGGACCGTGGTGGTTGTCGGTCGTTGAGGGCTGGTCGGGGGTGACTCCCATGCACGACATGAGCCCGTGTTGGTCGCGGTGGGCGTCGGGAGACCGATCCGGGCACCGGAAGCCAGCACCACGACGCCGTTGACCCACAACCGCGTGGCGTCAGGGAGTGCCTCGATCCTGCGGTCAGAATCGGTGAGGAACGTCCACGTCCCGGACTTGGGATGCGACACGATCGGGCCACAACCTACCTCCACACGCCCGAGCTCACTTCGAACCCGTCGGCCGAGAGCGCTGGGAACCATGACCGCCTGAACCCGCCCAGCGATGAGAACGATCTGGCCGGAGACTGGATCAGGCACGGTCGGCAACTGGCACACCTGCTCGTAATAGGCGCATCGCGCAGCCACGGTGACGCCTTCCAGCTCCAGCAGGGCGTGCGCGCAGGGACCTGCGGCCGAAGGCTGAGCGGCATCATCTGGGTGACATAGCGTTGTAGAGCTCGTGAGGTAGGCCGTCATCGGGTCCTCCACGGTCGTGGCGGGTGGGTATCTCGGATCGGGTGCGAGGGCAGCCCCCGCACGTCTATTTCTGGCGGTGGGAGTCGACACGGCGTACTTGGACAGCCTGCGGTCCACGGTCGCTGTCGGTGATCTCGAACTGGACCTGATCGTTCTCGGAGAGCGCGCGAAAGCCCTGTCCGATGATCCCGGAGTAGTGGACGAACACATCGGGGCCCGCATCGCGCGCGATGAACCCGAAACCCTTCTCGGCGCTGAACCACTTGACAGTCCCGGTGATTGACATGTGTAGCTTCTTTCGTTGAGTGACACCCGCGCGGGGCCGGGCTTGTTGGGTTGGCCCACTGCGGTGGGCAACGACCGTTCACCGTGCGGCTAGGGCTGTCAGGATCGACACCGGGGACGGTCGGTACCTATCGGTCGGTGCAGCCGCGTGCCATCGCCGAGCGGGATCATCGGGTGAGGGCAGCAAGATCTCGGCACCCTCGGCGACCATCGTGGCCCCGCACCGATCCAGGACCGTGGTCGTCGGCACACTGTGACGCACATGCGTCGGGATCGGCGCGGTGAGGAACGTCCAGGTCGTGCGGTGACCGGCAGCGAGGTTGATGATCGTTGGAACAGAGAGCTCCAGCCGTCTAGTCAGCCTCGGGGCAAGCGGAACCGGTACGACGATCGCACCGATGCGTCCGGCCGCGACGAAGATCAATCCGCTCCCTGCGCGCAGGAATGCAGGGAGCCCGCAGATGGTGTTGTAGTAGTTCACCTGCGCCACCGCAGCGGCGGGAAGCGCGGCGCGTGGCTTCAAAGTCGGGAATCGGGTCACCGCGGACCGCCCTTCGAAAAGTTCTCGCTGACAGCGGCAATGACCATCGACGTGGCCGCGGGCTTGAGTGGGCTCGGCAGCCCGATGACCGCGTTGGAGGTCAGGACGAACACCCGGTCACGCACCGAGGCGGGAAGGCCAACTTGGCGGTATTCGGACGCACAGACTCTCGCTGATCGTGGTGGTGGTGCGCCGAGAGACCCGTTACTGCCGAGTGTCGATGCGGGTAGGGACGCAAGGGCTTGGCTCATGGGTCCGGTTCTCCTAACAGTGCGATTCCGGTACCGGCGATGTCGAGGTGCGCGGGGCTGACCTCGAACGGGTTGGCCGGCTTGCCTCTGCTTTGTCTAGACAACCAGCGGTGTGCGTCCACGCCTATGGGTTCGGCGTCCACACCGCGTCCACATCCGCGATCGCACGGCGCGATTTCTGGCCGGTGTACAAGGAAATGGGTGTGCCAGATAGCCGATGTGGACGTTGGTGTGGCGCAGGCCTCGGTACGGGTGGAGGAGTTGATCGCAAAGGATGCGTGGTCGCCTGATCGGCGGGCCTTGTGCAGGGCTGAAGTGCACTCGTGCGTGCAAGTGCACTTGCAGGTCGCCAAAGCTGGGAACGGACGAGAGTCCCGGGCTTCCACAGAGTGTCCACAGGCTGGAATGATTCGCCGGTATGGACGGTCACGCCGTTATTGTTGGTGCACAACTCCGAGCCGCTCGGGAAGCGGCGGGTGTCTCCTTGTCGGTGGTGGCAGGGGAACTACACCGGGGAAAGTCCGCGGTGGCCTACTACGAGACCGGTAAGCGCGCTGCGCCACCGGATGTCATAGCGTGGTATGAGAAGCGGTTCGGCGGGCTAGCAGATCCTGTGGCTTCCCTCGCCGACCTCGGAAAGGCTGACGTGGAACGACGTGCATTCCTGCGTAGTGGCTATTCCACCGCGTTGAGTGCTTCGATGGTCTTGCCTGGGTCGCTGGAGCGGTCGGGACCGGTGGTCAGTTCAGCGCCGTCGCTTCGCCGGGTAGGTGCTTCCGATGTAGAAGAGGTCCGCCAGATCATGGTGTTCTTCTCCCAGATCGATCAGCGTCGGGGCGGAGGACACGGGCGCGGCGCGGTCGTCCAGTACCTGAGTGAGGAGGTTGTGGCTTACTTGCACGGGTCCTACCCCGATGATCGTGTGCGTCGCGACATGTTCTCCGCTGCGGCAGAGATGGCGTACCTAGCCGGCTGGATGGCGTTCGACAACGACGAGCACTACACCGCTCAACGCTACTTCGGCACCGCCACCAAACTTGCAGCAGAGGCAGATGACGAACCGCTGGCGGGACACGTCCTGCGCGCGATGGCACATCAAGCGATAGACCTCGGCCACCACAGCGATGGGCTCGCTCTCGCAGAAGCCTCGGTGAGCGGTGGTCGCTACCGCACCGCGACGCCGAAGGAGCGGTCACTGCTGATGGTCGTATATGCCAAAGCGCTCAGCGCGGCCAACAACAGCCGCGCGGCGGCGACCGCGCTACTGGCCGCCGAAGAAGATCTCGCCGCGGCCGCAGATACTGTCACAGAGCCGGCTCGCGTCTACTTCTTCTCCGAGGCCAGCCTGGCCCACGAGACCGGCTGTGCGCTGCGCGACTCCGGCGACCTACGCGGCGCCGCAGCACAGTTCGAGGTGAGTGTCCGCAAGCGCAAGGCGTCGGCCTTCGCACGCACGCACGCGGTCACTCTCGGCTACCTCGGATCAATCCAGGCCCGCCAGGGTGATCTGGAACAGGCCTGCGCGACATGGTCGTCGGCGCTATCAGCGATGGGTACGGTCCAATCCGGACGCACCCGCCGCGTCGCCCGCGACATCCGCGCCACAGTCGAGCCACACCTCGGCTCGGCCGTTGCGGGCGTGGCAGAGGTCCATCAACAAGCCGCTGAGTATCTTGCAGCACAACAAATCTAGGGGAAGTCGTGAGTGACGAGACATTCGAAGTCGTGCCGATCGCCCATGTCGTCGGAGGGCGCGCCGAACCAACCGACGACCACTGGGCCGGGACAGAGGCGATCATCCGGATCGATGACCCACGGTTTACCGAGGACTCCGTGAAAGGCCTCGAACAGTTCAGTCATCTTGAGATCGTGTTCCGATTCCACCTGACCGACCAGAACGACCTGCACTTTGGTGCACGCAGCGCCCGCGACAATCCCAACTGGCCCCAGGTCGGCATCTTCGGCCACCGAAACATGCGCCGGGTAAACTGGTTGGGAGTGTCCCGCACGCGGCTGCTGCGGGTTGATGGCCTGGACCTGCACGTTAAGGAGCTCGATGCCGTCGACGGGACACCAGTGCTCGATATCAAGCCATGGTTCGCCGAATTCGGACCCCGAGGACGGATCGAGCAAGCGCCATGGTCCATCGAAATGCTTCGCGACTATTACTGACCACGGGGATGGTAGGAACATCGCCGAGATTTGGAAATGGGTGGGTCTCGGGACAACCGCGGCCCGCCCGAACTTGCCGCGCGCCTAACGTGGCGCCACGACATTCCGTTCAGGAACTGTAGCATCGGCAGGACAAAACATCCTGCACCACAGCCTATCTCACCGTAACTCTGTCAAGCTGCCAGGAAGCTACCCCGCAGTCGGCAGCCGGGGCCGAGGGCGGCTTGCAGGCGGTGGCCTCTCCCGAGCTGCCGCGATCCTGCCTCTCGGCTGCGGGCCGACACCGAAGAATGCTGCAGGGTGGCTTTCGCTCTGTCCGGGGCGGGCGGAGCTGCGTGGGAGCCGCGACTATTGGAATTGAGGGACTACCAGTCCTCGCCGTTGAGCCGCGTGAAGTACGCATCGTCCGCTGCTTGGATCTCCGCCTCGGTCAGGCGCGCAGGTCTGATGCTCGATGTCTGTGAGGGCTCTCCCTTCAGCTCCTCGATTCCTAGTCGTAGCTGTGGGTCGGCGGTCTGGAGTAGCTTCGCGGTCTGGGTTTGGATATCTGAGCGTGCGCGGCGGTGGATTTCTACGAGTGCGTGGCTTAGCTGTGAGGGGCTCCGGGACATTGCGCTGGGTGCGATCTGCAGTGAGGTGATGTCGCCCTTGGCATCGACTTCGATGGCTACGCCTCTAGCGGTGCCGTGGCCCCGTAGTCGCGACAGGGCGGTGGAGAATTCGTTGGCGCTGCGCCGGAGGTCGTGGAGGTGCTCTTCGAGTTCCCTGTCCCAGTCTTCGGTGGAGCTCACGGTTGGCCGTCGCCTTCATCGTCGACGAACAGGGAACGGATCTCGGGCTTGTTCGAAATCATCTGGATCAGCCACAGCGGGGACTGTCCGCGGTGGTTCTCGATGCCGGCGTCAGCACCCCGATCCCGGAGTAGCCGGACGACCTCGGGTGTGCTCCAGGGGCTGCGGAACGCGTAGAACAGTGGGGTGTCGCCCTTGTCGTCTTGGGCGTTCGGGTCAGCGCCTCCGTCCAATAGTGTTGCCACGGTGTCGATCCCGCCGTACTGGGCAGCGAAGTGCAGCGGAGCGAGGCCAGCTTCGTCGCGGTCGTTGGGGTCGTAGCCCTCGGCGAGCAGCTGTTGGATCTCCGTGGCGCGGGCGCCGTTGGTGTCGGCGGCGGCGTAGTGCAGTTCGGTGCGTCCCGCGCGGTCGCGTTGGATTTCTGGCTTCTTCGGTTTCTTCCACACAGTCGACCCCTTTATCTCGGCGCTTCGTAGATGTGTCGGGAATTTCCGGGCGCGTCTTCGATTCGATAGAAGCTCGGATTGTTGACGTAGTCCCGGAATTCGGCCCACGTCATATTCTGTCGCAAGGCTTCTTCGCGCAGGCGCCAAAATTCGTGACCTGCTTCGTGTCCCATGACCGGCGTCGAGTTGACAGGGTACTTCATCCCGTTGGCGCCGAGGTAGTACTCATTGCGTGCGTCCATCGGGAGTTGCCGGATCGCTGGGTCGGCATACCTGCCGCTCACAGGGATGAGCACGGTGGGGTCGGTGGCGCTGAGGTAGAACTCTTGACCGTTGACCGTCACCTTCGGCGCCGCCTCCTGCACCGGTCTGGTCGTGGTCACCCGCAGATACGGCCGGGTCCGCGACAACAGTCGCAGGTCGTCCAATGTCAGGGGGTTGATCGCGCCGGTCGCCTCGGCGGTGGCCAGCCCGGCTTGGGCGGCCAGCAGTGGGGAGAGTTCGGCGACAGAGCGGGCGAACGCGCCTGAGGCCGCGACGACCGGCAACCCGGTCATCTGCGCGGTGGTCGCGAGGTTGCGGCACAGGGTGGCGATTCTGCTGCCCACGACCGCCGCTCGCGCGGCCAAGGCCGCGGTTCCGCCGGCGGCGGTGAGGCCGAAGCTGTAGCTGGCCAGACCCCAGGACACGACTTCGCCGATGACGAAGACCGCGGCGAACTCGCCGAGGAGGGTCAGGATCTCCTTGCGGGTGTTCTCGATCGCGAGGGCGTAGTCCGCGCAGGATTTCGCGAGGATCTTGAACTGGGCGGTGAGGGTTTTGCCCTGGTTCTCGAGGATGGTGATCTGGTCGAGGATCTGCTGGACTTCGGGGGTTTGCTGCCCGCTGATCACGTCTCGGGCGGCTTGGAAGCTGTGGTAGGGCAGCAGCTCGTCGCCGTAGAAGCTCCACTGGGTGGCGACGTTGCGCAGATTCTCGGGGTTGCCGCTGGGCCACACCTCGCCCTGGGTGTACTCGGCGATCTTGTCCCACCACGACGGCGCTTCCGAGCTGCCACCGAACAGGGCAGGCAAAGTGATCGGTTGCATCCACGCCAGCGAGCCCGCGCCGAAGGCCAGGTCGGTGTCGGCGCCACCGATGACCGAGAGTTGGTTGGCGTTGGCGTGGTTGGTTGCGGTGGCTTCGAGCAGGTCGTGCATCTGGGCGAGTCCGCTGACCCAGGCCGCGGCCGCGGTCATCGCGTCCTTGGCGGCGGGGTCAAAGCTGGCCGACCAGTCCCGGCCGGGCTTGTCGCTGCCCGCGCAGCCGCCGTATTGCTGCAGGTTGGCGGCCATGGTGCGGATCTTGGCCGACGCCAGGCCGTGGGCGTTTTTGAAGACGGTTGCCGCGGTGCGGATTTCGGTGGGAGTGACGATCACCGGCGCCATCTACGGCCACATCCGGGTGTTGTGGGTGATGGCTCGGGTGTAGTTGGTGTGCGCAATGCGGGCCACCTCACGCAGTTCGGCGAGGTTTTCCTGCATCTCATCCACGCCGGCGACCCATTTGTCGTGAGCGGTGCGCTGGGCGGTCGCGGCCTCGCTCGCCCAGCTCAGATGCAGCGCGGCGATGCGGCTTTCGACATCGGTCAACCAGCCCGCGACCTCGGCCCCGAACGCTTCCATGGTCGTGACCGCGGCGTCGAGCTGTTCGAGATCGACCCGGAACCGGTCGTCGCCGGTCACGGCAGCTGTCCGTGGAGGCGCTCGGTGGCCGCGGCGTTGGCCTGGTCTTGGGTTTCGTAGGCGTTGGCGGCCTCGAGGAGCTTGTCGGCGGACTCGGTCAACGCCGCGGCGACCGTTTCGGCGCCGGCTTTCCATTCCAGCCAGCTCTCGTCGTAGGCAGAGGCGGCCTTGCCCTGCCAGCCATCGGCGAGGAGTTCCTTGCCGATAGTGTCGTCGAGCTTCTTCACCCGGTCCCTGATCGCGGTTGCTTGGCCGGCCACGAACGCCGCGGTGCTGCGCAGCTCACCGACGTCGACATGCAGCTCACCCTCGCCCGACACCAAAGATTCCCCCTCGTGCTCCAACCGGCGCCGCCGAACCGTGCTCTTGCCTTGTTGGACGCGCCCGGTCCGGTTTCGGTTCCACAGAGTAGCGGACCAGCGACGCTCGGCGAGGTCAGCGCTATGCGTGCCCGGCTGGGTTGTCTTTGTCGTCGGATCTGGGTCGAAGGGCGTAGGACGGGATGTGTTGGTCGCTCAGTTGTAGCGGCGGGCGTCCGTCAGCGTACGGAATCGAGTACGTGACCCAGTTCAGCCACTCCCGGCATAGGTGGCGACCCAATGGAAGGGCAGGCAGGGGCGTTCCCCAGTCAGGTTCCCGCGGCGATTTGACCGACCTCCAATTCGCATCAGCCAGGCGGACGTGGCGATCCGGTCTCGCACCTGTCCTAGGTGTACTGCCAGGGGCAGGCAGTACACCTAGCGGCGGTGCCCGTCCTCATCCGGCCAATGTTGACTACGTAGTGGTGTGGCTGAACAGCAGGGTCGGCTCGGAGAGGATGTCGCGGCCGAGCTCGGCCAGGTAAATCGTGTCTACACTGCCGAACTTCGCCTGGCTGTAGTCGAGCCCGAGGTCAGCCGCGGCACGGCGGACCGAGAATTCGTCAGGCCCCTCGATTTCTAGGAAGGTAGGCAGGTCCGGCCAGGTGTCGAGATCGAAGACGACGTCGCCGAGGCTCCACTCTTCTCGGTAGTTCTCCTGGTACCGGGTCTGTGTGAGCCCGATGGCGGTGAGGATCTCGGCCATCGCGTGCAGGTCGCCGACGGTGGTCTCGACCTCGGTGGTGCCGTTGATGGTGGTCGAATCGGTGACGCGTTTGAGCGTCAACGTCGTTCGGGTGCCTTCATCTCGGAGGCGGACCCAAGCTCCTTCGGGCACCATCTCGCCATCGAAGATCTTGCGGGTCAACAAGGTCCGAGGGAACCGCTGGGTCGCGCCGAGCGCCTTGAGCTTCGCTCTGATCGCGTCGACGTCTACCGTCAAGAAGGTGGCTTCATATTCATGCTTCATCGAGCTCGCGCCCCCTCGTCGAAGTGTTCAGACTTTGCAGCGAAAAGTACACCCATGCGGTGTGTGTGGTCGTGGAGCTGTCCGACGTGCGGCCGTTCGATGAACGGATTCGTGCTCAGGGTGAGGAACACTTCCCACGCATCGCTCGGGAAGTACCGGAACAGCTTGTCCGGGGTGGTGTAGTGCTCGATGAGGTAGTGATGGTCCTCGACCGGCATCATGAACTCCGCGCCGAGGAGCCCGCTGGGGGCGAGGAGGTCCTTCATTCGTCCGATGAACTCACTGAGTGGACGATGGTGGTTGGCGCTGTAGTGCCACGAGCAACTCGTCCACACGGCGTGCGCTTGCAGTTCTGAGAGTTCGGCGTTGAGGAAGTCATGTGGCTTGATCTGTACGCGACTCGTCAACCCCGCGGCCGCGACACGTTCAGCCAGACTGGGCGCATAGGCGAGACCGGAGCCGGGGAGGAGAACTTCGCCGCCGTACAGCGCTCGCGGGTCGTTCTCGACGGCGATGACCGTGTAGCCGGCGGCGGCGAGGGGCAGAACGAACTTGCCGTCGCTGGCGCCGACGACGGTCACCGTCGCACCCGGGGGGCAGCGGTGGTTGAGTTCGCGCAAGAACTGCGGAAAGAACGTCAGGGTTTGTTCCCAGAGGCTATCTGTCTGCATGGTCAGACCCACTTCGATTGAGGGACAAGATGGTTTGGACAACTTCGGCGGGGGTGCTCGCCGTGGTGTCGATGCGATGAGTGGCCCACTCGCCGATCGCGGCGCTGAGGCTTTCGGCGTGTTGTTCGGCCAGCACGTCCCACTTGGTTACCGCCTTATCGCGGTGCGCCAGACGGCGCAGTCGTTCGTGCGGGTCGCATGTCAGCTGGTAGGTCACTGGTTCGGGTAGGTCAGTGGGGAGAGTGATGCCGAGCTTGGCGCCGTACTCGCGATGAGTGGTGAGGCAGCGCGCGAAATAGCTTTCGACGACGACGGGGATCCCGGCTTCGAGATAGCGCACGATCTGGTCTGTCGCGGTCAGAAGAGCGGACAGGAACAGGCACATGCGCGCGTCGGCGTTGCTCGAGTTGTCCAGCTCCCGGCGTAGCGGCTGGAAGTTCGCGGGGACTGTCGCCACCAAGACGGCCTGGCGCGCCTGCGCCAGCAGAGGGGCGACGGTTGTTTTGCCGGTGGCCGCGATTCCTTCGATACTCTCGAATAGCACGGGCTCAGACACGGCCATACACCACGTCAGGGATTCCGAGCGCGATCTCGTCGTGGGCGGAGGGCTGGTACTCGATGCGGTCGGAGTCTTTGTCGTACCAGAAGGCGTGTGAGTCCTTGCCTACGGCTTTGCAGGACATCGTGAGCGCTCCGCGGGGGTCGGTCTCGATTCGGTCGATGATGTCGTTGCCGGCCGAGGTCGAGCACGTCGGCGATTCGTTGAGGTCGTCGTCGAGGATCACTTCGATTTTCAGGCGAGCCTCGCCGAGTCGGTGCCGCAGGCGGGTGTAGGCGGCGGGGTCGGTGATCAGCATGTCGGGATGCTGCGCCGCGTTGCCGACAGCGCGGAGTTGGTGCAGTTTGAGTTGTGTCACCCCGTGCGACTGGAGAGTTTCCGCCAGATCGACTACTTCGTCGATGTTGTAGCGGTTCACGGTCAGAGTTGCACCGGTGGCTACGCCGAGGTTGTGCGCAAGGTCGATCGTTTCGATTGCGGCGGTGTAGCTGCCGTCACGGCGAATGCGGTCGTTGGTAGCATCGAGGCCTTCGAGCGAGATCCGCAGCAGGTCGATGCACGGCGCGATCTCGCGCAGCCGGGGTCCGATCCGGTAGCCGTTGGTGCAGATCTCGACGGCCAATCCCAGGTTGTGCTTGGCGTACCGGGCCACACGCGGTAGTTCCTTGTACACGAACGGTTCACCACCCAGCAGGACGACGGCCTCGGTGGCGTACTCGCGCTGCATGTGGGCGAGGAGGTTGCAGGCTTGCGCGGCGGTGAACGCGTCGGCGTGTTGGAGCCGTTCGCCGTGGAAACAGTGTTTGCACTCGAAGTTGCACCGGTATAGCAGCTGCAAGTACAGGCGTCGGATCGTGTGGATGCCGGTCCGTTCGGTGATCATGTTGGCCCCCTCGGGTTTCGGTGAGGCCAACATCGTCGCCGCCGCGAGCTGGACCTCGTAACCGCGTTTGGGACGTCGCCGTGGACGTCCGTGGACGTTTCTGGCTCCCAGCTTCGGGCATGAGCTTGCTCGAACCTGCTGTGTCGGCTTCTATTGGAGGCGTGAACATCCGGCTGCAAAGCGTGCTCCATCAGCGGGGGATCCCGCCTGAGTCGCTGGCTGATGTCTGCGAGGTCGATCCGAAGACGGTAGGGCGCTGGCTCGGGGGCAGGGTCCCGCACCCTCGGCATCGCCGACGCGTGGCGCATCACCTGAAGGTCGAGGAAGGATTTCTCTGGCCGCCAGCCGTTGCCGAGAGAGCCGCACGAACGAACGTCGAGCTTGTCGCCACGTTCCACAACCGCGCCGAAGTGCCTCGCGAGACCTGGCTGTCCCTGCTGGGCAACGCGACAGAGCAGATCGACGTACTCGTGTTCTCAGGCACGTTCTTCGCGCAATCGAACCCACGTGTCGCCCAAACACTCATCGAACGAGCACGCCAGGGCGCCCAAGTGAGGATGTGCTTCGGCAACCCGAGCTGCAGGGCAGTCCTCGAACGTGGTCACGAGGAAGGCCTCGGTCGGGATACGCTGGCCGCGAAGATCCGTGCCTCGCTCACCTACTACCGTTCGCTGTTGTCCGCCGAGCGGTGCGAGGTCCGACTACATGACACAACGCTCTACAACTCGTTGTTTCGATACGACGACACCCTGTTGGTGAATCCGCATATCTGGGGACAGCCGGCCAGCGCCAACCCCGTATTCCAGCTCAAGCGAGTCAACGACGTCGGCTGGTTCGACAACTACGCCGAGAGCTTCGATGCGATCTGGGCTGACGCACAGCCCTGGATTCCGGACTGAGAGGTCGACAATGGGCAGAATCGAGTACTACCACGATCCGAACGCGCCGAAGCCGAATTCCCTTGTCGTGGCGTGCAATCTGCTGGTCACCGACGAAGCCGGCGCGATTCTGCTGCAACGTCGTCGCGACACAGGTCAGTGGGCTTTGCCGGGCGGCGCGATGGACTTCGGTGAAACCGCGGCCGAATGCGCTATCCGAGAATGCCGCGAAGAAACTGGGATCACCGCGGAAATCACCGGATTCCTAGGCGTTTACAGTAACCCCCACCACATCGTCGCCTACTCCGACGGCGAGGTGCGCCAGCAGTACGAGAACACCTACATCGGCAGACCGGTGTCAGGGAAGCCGACGATCAACGACGAAGCCGACGGGGTGAAGTTCGTTGCTGCCGATGATCTGAACGACTACGACATCCACCCGAGCATGCGCCAACAAATCGGTGATTACCTGTCCGGTAGCTACCCCTTCCTCGGCTGATTCCGCTGCGCTTGTTCGATCCTCCCTGTTGCGGCCATGACCTCTGGTTCCGCACGTCGAATGAACCTGCCAATCAGCGTGTCTGAGCCGTAGCGGCTGAGGATCTCGGCGATCCGTGCGGTCGGTGTGGTCGGGTTTCCGTCAGGCGTTGTCGTCATGTCGGCGTAGATCAACGCGTCTATCAGTCTGTGGTCCTCAGGGAGAGGGAACTCCGCTTCCAGCTCACCGCGGAGTCCGCGCTCCTCGGCCTCCAGCACTGCACAGCTGTGATTGGCAACCAACCGCGTCAACTGCTCATCGGCGCCATACTCGTCCCGCAGGAACCGGGCACCGTCGAGTGGGTGAAAGCCCGTCCGCGCCAGCCTCGGTGCATAGCCGACATCATGCAGGATGGCTGAGGCCCGTAGCAGCCGCGCATCGGCGTCCGACAGGCCGATACTGAGCCTCTCGGCGGCTCGCTCGACACCCTGGGAATGCGACCAACGGCGCGGTAGAGCACCTTCCAACTCCGCACGAGCGATCGACCTCGCCCACTCGATATCGACAGCGCCAGCCACAGAAAGGAAACTACCGGAGGCTAGATCATTCATGTGACAGTTGACCCGCCGCGCTCTGTGTTGAGCAGAGCTTCCGGTACGAAATCATGTTGGTTCCGAGTCGTCGTTCGGACGGCGCCTAGCTCGAGGCGTTCGGCACCCAGACAACCTAGGGTCAGGCTGATGCTGTGCTGCCAGCCGGGACCTCCCTACTCAGACGCAGAGGTCGTTCGCTATGTCGCTAAGCGAGCAGCGATTGCCGAGGGCGTCCCACGCCTGGCGCCTTGTACTCGCAGTCGACGTGCGTAGGTGGGCCGAAGGCGGTCGCGCCGCGGTCTAGGCCGGCGTCGACGCCGTCGTGGGTGGTCCCAAACCCGTCAAGGTTCAAGGCGGGCATCCCGGAGAGCGCCGGGGCGTTGGAGATGTCAGTGGTCTCGCCCCTGCAGCGGAATGAGGACGATGTGGACGCGCGAGTGCGTCACTGGGTGCCGGTAGCTGGTTGTGCCGGTCTGGGAGGGCTGCGCGATTATGGGTGCGCTGGGTATTGCTGGTCATGGTCGGGCGACGAACTTGCGTACTGTGGCAAGGGCAAGCGTTTGCGGGGTCGTCATGTCCTCCGCGCTGGGGCATGATCAGCCCCACAGGCGGAATCGGTCTGCTTGTCGAGGCTCTTGCTTGAAAGAGGTGAGCGGTATGGTCTTTGACGATGCTCCAGGTCGGGTCATCGTGTTCGGCCTCGGGGGGACCATCGCGATGTCGGCTGCGGCGGCCGGCGGTGTTGTTCCCACGCTCACTGCGGCTGTATTGGTTGAGGCAATCCCCGGTCTGGGTGACTCCGGGATAGACGTGGACGTGGTTCAGTTCCGGCAGCTGCCAGGTGCATCGCTGACCCCCGCCGATATCTTCGAGCTGGCCGACGAGATCGGGCGCCGCGCAGGGGGAGCCACAGGTTTCGTCGTCACTCAAGGTACTGACACCATCGAGGAGACGTCATATCTGCTGGACCTGGTCCATAAGCTAGACCACCCGGTTGTTGTGACCGGCGCCATGCGGAATCCATCGATGGCGGGTGCTGACGGTCCAGCCAATTTGTTAGCCGCAATCAACCTCGCTGCCGATCCGGTCGCGCGAGGATTTGGCTGCCTCGTCGTGATCAATGACGAGATTCACGCTGCTCGTAGGGTGCGAAAGCAACACACCACCAGCACTTCGGCGTTTGCGTCACCTGACGGAGGTCCGATCGGGTTCGTCGTCGAGGGGCGTCCGCGACTACTCAATCGGGTTCATCGACTGGGCGCAGTCCCGGTTAAAAGTACTGGAAGGAAGCGTATTCCGATCTATACGGCCGCGCTTGGCGACGACGACTTCGCGGTGCGGGCGCTCACGTCTCAAGTCGACGGGCTGGTCGTTGCCGGCATGGGCGTCGGCCACGTGCCCTCTGACATCGTCGAGGCGTTGACCGAGCTCGCTGCTGAGAAACCTGTCGTGCTGGCTTCACGAACCGGATCTGGCTCTGTTCTTCGTTCGACATACGGGTTCGCGGGATCGGAGCGTGACTTGATCGCCCGTGGTCTGATTCCCGCAGGATTTCTGAATCCGCTCAAGGCCAGGATTCTGCTGCAAGTAGCGCTGAGCGGTGATTCGGACATCGACATGATACGCCAAGCCTTCGCCGTCGCAGGAGGCGACGGCGAAGCCGAAAAGTGGCCGTGGGCCATCACTTGCGAGAAGGAGATGTGATGCGGGCGCATGAGCTGACGGTCGGCCGGAGCTTCGGTGTGGTCTTCGATCATGGAGATGACTTCTATGCCGCGCTGTCGGAGTTCTGTCACATCCACGATGTCCGTGGCGGATACATCCCTTCGTTCATTGCGGGCTTTGCCGAGGCCGAACTTGTCGGCACCTGCGACCGGCTGGAGGATCCACTTGCGCCGGTGTGGTCTCGCGTGCACCTTCGCAACGTCGAGGCATTCGGCGGCGGAACTCTGGCGTGGGATCCAGAGACAGGGCAGGTCAAGCCACATATACATGTCGCTGTCGGTCTCAAAGAGCAGGCTGCCGCCGGCTACACCAGCCACCTGCTGAACGCGCGAGTGCAGTTCCTGACAGAGATGCACGTGGTCGAGGTGATCGGCCCCCAGATGCATCGCGTGCCCGATCCCGAGCTGTATGACGTTCCTCTGCTGCGCTTCCGCTAGAAACCAGTAGGTGATTGTCCGATGGCGGGCGGATAATCGGCTGCCGTGGGGCAGACTTCGAAGCGACTTGATCCGTCGACGTCCTCGGCTGCGCGCTTCGGGGCCGAGTTACGCCGATTCCGCACCGAGCTGGGGCTTTCGCTAGCTGAGCTGGGTCGGTCGGTGCACGCCAGCGGCGACCTTCTCGGGAAGATCGAGAAGGCCGAACGTCGGCCGACTGTCGATCTGGTGGACAGGCTCGATGAGAGCCTCGGCGCCCGCGGGGATCTGGTTCAGCTGGCTCATCAACTTCCCAATCCGATCAGGGAAGCGACGAAGAACGCGCTGACCTCTGTCCGATGGGCCGACCGTACTCGGCGCCAAGTCAACGAGATTCGTATCGAAACCCCGTCTGGACAGTTCTTCCGGGGCACGACTATGACTGCGTTGCTCCACCAGGGCCAGGAGCGAACCGGTGGAATCGAGCTGGTGCTCACAGACGGTCACCATGACTCCGTCTGGGATCTGCGGAGCAGCAGATTGGTGCTTGGCGCCCTGGAGCGTCGTGGCCGGACTCGCTACTTTGCGGTGGCTGCTGAGCGGGTGCGACGTCTGCCCAATCTCCGGGCTGTCGTTGAACTGCCGTGGGCGTATGAACTCGACGACTTTGCATTGGGCCTGCTGTGGGCAGTGACCAACCTCGATGATGCCCTGCTGGATGACGACGCCGCGCTCGCACAACGGGCCGCAGAATTGGGCATGGTGGAAGGAGCCCGTGACGTCGTCGATGGCAGTGACGACTGCCTCTCGCACGTATCGACGATGTGGTTGGGCTCGTCGTACTGTGCTCGACATATCCTCAGAAACGCGGAATCTCTGTCCGCGACACCGCGCTACTGGACAGCGGAACGTAGCGGTGAAGCCGCCAGCGGTTGGCTGCTGTTCCGACACAAGCTCGAATACCTGAGGCGGACAGCCAAGATCGCGACAGGCTCGACCCGCCCAACACGCACGTTCTGCCTCCCCCCAGCGTCCATCGCTGCGCTCGAACCTCCCGACCGAATCCTGCTCCTTCTCGCCGTCGCGCTCGTCGAATCCTTCGGCATCCAGGTAGTGATCTCGGTCGAAGACGACCTCGCCGAGATCCCCGGATTTGTTCTCGACCGGGACGGCACCGCCATCCTGGCCAACTGGATCAACCCCGACAGCACATGGCAGGTCGACGTGCGCCGCGATCAGCGCACAATCCGCGAGTTCGCCACAGCCACAGAACATTCAGTCACCAACAACCTCGTCAGGGCTGAACTGGCAATGGATCGCGTGCGAACCCTGGCAGAGTACTTGGGCATCGATTGGACCTGGCTGCGAACCCGCTGCGCCGGGTTCGCGGCTGCGGGCGTAGCCGACCTGGTCAGGCCGCGAAGTCGACTCCTCTCCCTGGCCGGAGTTGAGCGAGCCTGCGCGTTCCTCGCTGCCGAGACATCAGATGCCTCGCAAGCCGCAGGCAGAAACGATGGTCTGCCTCCGGACTAGCGCCGGATCGGTGGATGTGTTGCCTTGAGGTCAGTCGTTCTCCCCGAAGCGGACCCGCCAAGCCGCGACGTCGTCCTCGGTGATCTTGGAGAACAGCACGTTCGGCACAGTGAACGCGGTCCCGGTCGGCAGCCAGTCCAAGGACCGGACTTGCTGGGTAGTGGGCCAGGAGGCCGCGGCCAGTTTGTCCTCATGCCAGATCCCACGAAGGGTCGCGGCGGTATCAGGTATCAGGGGTTCACTGATCAGAGCGAACAAGTGGATCAGATTCGCTGCGGTGCGCAGCGTGAGCGCCGCAGCTTCCGGGTCGGTCTTGATCTGCGACCACGGCGCTCTGTCATTGATGTACTCGTTGCCGACGCTCCACATCGTCCGCAGCGTAGCGACCGCCTTGCGCAATTCGATTGCATCGAGGTGGTTCTCGTACTCTTCGAGCAAGTCCGCCATGCGCAGCCCCAGCTCGTACTCGGGCGTATCGGGTGCGTGCCCAGCGGGGATCTCGTTTCCGAAGCGTTTGGCGCTGAACGTGAGCACTCGGTTGACGAAGTTGCCGAGTACGTCGGCAAGATCCTTGTTCGTCTGCGCGGCAAAGAGTTCCCAGGTGAAGCTCACGTCGTCGGACTCGGGAGCGTTGGCGATCATGAAGTAGCGCCAGTAGTCTGCGGGAAGCAGATCGAGCGCATCGTTGGTAAATATTCCGCGGTGCTGAGATGTGGAGAACTTTCCACCGTAGTAATTCAGCCAACTGAATGACTTGATGTAGTCAACGGTCGTCCATGGCTCGCGTACACCGAACTCGGTGGCCGGAAACATGACGGTATGGAACGGAACATTGTCCTTTCCCATGAACTGGGTGTATCGGACATCGTCGGCGTCGTACCACCACGACTTCCAGTCCGGTCGCGAGGGATCGGCGTCTGACCATTCCTTGGTGGCTCCCAGGTATCCGATCGGGGCGTCGAACCAGACATAGAACACCTTGCCATCGGCTGCGAGGTCGGGCCATGTGTCGGCAGGAACTGGTACACCCCAGTCGAGATCACGCGTAATGGCGCGATCCTGAAGGCCTTCGGACAGCCACTTGCGTGCGATTGACGTGGCGAGATGCGGCCACTCCGCGCTGACACGGTCGATCCACACTTCGACCTCGCCCTGTAGCTTCGACTGAAGCAGGAACAGATGGGTAGTCTCGCGGACCTCGAGTTCTGTGGATCCACTGATCGCCGAGCGAGGTTCGATCAGGTCAGTGGGATCGAGCAGTCGCGTGCAGTTCTCGCACTGGTCGCCACGGGCTCTGTCATACCCACAATGCGGGCAGGTGCCGGTAACGTAGCGGTCCGGCAGGAAGCGTCCGTCAGCGACGGAGTACACCTGGCGCACAGCGCGCGCTTCGATGAATCCGTTCTCATGCAATCGACGGGCGAAATGTTGGGTGATCTCGACGTTCTGCACGGACGAGGTGCGGCCGAAGAAGTCGAATGACAGTCCGAACCCGTCATAGATCTTCTTCTGGATGTCGTGGGCTTGAGCGCAGAATTCAGCCACACTCAGGCCAGCTTCAGTGGCCGCCAATTCGGCAGGCGTGCCGTGCTCGTCGGTCGCGCAGATAAACAACACCTCCCTACCGCGCGCCCGCATATACCGGGCATAGACATCCGCCGGGAGCATAGAACCCACCAGGTTTCCGAGGTGCTTGATTCCGTTGATGTAGGGCAGGGCGCTGGTGATGAGATGCCTGGTCATCGCGGCATTCCCCTCGGTTCGATGATGGTCTGGTGGACTGCAAACTCTACAGCGCTGCCAGGACGCATCCACGCCGACACCTGCCGCCATGCGGACCGACGCCACTGTCCGCATGGCGGCAGTGCCGCTCCCGCCCGAGCCGTGGCCTACTCGACACATGACTATGACGCCTCACCTCGACACAGGTCGAACACCATTGGCGGCCAACAACTTTCTGGGACCCGACGGCCTCAGCTACGATGGGGCACGCGACCTCTTGAGCAAGGTGATCGAGGTCGGACTGTCGTTCAAGTACCGGCCTCGCTTCCTGCAGCCCCGGGATACTGCCGCGCTGAACGAGATCGCCACCGAGGCCTTGCCCACCCAGGGGGTCGATCTCGCGGAGTTGCTGACCGATCTCGAGACTCGCTACATGCCGACAATGCCCAACTTTGCGACGCCGATGTTCGCTGGCTTTCCCGATGCCGGCAACAACATCGCAGCAGTTGCCGGGGCAGTGCTCGGAGAATTGATCGACGTCAACATGATCAACGCCGACTTTTGCTCCCGCGGTGCCACAGAAATGGAGATCGCCCTGATCCGCTGGTTGCGGACTTTGATCGGGTTCGATGTCAGCCCCGCCCCGCCAGACACCGCGCTAGAGGTAGGAGGAATCCCTACGACCGGCGGCACAGGCGCCAACTTCGCCGCAGTCCTGATGGCCCGAGAACGCGCGTATCCCGGCAGCCGGGAGTTCGGACTGCCAGAGAGCGCGCGCCCGGTCATCGTCTTGCCTGAAGACATCGGGCACTACACAGTCACCGCGTCAGCGGCGTGGTCCGGGATGGGCAACCTGGCAGCGATGTTCTGTCCTACAGTGGACTTTAGGTACGACCTCGAAGCGCTTGATCGCCGCCTTGGCACCGCTGTTCGCGATGGCAAACAGGTCGTGATGGCTGTCTGCTACGCAGGTGACAGCAGGACCATGACGATCGAACGGCTGATCGGATTCGCTGACGTCGTGCGCACCCACTACCCCGACGCATGGTTGCATTGCGACGGCTGCCACGGAACCAGCCTGCTGTTCTCATCGCAGTTCAGTCATCGTTTGGAGGGCCTGCAACGATACGACTCGGTGATGCTCGACCCACACAAGGTGCTCAGCGTCCCCTACACCAACTCGTTTCTCCTGCTGCGCAACCCCTACGACGCGGCTCTGGTTGCCACGGAATCCGAACTGATTCTTCGCCAAGCCCGGTCCTTCGGGCAGGTTACTCCCAGCACCGGCAGCCGATCATTTCAGAGCTTGCGGACCTGGATGCTCCTCAAATCGCTCGGAGTCGAGGGGGTGGGGAGAATGGTCGAGAGTCGAATCGAGGTCGCTCATCGCTTTGCCGCCCTGGTCGACCAACATCCACTGTTCGTCCGGCTCAACACGGTAAGCATCAACTCCGTCGCATTCACCGTGCTCCCCGTAGGTGCCAGCCTTCCACTCGACGCCGATACCGCGGCGCAATCGGCGGCCATCACCACCTGGGCGTACGAGAAGATGCTCGCGGACGGGGCGATCTACCTGCACAGCTTCGCCGTTCCTGACTCTGAGTACCGCCTTGGGCTGGGACCTATGCACCGCCATACCGTGCTCAGATTCATGTCTGGGAACGGGCTGATCAATGAACAGCACCTGACGGCGATACTCGAAACTGTGACTCAGTACGTCCTGGATGATGGGGCGCCGGTGTCGTGAAGATTGTGCCCTCTGAAATCGCGCTGGACGCGATGTGTGAGGTTGCTCGCTCGGCTTTGCCGCCGTCGACGCCCCGAGCGGTCGTTGTGTACGGTTCGTTCGGTCGAAACCAGCAGAGGCCGTCTTCGGACCTCGATGTCCTCTTCGTGGGCGCGCGTAGTGCGGGCGCGCTCGAGGCCCTGACCGAAGGACTGGTCGACTTCAGCCGCCGCAACTGTCTGACCCTCGACGAGGAGGTTCCCTACGCCAACAAGTTGTTGGCTGATTGGGACGAGCTCAGCACGGCGAGCACGTGTGCGATGTTCGCCGGCTCCCCAAGACTTACGCCCGTACGACGTACGGACCAGGCCTACTTGGCGTCGAGTTACATGCGCAGGCGCCTATTCGTCACAGGCGTCTTGGCCCAAAGGACTCTCTCTTGGAGTGAGAACGCCCCGCTCTTGGAAGCGTTGCAGGCACGGGCCGGAGCGGGACTCATAGGCGCGGCGATCGACGACCTGCGATCGGCCGGAGTGGCTGTCGATCCCGATTCCGTCATCTCCTATGTCACAGGGGACGCTCAGGGCATTCCCCCCGAAGACTGGCTCGGCTTCGAACCCGATTCGCTCACTCGTACTCATCTTCGCTGTCTCGCCGATCAGATGTTGTCCCGGGCCAAGTCAAGCAGCGAGCTGAACTTCGCGACGTAATGACTTACCACGGCCGGGAGTGGTCCCGCCCTGACCTCATGGGTTGTTGACGAAGCGACCCACCGCCTGCCGCGCGGTACGCAGCGGATGGGTCGCCGAGTCGATCGCGTTGGCGACGAAGGAGGGCACCAACGGCCGGATCCAGCGCGCGGCCGTATCGGCGAAGGGCACGGTGCCGATGATCGGCAGTTCCAGCCCACCGCTCGGGGCCTGCGCGGGCGCCTGCTGCGCGGGCACGAGGGCGCCCGCCTGCGGAGCTCCGGTGGGCAGGGCCTGCGGCGCGTATCCGGCGGGCAGCTGCTGTGAGGTGACGTTCGGCTCCAAGGCCACGGCGTCGTCCTTTCGGTGTGGTTCGGCGATTCCGAGCTCGAAACCGCCGATCGCGGCGATGATCCTGGTGCGTACCGCGAGGGCGATCTCGTCGGTCCGCTCGTTTCGACCGAGCCGGCAACGGTCTCGATATTGACGCCGGACTCGTCGTGGATGACGAAATTGTCGGCCTGGCCGATGAACTCGGCATCGAAAGGGATGATGCCGATCTCGACGTTGTCGCGGTGTAGCCGTCGAAGATGTGGTCGAGGTGGTCGTTGCTGAACACCACGAGCATCGCGAGGTCGGTTCGCGGTGACCAGCATGTCGGCAGGATCGATCAGGATGCCTCGCCCAGCAGTCCACAACAAGGTGCCCGCCCCAAGTCGCGATGCCTTCGGGCCGGTGGTCTTGACGAATATCTGCCGACCGCCGTCCGTGACAGCGCGGTGCAGGGGCCAGGAGTGTTATGCATCGAGGTCGAAGACTGTCTCGGTCGATGTACCGAGCAGAGCCGACAGATGAGCATCATCGAGCGCAGAACAGGGTCTTTCGTACGTGGTGGTGGGTCGTGGTTCAGCTCACGTTGGGAGGGTCGGTGACCGCCGAGCCCGCCTCGGCGAGACCCGAGTAGCGGTCAGTTCGCCCAGTCGGAGACCTAGACCTCTCAGTTCACAGTTAACAAGCGATTTGCATTTGTGGTATGTTGGCCACATGTCACGTGATGGTGCGGATTCAAGCGAACGATTGTTGACGCCCACCGACATTGCAAAGCTGGCGGGAGTTGGTCGCGCTGCAGTGAGCAATTGGCGTAGGCGCTACGCCGACTTCCCGGAGCTGGCCGAAGAGGGGGGCGGCCCGAAATTTAGGTATTCAGAGGTTGTCCGATGGCTTCGTGAGCATGAGCGCTTCGCTGTGTCGACGGCGGAGACATTGTGGCAGGCACTTGAGGCTACTCACGGGCCCCTCGGAATGCAGCGTGCGGTTGCGCAGATCGCTGCATATCTTGCCGGGTTGTCCGACGGTGAAGAGGTGACGCAGCCAGCCCGTGATCAGGCCGCTGCGCTTGAGCGATCTGCTCGCGGCGACGCGGTCGAGTATTTGACCACTCGGCTGTTCGAACGTCAACAGCGACAACAGCTCTCGACACCGCAAGGGCTCGCAGACTTGATCGTGGAGCTGGTGGGCCCGCTTGAGGGCAGCACGGTGTTTGATCCGGCGTGCGGCTCCGCGGCGGTGCTCCGTACTGCAGCCCAACGTGGGGCGCAGTTCGTTTTGGGCCAGGAAATGGACCAGGATCTGGCACTCCTTGCGGCGGCACGCCTGGCGCTGGCGAGTGCTGAACCCGGGGTTGTGGCGGCGGGTGACTCTCTACGTGCAGATGCCCATCGTGAGCTGCGTGCAGACGTCGTCGTTTGCGATCCCCCCTTCGGCTACCGCGACTGGGGCAGCGAGGATCTCATGATCGATTCCCGCTGGAAGTACGGGGTACCACCGAAAACGGAGCCAGAGCTGGCTTGGTTGCAGCACTGCCTTGCCCGTTGTCGGCCAGGCGGAACGATCATCATCGTGTTGCCAGCGGGTGTCGCTGCACGCCGCGCGGGCCGATCGATCCGCAAGGAACTACTGCGGGCAGGTGCCCTGCGTGCAGTGCTGGCTCTGCCGCCTGGCGTGCTGAAGTCCACTGCCATCGCACTGCATGTATGGGTTTTGCGCAATCCGGACGGGTCGAACGCGGATCCTGTGCTACTCATCGACACCACTCACCTTGCCCCGCCTCGTCGAGGGCAAGCGGACTGGCAGGCAATCAGCGAGGCGATCTCGGGCCAATGGCGTGAATTCCGCGAGACTGGGAAGGTCGCGGCCGTTCCAGGCAAGCAAGGCACAGTGGAGGTGATCGACCTCCTCGGCGAGGAGGTCGATCTCACGCCATCGCGCCACCTCCCGCTGCCAGCGGTGGCGTTCGACGTGACAGATCTTCAGCTGCAGAGCACCGAACTCGCCGCGCGAATTCAGTCCCTGGCCCCGCATTTGTCGCTACAGGTGTCCGCCTCCAACCGCGAAGAGCCGAGCTCGGCGACGATCAACGATCTCGCACGCGCTGGTGTGCTGGCGGTGCGGCAGTCGCCGGGACGCCCGGAGACGACCGCTGATCTGAACTCGACCGGCCCGCTTGTCTTGTCCGGCAGTGATGTTGAAACTGGATCACCTCCGTCCGCGCGCCACGTAGTGGCGGATGACTCCTGCGTCGAACTCCGTCAGGGAGACGTGGTTGCCCTGACTTCGTTTACCGCCGCACAGCCATGCGCCGAGGTGGTTGACACCGACGGTTGGGTGCTGGGACGAAACCTACAGCTACTTCGCCCTGACCCTGACCGGCTCGATCCGTATTTCCTGGCAGGTCTTCTACGGAGCCGCGCGCTAATGCGGCATGCGTCGATATCGTCCGGGGTGTATCGGATCGACTTGCGCCGGGTGGAGATACCTATGCTCGACATCGGCGAACAGCGCCGGCTAGGTGCGGAGCTGCGGCGGATCCATGCGTTCGAGATCGCGCTGCGTGACGCGGTCCGCCGCGCGGGACAGCTCGTGATGAACCTGACCGATGCAATCGCGGACGGGGAAGTCGACATCCGCTGGCCCGGCGAACACGATGATGTGTTACGAATTCGGCCAGCTGCCGACACCATCGGTGACCGAAATATCAACGGGGAGGACAACAATGCTCGGGAATCATGAGGTTGTGGCTGGCAGATTTCGGCTCCTAGATCCGATCGGCAAGGGCAACATGGGCGAGGTTCACCGGGCCGAGGATATGGAGTCGCCGGAGAGCTCAGCAGATCGAGTGTTGGCTGTGAAACTGATCTTGCGCACGCGCGCCGGGACATCGGTCGCAGGCGATACGAAGCTCGTCGAGCGCTTCGACCGAGAAGTGCGGATCATGCGAAAGCTTGCCCACCCCAACCTTCCCCGCACCATCGACGGCGGCGTGGACTCCGATGGCTTGCCTTATCTCGCCATGGAGTACCTCGATGGACGTTCCTTGAACGACCTGGTGGGGGAGTGCCCGCAGCTACCGATTTCCTGGGTGGCCGCATTGGGTGCCCAGATCGCGGACGGACTGTCCGCCGCCCACGCCGTGGGCGTGGTCCATCGAGACCTCAAGCCGTCAAACGTGATGGTGTTGCGCGGCGGACTGGTCAAGGTCCTCGACTTCGGGATGGGGCGGACAGTCGATGACCCGGACATTGCCCCGCTCACCAGCACCGGAGTCACCGTCGGTACCGCTAGATACATGGCTCCCGAACAGTTCCGTGCGTCTGCGGTTGGGGCGGCGGCCGACCTCTACGCACTCGGCTGCGTTCTGTTCGAACTCCTCGCGGGTGTGCCGCCATTCCACAGCGAGTCCGCGCACGAGTTGGGACAGAAGCATCTCCACGAGGCCCCACCTCCGCTGAAGCCGTTGCGCAAGGACTTGCCAAGCGACTTGGCCCGTCTGATCGACCGCCTGCTCGCGAAGAACCCAGCCGACCGGCCGGTCGACGCCGTCGCCGTCCGGGAGTCACTCCGTCCGCTGGCAGGCGGCGATGAGAGCGTCCCGGGTTGGCAGGCGTTCAATCCGGTGGTGCGCCTGTCCGATGTCGAGGCAGTCGAATTGTCAGCGGAGCCAGTTGTTTCCAACCCCCGGCAGCAGATGGCCGGAATGGACGTTTTCGATGTGCATCGCAGACTCATCGCCGACTACCGTGCCTTCACCGAAGGTGGGACGGTCATCCGCGATGACCGGATCGCGGGGTATGTCGAGAAGGATCTGGATTCGAAGTCGCAGTGGCCTGACCCATGGCTGTCTCTCAACCCGTTTTTTGCCTCCGGCGGAACCATCCTGGAATTGGCCAATGAAGGTGTGCTGCACGAGGAGTGCACCCGAATCTTCCAGGCGGGCAAGACTGCCGACGGCACAGTGTGTGACGGACGCCCGCTCACACTGCACCGCCACCAACGAGAAGCCGTCGACCTCGCGCAGTCCAACGAGTCCTACGTGGTGGTCTCCGGCACGGGGTCTGGAAAGTCGCTCGGCTACATCGTGCCGATTGTCAACAGGGTGCTCGAGGCTCGGCACCGCGAGGACCCCGATACCGCCAAACGGGTTCGTGCGATCATCGTCTACCCCATGAACGCGCTGGCCAACAGCCAGCTCAAGGAATTGGACAAGTTCCTGCTCGATGGCTACGGCAGCGGTCGGGAACCAGTGACATATGCCCGCTATACGGGCCAAGAGGGCGAAGAACAGCGCAAGAACATCCGCGACAACCCTCCCGACATCCTTCTCACCAACTACGTCATGCTGGAACTGATGTTGACCCGCCCCGACGACCGGCGGTCATTGATCAGGATGGCGCGCGGCCTGGAATTCCTGGTATTCGACGAACTACACACCTACCGGGGCAGACAGGGCGCAGACGTTGCACTGCTGATCCGCCGTGTACGGGAAGCCTGCCAGGCCGAGCGCCTGCAATGTGTGGGAACGTCGGCAACGATGTCCAACGAAGGCACCTTCGTCGACCAACAGCGGCAAGTCGCTCGCGTGGCGTCGACCCTATTCGGTATTGAGGTCCGTCCTGAGAATGTCATCGGCGAAACTCTGGTGCGAGCCACCGGAGAGGCCCCTACTGCGGTAGCCGCCGAGAGGATCCGTCGACTCGATGCCCCGAAAACCTACGCCGAATTGGTGGCAGACCCCCTCGCGCGCTGGATCGAAACACGATTCGGCCTGATCACGGAGCCAGGTAGTGGCAAGCTGGTCCGACAGCGTCCTGCCAAGATCGAGGATGCGGCCAATGAGCTTGCTGAGGCGACTGGGGTATCTGGCGATGTTTGCGCGGAGGCGATCCGGCGCACGCTCAAGGCGGGCTCGGAGGCTCGCAATCCGGTGACAGATCGCCCGCTGTTCGCTTTCCGACTGCACCAGTTCCTGTCGAAGGGCGACACAGTCTATGTCACGCTCGAGGACAAGGCGATTCGCCACCTCACCCGCGACTACCAGCGGGTGCAGCCTGGAACGGATGGCAAGATCCTGCTCCCGCTGGCGTTTTGCCGCGAGTGCGGCCAGGAATACCTGACTGTCTGGCGGACGACACAGGACGGTCAACACAGGTACGAGCCACGACCGGACACAGCGGCAACCGGCGGCCGAACTGGGGACGGCTATCTCTACATAGACCCTGACCGCCCGTGGCCCCACTCGATAGAAGACGCGATCGCTGACCGTCTGCTGCCCGAGTCGTGGCTCGAAATCGACGACCACGGCCACGAGAACGTGCGGGCCAGCCATCTTGACCGATTGCCACGCGCAGTCACTGTGGATCCGTATGGGAACGAGAGCCAGGGCGAACTCACCGCCGCGTTTATCCCCGCCCCATTCCTTTTCTGCCTGCACTGCGGAGTGAGCTACGAGCAGACCCGCGGTAAGGATTTCGCGAAGCTCGCCAGGCTCGACCAGGAAGGCCGGTCCTCGGCGACATCGTTGGTCTCCGCGTCGATCGTGCGTTCGCTCAAGAGCGTCGCCTCCGAGGCTCTTGACCGCAGAGCACGCAAGTTGCTGACGTTCGTCGACAATCGGCAGGATGCCTCACTCCAGGCTGGACATTTCAACGATTTCGTGCAGATCACCCAGCTGCGTGCGGCCCTGTACGAGGCCACACGCCACGCAGGCGATGAAGGCATCCGACACGAAGAACTGGCGTCCCGAGTAGCTGACAGGCTCGGCCTCGAGGTCGCAGACTATGCAGGTGCGGAGGACCTCCCGCCGTCGCTGGCCCGCAACGCTGCGAAGACACTGCGGGATGTCATTGCCTTCCGGCTCTATCTCGATCTGCAACGTGGCTGGCGAGTCACCATGCCCAACCTGGAGCAGACGGGACTGTTGCGCATCCAGTATGAGGACCTGGACTGGCTTGCAGATAACCAAGGCCGCTGGGCGACCGCACAGCCGGAGTTGCGTGATGCCGAGCCGGGCATGCGCGCCGAGATCATGCGGGTGTTGCTAGACGAGATGCGGCGTGCACTAGCGATCGACGTCCAGTACTTCCGGGACGACTTCGACAACCTGTTGCGTGCTAGTGAAGAACGACTGATTGATCCATGGGTGTTGTCGACCTCGGACCGCCCGCCAGTGGGTACCGCATATCCCCGCGGCTCTCGGCCTGGGATGGACCGATCAGGGTTGTTCTTGTCTGGCCGCGGCAAGTTCGGCAAATACCTGCGGCGGGTGCATTTCACGGACGCAACCGCAGACGAGGCCCAGCTCATCATTGCCAGCTTGTTGGAAGTCCTCAGCGAGGCAAATCTGCTGCGGAGGATCGAGACCACACCGCAGCGCGCAGGCCGGCTGCGGCGTCCCCGAGGGCAGACTCTGATCGGCTACCGCATCACCGCGGCGGCGTTGATCTGGCGTGCTGGAACAGGAGAGTTCGGTGCCCACGATCCATTGACCCGCACCTACGCCAGCGGCGACGGTCCACGGGTCAACACCTTCTTTCGCGACCTCTATCGCAGCGCGGCGGGCGCACTCGGTGGGATGAGCGCACGCGAGCACACCGCCCAGGTAGATCCCGCTGAGCGCGAGCGTCGTGAAGAGGCCTTCCGCAAGGGCGATCTGAAGCTGCTCTATTGCTCGCCGACGATGGAGCTGGGAGTCGACATCGCCGAGCTCAATGCCGTCATGATGCGCAACGTGCCACCTACTCCGGCGAACTACGCACAGCGCAGCGGGCGCGCCGGTCGCTCGGGACAACCGGCCCTGGTTACCACCTACTGCGCTACCGGCAACAGCCATGACCAGTACTACTTTCGGCGCTCCGACCGCATGGTGGCCGGCTCGGTTGCACCCCCGCGCCTCGACCTGACAAACGAGGACCTCGTCCGCTCGCACGTGCAGGCAATCTGGCTTGCGGAAGCCGGACTCAAGCTGGGGCAGTCGATACCGGATGTCATCGACATCGCTTACGCCGAAGACACGCGACGCCCTGACCCACTCCTACCGCTACACGACCATATAGCTGCCGCACTGCGTGACAACGCCGCTCAGCGCCGAGCCACCGCGGCGACACGTGCGGTGCTTGGTGACCTCGAAACGTCGCTCATCGACAGCGCATGGTGGCATGAGGAATGGATCGCTGACGCCGTCCGGGCCGCAGGCGTCCAGTTCGACCGAGCGTTCGACCGTTGGCGCGACCTGTTTCGCGCTGCGCTGGTCGACCAGGCCGAACAGAATCGAAGGGTCCTCGACCACAGTCTGTCCGAGCGCGACCGCAACGCTGCGGTTCGGCGCCGGAAAGAAGCGGAAACACAGCTGAACCTGCTGAAGAACGAGAGCGTGGACCACAGCTCGGTGTTGTCGGACTTCTACCCGTACCGCTACCTGGCTAGCGAGGGATTTCTGCCCGGCTATTCCTTTCCGCGCCTTCCGCTTGCCGCCTACATCCCTGAGCCAGGGCGCCGCTTCGGCAACGGCGACTACATTCAGCGCCCACGATTCCTGGCGATCCGGGAATTCGGTCCCGGCGCGCTCATCTATCACGAGGGCGCCCGCTATCAAGTGACCCGAATCCAACTTCCGGCTGACCTCAACAGCGACGTGGCGACCTCGAGCGCAAAGCGCTGCCCGGCCTGCGGCTACCACCACGACGAATCCCACAACGCCGACAACTGCCAGATGTGCAATGAACCGCTGCGGGAGGTTACCAACGGTCTGCTCCAGCTACATACGGTCTATACGCGGCGGCGAG
The DNA here is from genome assembly GCF_029868625.1 of Nocardia neocaledoniensis. Taxonomy (GTDB): domain Bacteria; phylum Actinomycetota; class Actinomycetes; order Mycobacteriales; family Mycobacteriaceae; genus Nocardia; species Nocardia neocaledoniensis_A. The sequence continues at coordinate 17,818 of NZ_JARWOJ010000106.1, read as the reverse complement.
AGCGGATCTCCTCCGATGAGGAAGAACGCCGGCGCGCAGGATTCCGGCTCGTAACCTCCTACCGGTTCCACGATCACGGCGCCAGACCAGGACGTCGGGATGCGACCGTGATCGACGGCATCAGCCCGATCGCACGGGTGTCCTACGGCGACTCCGCGACAGTTCGTATCACCAACATCGGTCGAACTCGTGCCGCCGCGGACGAGCCGCCAGGCTATTGGCTCGACCCAGCAGATGGGCGCTGGATGAACGAGCGCGACGCAGGTGAGGCATCCGGCGATTCCACTGAGATGCCGGTTGTCGATGCCGATGGCAACGAGGGACGCCGTAAGAAGCGGGTCATCCCGTATGTGCAAGATCGCCGCAACATCCTGGTCCTACGGCTATCCAGGCCCATACCGCAAGATCAGGCGCTGACCCTGATGTATGCGCTCGAACGCGGCATAGAAACAGCTTTCGAACTTGAGGACGCCGAGCTGGCCAGTGAGCTGCTGCCACCCGATGATGGCGACCGAGACCGCATGCTGTTCACCGAAGCAGCCGAAGGCGGCGCAGGCGTGCTCCGCCAGATGCAATCCGACCCCCAGGCCCTTCGGGTCGCCGCCCTGGCAGCCCTCGAGATTTGCCACTTCGCACCTGACGGCACCGATCTCGGAGGCCCTCATCCACAGCGGCCCTGCGCGCGTGGCTGCTACGACTGCCTGCTCACCTATGGCAATCAAGCCCACCATGGCGCCATCGACCGCCACGTGATCCGGGACCTCCTACTCAGCTTCGCCAGGGCTACCACGCTGTCCACAGGACGTGGTGAGTCCCGGACCGAGCAGCTGGCACGCCTGAGTGCCCAGTCGGATACCCAGCTGGAGCGACGACTCATCACATGGCTCAAGGAACACAGCCTGCGACTTCCAGACGAGGCTCAAACTCTGGTCCCCGAGGCGGTCGCTCGCCCCGACTTCATCTACCGTTTGCCCGGTGTGAACGTGGCGGTCTTCGTCGATGGACCAGTGCATGAACACGACAAGATCGCAGAACGCGATCAACAGGCCGAGGACCGGCTACTCGACCACGGATGGGATGTGGTGAGGTTCCCCCACGACGGAGACTGGGGCGCAATAACGTCCGAGTTTCAGCGCTACTTCGGGACAGGCTCAGGCACCCAACCATCAACAGGAAGCAACAGCCGATGACCACCACCTTCGCAGCAGGTTCCCTGGTCACCGCACGTGGCCGCGACTGGGTGGTCCTGCCAGAGAGCGTCGAAGACATGCTCGTCTTGCGTCCGCTCGGCGGCAGCGACGACGACGTCGCCGCCGTGTTCCCCGCGTTCGAAGACGTCTGCAGTGCCGAATTTGCGCCGCCTTCGCCGGATGACCTTGGCGACGCCCTATCCGCGGGCCTCCTGCGATCCTCGCTGCGGATCGGCTTCCGATCGGGCGCCGGACCATTCCGGTCGCTGGCCGGTATCGCCGTGGAACCCCGCGCCTATCAGCTCGTACCGCTGATGATGGCGTTGCGGCAGAAGACTGTGCGCCTACTGATCTCTGACGATGTCGGCATCGGAAAAACGATCGAAGCCGGGCTCATTGCCAGCGAACTCCTCGCTCAAGGCAGCGCCCAACGGCTCGCCGTGCTGTGCTCACCCGCCCTGGCCGAGCAATGGCAGGAGGAGCTACGCACAAAATTCGGAATAGACGCCGAGCTGGTCTTGGCCTCCACAGTCTCCAAGCTGGAACGCGGCCTCGACCTAGGGCAATCTCTGTTCGACCGACACCCCCACGTCGTCGTCTCCACCGACTTCATCAAATCCACCCGGCACCGCGACGACTTCGTCCGGCACTGCCCTGACCTGGTCATCGTCGACGAAGCACACACCTGCGTCGCCGCCGAGGAAGCCGCGTCGACACAGAACCAACTTCGGCATCAACTGCTCGAACGGCTCGCCGCCGGCCCGGACCGTCACCTGCTACTGGTGACCGCGACCCCGCACAGCGGCAAGGAGAGCGCATTCCGCGCTCTCCTCGGCCTTGTCAAACCCGAACTGGCTACCGCCAATCTCGACTCCGACGCCGGTCGACGCGTCCTTGCTGCGCACTTCGTTCAACGAAAGCGCGCAGATGTGCGCCAATTCCTCACGAAGTCCGATGGGCTGCCCGATGAAAGCCTGCGTGAGGACACCGACTTCCCCTCCGATCGCTTGTTCAAAGACGAGACTTACCGACTGTCTCCCGCCTACCGCGCACTGTTGGACGACGCCATCGCCTATGCGGGCGAGCGCGTCACCTCAGCTGGCGACCGCAGCACACGCGACGCTCGAATCGCGTGGTGGTCGGCCATAGCGCTACTGAGATCCCTGGTCTCTTCGCCACGAGCTGCGGCGCAGACCTTGCGCACCCGGTCCGCCTCCGCCCTCGCCGCGACCGCTGAGGAAGCGGATCAACTCGGGTCCCGGATAACCAGAGACGCCAGCGACGACGATGCGCTGGAAGGACTCGACGTCGCCCCTGGCGCCGACATCGACGATGTCAGCGGCAGACTGGCGGAACTGGCAGACCGAGCGCAGAGCCTGGAGGGAACAGCGGACGACAAGAAGCTGGCCACCCTGATCAAGCATGTCAAAGCACTGCTGTCCGAGGGATACCACCCGATCATCTTCTGCCGCTACATCCCAACCGCTGAGTACGTCGCACAACACTTGGACGGCAAACTCGGCAAACACGCCGTCGTACGAGCCGTGACCGGAACTCTCTCCCCACAACAGCGCCTCCAACGAATTGAGCACCTCGCGGAAGAAGCCGGCGACGGCGAAGACGCCCGCCGCGTGCTCGTAGCCACCGACTGCCTTTCGGAAGGCGTGAACCTGCAACACTATTTCGACGCCGTGATCCATTACGACCTCGCGTGGAACCCCACTCGCCATGACCAGCGCGAAGGCCGCGTCGATCGCTACGGACAGAGGCGTGACTTAGTCAAGGTCATCACCCTCTACGGCAGCGACAACGGAATCGACGGCAAAGTTCTCGAGGTCCTGATCAAGAAGCATCGCCAGATCCGAAAGGACCTGGGCATCTCGGTATCGGTCCCCGACGCCGCCTCTGCAGCGGTGACGGACGCAATGGTGGAATGGCTGCTCATGCGCAACCAGCGCCCCGAGCAGGACACACTGTTCAACCTCGATGCATTCGATCGCACAGTGCAGCAGCTCGAAGAGGATTGGAAGTCAGCCGCAGATCAAGAAAAGACCTCCCGGTCGAGATTCGCTCAGCGCGCCATCCACCCCGAAGAAGTCGCCCGCGAGGTGGCAGCGGTACGTGACACTCTGGGTAGAGCAGCCGAGGTCCGAGGTTTCGTCCGCCACGCATTGTCCTCGCTCGACGCCGTCCTTCGCGATGACGGCGCAGGAGGGTTCACCGCAGATCTCAGCGGCGCCCCCATCGGTCTGCGCGACGCACTCGCGCCGATGCTCGGCGGCGACGCGGTTGAAGCGGGCCGCCAAGTGCCTTTCCGTGACACTGCCGCCGTCGCTCGCGGCGAAGCCGCCATGATCCGCACCGATCCTATCGTCGCCGCTCTCGCCGGGTTTGTCCTCAACGCCGCACTCGACGAGAAAACAGGCGGCATACGGCCCGCCCGCCGCAGCGGGGTCATTCGCACTCGCAAAGTCGACACACGCACGACTCTGTTGCTGGTCCGCTACCGTTTCCACCTCACATTGCCTACCCGCTCTGGCGAGCGTCAACTCGTGGCGGAGGACGCCCGACTGCTCGCCTTCCAAGGAGCCCCAGCGACCGCCACCTGGCTCCCCCCGGAAGAGTCCCTGAACCTGCTCGATCTGGCGGCTGACGAAAACACCGACCCGACATTCGCCGAGCGCACGATGCAACGCATGCTGTCAACTCTCGATGCAACAACCGCGCACCTTGACGCGTTTGGAGAGGAACTCGCCGCCGAGCTGCTCGCTTCCCACCGCCGGGTCCGCAGCGCTGCGGGCGAGATCATCCGCGGTGTGAGCGTGGTTGCCCAAAGGCCCGCCGACATCCTGGGTGTCTATGTCTACCTGCCAGCGTCCGGGGAGTGACGTCTAATGTCTGTCGTTGCGCGCAACCAGGTCTTCTCCGCAGTACACACCGTGGGCGGCCTGCTCCCAGTCGATATGCTGATCCGCATTTCAGAAGGCACCGATGTCATCGGTAGCGACCCATCGCACTACCGCGTCGTCGGCTCCCGCTCGGTCATCGACGAGGCCGAACGGCACTGGGACTACCTCAAATCGGTCTGGAACGAGCTGCGGGCACACCTTGTAATGGCGCCCGAAGCCGATACCCCGCCAGACCCCACCGGGCGGGCCATCAGTCAATGGCTCATCCCACTTTTCGCGGAGATGGGATTTGGTGAACTCACCGCCGTAGGCTCAGCGGGCATCATGGCAGACGATGGCAGCAAGTCCTTCCCGGTCAGCCATCGGTGGAACCACGTACCCATTCACCTGACCCAGTGGCAGCATTCACTCGACAAGCGGCCAGGCGGGGCAGGCTCTGTTGCTCCGCAGTCGCTAGTGCAGGAATGCCTCAATAGGACCGAATCCCACCTCTGGGCCGTAGCCACCAACGGACGGCAGCTGCGGCTGTTGCGCGACTCGAGCGCCCTGGCCACCGCGTCCTACATCGAGTTCGACCTGGAAGCAATCTTCGACGGCGAGCTGTTCAGCGAGTTCGTCTTGCTGTACCGGCTGCTGCACGTCTCGCGTTTCGCGATCGCCGACAGCGCAGCTGCGACGAGCTGTTGGCTGGAGAGGTGGCGACTCGACGCAATAACGTCCGGAACTCGGGCACTGGATCAGCTCCGCGTGGGGGTCGAGAAGGCCATAACCACACTCGGCACTGGCTTCCTGCGACACCCTGAGAACGTGACGCTGCGAGAGGACGTCGACGTCAGCGCGCTGCACAACGCCTTGTTGCGGCTTGTGTACCGACTACTGTTTGTGTTCGTGGCCGAGGACCGGGACGTCCTGCATGCCCCCGAGGCAGACCAGTTAGCCAGACAACGGTACTCACGATATTTCTCGACGGCCCGCCTACGAACTCACGCAAGAAGACGGCGGGGCACCGCACACGACGACCTCTACCGGTCGTTAACGATCGTGCTGGATGCCCTCGGCGACGTGAACGGCCGACCCGAACTCGGCTTGCCAGGCATCGGTGGGATCTTCGATGACACCGATGCCGACGCACCGCTGCGTGGCATGTCGCTGTCCAATGAGTATGTACTGACTGCCGTCCGTCACCTCTCGCAAGTACGCGACATCGGGTCGCACCGAATTAGGTCGGTTGACTACCAGCACTTGGACGCCGAGGAACTGGGGTCGATCTATGAGTCGCTGCTGGAATTGATACCGCGACACAGCGCTATCGAGCGGACTTTCGAATTGGAAGTGCTGGCAGGGAATACCCGAAAGACCACAGGCTCGTACTATACGCCGTCGTCCCTGATCGATAGCCTGCTGAGCTCGACATTGGACCCGGTCATCGACGACGCGGTCAAGCGGGGCGAGCAGGCGGCTGCGGCAGCTGGGGACTCCGACCCTGCCGACGCGATTACACGGGAACTGCTGGCGCTGAAGGTGTGCGATCCAGCGTGCGGATCTGGCCACTTTCTTGTCGCTGCTGCGCGACGCATCGCCAAGAGGGTCGCGGCGGTACGCGAACACAGTCCTGAGCCGACCGTCCATGCTGTCCGAACCGCCTTGCACGATGTCATCTCACGCTGTATATACGGCGTCGACCTCAACCCGATGGCAGTCGAATTGGCAAAGGTGTCGTTGTGGTTGGAAGCCCTTGAACCAGGCAAACCGTTGAGCTTCCTCGACATCCATATCAAATGCGGAAACGCTCTCATCGGTTCCACGCCCGCATTGCTACTCGATGGGATACCGAATAAGGCATTCAGGAAGGTGGAAGGCGACGAAGACGCCTACCTGAGAGGTTTCGCTGAGCAGAACGATGCCGAACGGACGGGCCAAGGCAGCCTGTTCGAAATCGCTACTGAGACAAAGGTCGCCAACGTCGTACTTGCAGATCAACTCAATCGCATCGTTTCGGCACCCGCGGACACTCTCGACCATGTTCGGAAACAAGCCGCCGCCTATCGAGATTGGGAGAACTCGGCTGAATATCGTCAAGCTCGCCACATCGCTGATGCATGGTGCGCAGCCTTCATGTGGCGCAAGGCCGAGGACGCGCCTAGTCCAATCACTGACGGCGTCTTTCGTGCCCTCCGAAACCCCCACTCCTCAGCAGCATCGGAGGCGACTCACAAAGAGATTGTGAGTTTACGCGATCAGTACAGCTTCTTTCATTGGCATCTGGAGTTCCCTGATATCTTCGCGGTGCCCGAAAATGGGGAGGGTGTTGACCCAGCGACTGGTTGGGCGGGTGGCTTCTCCTGTATTTTGGGCAACCCTCCGTGGGACAAGGTCGACTTCGAAGACAAGAAGTACTTCACGGCCGTAGAGCCTTCGATCGCAGCGATGTCTGGAACCGCTCGGCGAAATGCGATCGACCGGTGGGTCGACGAAAACGTTGAGGCCGGACGGCGCTACCTGGCTGCGCGCCGCAAGGTGAAGTCAACGTTTATGTTCGCCGGCGGCGCTGGGGTGTTCCCCCTCTGTGCCAGAGGATTGAGCGTGAAAGGCGTCAATTCGCTGGCAACTGACCACCTGTTCGCGGAGAGGTTCACCACAATCGTTTCCCCCCGAGGGCGTGTTGGGTGCATTATTCCAACCGCAATCGCTACGGGCGCCGGTGCGCAGTATCTGTTCGGTCATCTAACGGAGCGCGGCTCGATCTCTCTGCTCTATGACTTCGAAAATCGGAAGAAACTCTTTGATGGGGTCGATTCCAGGCAGCGGTTCTGCCTACTTTCGGTCGTCGGCAGCGCCCTGAGTGAACCAGCGGCGAAATTTGCCTTCTTCCTCGAAGATATCGCGGATCTCGACGACGTCGACAGGATATTCGCTCTCGCTCCTGAAGAGATCGCCCTGATCAACCCCAATACGGGGAATTTACCCGTCTTCCGTAACCGTCGTGATGCAGATCTCACGGTTGCTATCTATCGCCGCATTCCGGTCGTGTGGGACGAAACCGTAAAGGGTGGAAATCGCTGGCAGATTACGTTCAAGAACCTGTTCAATATGTCTGACGACTCCGACCTTTTCCGTGATCGTCAGCGTCTCGAACGCGACGGATGGCAACTCAAGGGAAATATCTTCACGCGTGGAGTTGAGCGGATGCTTCCGCTATATGAAGCAAAGATGGTCGATTTTTACAACCATCGAGCCGCCGACGTTATCAAAAGTGAGACGGCCATTACTCGGCAGAATCAGCCCCGATATCTGACCGAGGCCGAATTGCGGAACCCGGATAGGCTGGCACAGCCGCTGAATTGGGTCCCTGAGGCGGGTCTTATTCAAGTCAAACGAAATGGAAGAGATCTCAAGGTCCCTGGCGTTCAGATACGCCTACAGGAATTGAAGTGGGACCGGGATTGGCTGTGTGGCTGGTGCGACGTAACCTCCGCCACGAATCAAAGGACCGCGATTCCGGCCCTCTTGCCGAGAACGGCTGTGGGACATACGTTGCCGATCATGCTGCCTCGAGTTCGCCCCGATCTCGTAGCAAGTCTCATTGCCGCTCAGAGCTCGCTCGTCTTCGACTTCGTCAGCCGCCAAAAGATCGGGGGCATTCATATGGCGATTATGGTCTGGAAGCAGCTTCCGGTGCCCACGCCAGACCAAATGGGCCCTCATATCCGATTCATCGCGCCGCGAGTGCTTGAACTGGTCTACACCGCCTATGACATGGCGGGGTTCGCGCGTGATCTTGACGATGATGGACCGCCATTCCGGTGGGATGAGAGTCGACGGGCGCAGATCCGGGCCGAGCTGGATGCGTACTTCTTCCTCCTTTACGATATCGACCGCCCGGATGTCGAGTATATGCTTGAGACATTCCAATCCGCTTCTGGTGGCGGTCTGAAGAATAATGAAATTGCCAAATATGGACACTACCGCTCAAAGGACTTGATACTGGCCGAGTACGATCGGATGGCGGCGGTAGGCGTAGGTCTTGCCGACCCGCTTATAGATGGTGAGAATTACACCTCATCACTCGTCCCGTGGCCCGGTATGGGGCCGCGCAGTGAACATCAGGTGCCGGAGTAAGAGGTGGTTTTCGCTCGACCTTGGCAATTGCGGCACCCGCTTGTGCGCCGACTCAGACCTTCGGTGCTGCTAGGGGAGGTATGGATAGGACGCGAGGGTGGACGTTGCCAAAAAACTTTGCTCCGATGAGCGTCAATGGCGGTAGCCGTTTCGACGGTGATCGGTCGGATCGCGTGATGGGGCCTGCTGACACCATCAGGGGGTATGCCTCGTTGAGGGTGAGCTGAAGCCATGGTTGCCCGTCGTAAACGTCAACTCTCGGTGAACGACACTGCGTGGCGGATCGACCATCCCAAACCACGCTACCGGAGGCGTCGATGGCACGACCTCGACGGGGATACGTCAATCGCCAATCATGCGTTCTACATATCGGCTGTCGGCACCTCCGCGATGTGTGTGCCCAGGACGTACTCCTCGGCGAGTCGAGCCAGGTGCAGCGGCATCGGCAACGTGGTGCCGTCGTCGTATTGGATGTTCGCCCAACGGAGTTGATGTGTGATTCCAGCCCAGGTCTCCGGCGTATCGCCGGGCTGGAGTGCTGCAACAGTCATTTCGACCATTCGAGGGTTCCACACTTCGGCGGTGGGAGCTGGAGGGCGTGTGACCTCGGCGGGCGTCTCGTCGCCGGTGGCTCGCGGAGTGTAGGTATGGCCATCGACCTTCGACAGCGTCGTCATTGCCTTTTGGGCTTGCACGGGCTTGTCGGCGGTGCTCGCGAACACTCGGGTGCCGTGCATTCGCCATAGACCGCTGGCGAGTCCCCATTCGTCTTTCTCGTCGTTGCCGATTCCCCAGACGTGTGGCACCTCGAGGTTGTCGCAGTCGTCACGGAGTCGGACATGCCGTAGTCCGGTACCGATGACGCTGTGGTCGCCGAGGCGGTCGAAGGAGAGGTTGCCGTTATTGATGTAGGGCCAGTCCGGGCGCAGATTGCCGGTGTCGGTCAGCAGGAGCGTGTCCTTTCGCAGTGCGGTGATGTCGCGGAGTCGGTCAGTGATGAAGGTGGAGACGACTTCCCGGTTCTGGGGTGTTCGCGCTTCGACGTCGAAGCGGCCCGTTTTCGCGAGTTGGGTGAGTCCGTCGTGATAGTCCGTCCATTCGAAATAGGGGGAGACCATCTGCGGGGGCTGTGCCCCGGTTGAGTCGAGCCAGACCATGATCGGTACTCGCCGACCGACCGCTCGACGGCTGGATCTGTTGACGCGGACGACCCAGATCGCAACGTAGTGGAGGGGGTCAGGAACAGTGGCATTGCGGACTTTGATCTGCGCTGGGACGAGCAACACACCAAGCTGACGTAGCACGTCACGCCAGACCCGAAGAATTCGATCGTGGTCTGCGTCGTCAGTGTACGGCGGGTTGACGAATTGGGTGATTCGTCCGGCGTTGGCGTGTGCGAGCCGGAAGACAGGTTTGACATCACCGAGCGGGCGAGATTTGAAGAACTCGCGGTTGTGGACCTCGACGATGCTTGCGGTGAGCTGACCAGCTTGACCGGCTCGGGTGGGCAAGGCGGCCTCGATTTCCGCAGCCCGCTTCTGCAACAAGTCTTGAATGAGGGTTCGGGAGGCACGGACGGGTATGGCGACTTTGTCGGCGTGTTGCCCGCGCACTCGGTGGGCGCGCAGGGTGACGGTGCCGTCCCCGACGTTCCAGACCGCTCCGGTGGATGTCTGTGTCGCTGGTCCGAGGTCACTGCTGATCGCCGCGGTGACAAGGTCGGTGAGCGGGGAGTCCTCGAAATGGTGGACGTCGAGACACAGGTGCGGGCCGCGTTTCGAGTTTCTCAGGAAGGTCGTCAATCCTGCCTGCACGAGTGGCGCGAACTTGGACGGTAGCGCCCGCAAAAGAGGGGTCGGGTCGGTGCCGTCGGTCTTGGCTGTGTCTCGGATCTTCTTGCGTTCGATCGATGCTGCTCGTGCGTAGGTGTTCTTGACGATCTTGGGTGAGGTCGCGAATGCCCGCGGGCCGAAGACGCGGGTGAGAGGTTCATCGGGTTGGACCCACGGTTCGAGGATGTGGCTGGTCCAGTCGAAGAAGTCGCGCTTCTCTCGAACAGAAAGGCCGGGTTCGACCTCGTGGCGGCCTCGACCGTTGCCGAAAACGACCACTGTGCAGTCGTCCGAGGTAGATGCCTTCAGGAAAGCGCGAGGATCAGCGACGAGTTCGGCGGGATCGGGTAGGCCTGTTCGGGGATTGAGGTGATCGAGTATCGGCGCGAGGCGATCGTTCCACACGGTGCCACGCCCGGGGTACCAGCGGATGCCGATCCGTCGGAAGGCTCGTGAGCGGCCGGTGTCGTCGAGCAGCGGGTGTGACCGCAGGAGGTAGGCGTTGGTGTTGCTCGTCGACGAGACGCCTTTGACCGGGTTGTAGGCCCACCGCCGCACCCCGAAGTCGGCATAGACGGCGGGGTCCGCGCGACCGGGGACGGTCTGGACTTGCAGTGTCAGGTGATAGGAGAACGGAAGTCGCTCGTTCGAGGGCTGCCACGACACGAGATCGGCACCTGCGTCGGTGATCGATCGGCGGAACTCGATCGGCCCTCCGCCGTGCTGCCACTCGATGCCGGGGGCGCTGAGTTGTTTGCAGAGAATATGGGGAAGCAGGGAAAATAGTGGGGCGTCAGGCTTCGAGGTTCCGTTTGCGCCGACCTCGGTCGCCTGGGCCGCGAGGTCCATTTTTCCGGGCTTCCATTCGAACACATCCCAACCTGGAGCGCCGGGCTGTACGAGTTCGAGTGCGCGTTTGAGCCTTTGGACGTCGTCCTTGGTCGGATCGATTCGTTTTGCTCCGGTGTTGATCCACGCGCGGACGATCCGGGCGATGGCAGCGATCGGGACCGGTTCGGTGGCGTAGAGCCAGTCCTCTCCGTTCCAGTAGACGTTGTCCTGGGCTGCTCGAATGAGGTCAGGGGCAAGCAAGGCGACGGCGTCGTTGAGGGAGCGGATCGGCACCTTCTCGTAGCGTCGGTTGCCTTTGCCTGCGACAAACAGATCGAGAAGCGGTTCGCGCCACTGCTTCGGGAACGGCAGGGTGTAGTACGCGAAGGGCTCGACAGCCCCCAGATTCAAATGGAAGCTGGTCGAACGAAGCTGGTTGTAGGTCACAGGGGAGCTCCTTCCAGGTTGGACAACGCGCGATGCAGCGGCTCGTACAGCAGGGTCACCAGGTGGGCGTCGGGATCGGATGTCGGCGCGTTGATGTAGCGGGACAGCACTGACGCCATGCCGAAGATGAGGCTGATGTCGGTGTCGTCTTCGGTGGAGCGCAGGCCCATTCGGGTGGGGGCGAACTTCGCGTCGCAGAAGTACACCTCCGCGGGGCACCCGCCGCGGACCAGCCGGCCGATGACCTGCCAGATGCCGACGAGTTGGCTCCAGGTCATGCCATCTTTGTCAGGCCCGCGCAGCGCGCCGTAGGACAGTTGTCGTCGGAGCCAGCTGCGCCACAGGCCTTGGGCTTTGTGCCGAAAGTAGCGGGCACGCTCACCCAATCCGGTGGGCTCCTGCGGCGGGACCACCGGCAACTTGTTGTTGATCTGGCTGATCGCCCAGGCGTTCATGGTCTGGGTGACGTAGTCCAGGTCGTCGGGCCTGGGGTGTGGGCGGACGAAGAAGAATGCGGCGCCGATGGCGGCGCGATGGTCGTCGGTCAGGATGTTGTGTCCGCGCTCCATTGCCAAAAGGGGAGCGACGAGAACTACCGCGTCAGTGCTGTAGAGGGATTCGACGTCACCGCGGGCCAGGGGCGCAGCGCCGGACGGGGCGAGCCAGTCGGCTCCGAAATCGCGGTCGTCGGCCACGAGGTACCGGACTCGATGCCGTAGGGAATCGTTGGCCTTGGCGATCGTGTCAGCGACCAAACACGCTTCGTCGTAGCTTCCGACCAGGATGAGCGCGCGTTGCCGACTCGGCTCGACGCGGGCGAGTGCCGACTCGAGGCGGCTTGTCCCGAGTCTGGGGGCAGCCAGGGCTCGGGCCATTCCGGCTAGGTTTCGGCGCCTGCTTTCCCGGTCGGATACACCAGAGACGACGTAAGGCTGGTCAGGTTGGTCGGGTGGGTAGAGCGGCAGTGTGAAGAACCGGCTCTCGTTGATCGCGTCGATCTCTTTGCTCGGGGCACGCAGGACGACATCGACTCGATGATCGATGTGATAGCGAGGCGAATTTCCTGCCCAGCTCGTTCCCGACATCAACATGACATTCGGACCCCGCACACCATCTGCGCGGAATAGGTCGTGCAACTGCAGCAGGACGTATCGGCCGACGCCTGCATACCGGAAGAACGAAAGCTGACCGCCCGGTTCGCTGTCGTCGTCATCGTAAGGTCTGGATCGGCGATCGTTGTCGCGGTACCGGAAACCCAGAACGTTGCCCATCGGCGAGTCCGGGATGACAGGAGTGAAATCGGGCGGTGGTCGGTGAAACATCAAGGGACTGACACGGCGTAGATCCAAGCGTCCTTCGACGCCGCGCCATCGCTCGATGACAGCATCGAGTTGGTTCGCCAGCACGGTCGTAATCACCAGCAGCTGCAGCTGGAGCACTTCGGCGGCTTCACTGTCCGCAGGAGGTTCCGCGGTGTCGGTGCGTTTGCGCGTTGGATTACTCGCCGACTGCGATTGTGCCGGTGTCATCGGCACTCTTCGGATCCATTGAGCGAACTCGTTGTGGCGCGCGACAGCGTCTGGCAGGTGCAGTGTTTTGACCAAATCGACCAATGCAGTGGCTGCCGGGTTTTTCAGGATCTCGGGTCGTCTGCCCAGTGGGTCGTCAAGGAACGCGTCGAATGCTTCGCGGAGTTCCTCGGCCGAATTCGATGCCAACAATGATTGTCCTGGCGCTACGTCGCCATGTAGTCGTTGTCCCCAGTCCTCGCCGAGTTTGCTGGCGATGGTCCATCCGGTGAAGTAGTCCTCTCCCATCCATCCACGCAGGTAGCGCCCAGACTTTCCGATCAGGAGGCTATAGAGCAGCGTGGTCGCGATGCGTACGAGGTTCAGATGTGCGACCCAGTCGAGGACGTCGCTATCCTGTAGCGGTGCGAGTTGGCTTCGCCCGAGGGTCTGGTCGACTTGTCCCCAGAGTTCCAGTAACCAGGATTCGGTGTCGCCGATCAGCATCTGTGAAGGGCTGAACAGCGCATCGAGTTGGGCTTGGACCTGGTCGGCTTCGTCAACGATGATCAGGTCCATCGTCCGCCAAGCGGCTTCCAGGTAGCGCATACCCTCCGGATTGAGCTCCTCTGGAACCCGCGTCTGTACCAGACTTGCCGTCGTCGCGACCCAAAGACGGGCAGTGACCAGTGCTCGCGCCGCGTCGTGGCGTCGGCAACCGCCCCACATCGGGCAACTCAGGGGCGGCTTTCGCCGCCAGTACGTCTCGTCGTCTTCGTCCGCAGGTGGCCGCAGGTTTCGGCACGGAGCCTGCGGAATCGGCCACGGCACAGCGCTATCGAGTCGGAGGCCGTCCAGAGCGCAGGCAGTGCTCACCCATCGATATCCCGAATGCTGTGGATACAGCGGCAGCGCACCGGCTCGCGCATCGAAACGATGGATTCGTTCGACGTGGGTCTGCCGGTTGGATTCGCCGAGCACGGGAGCCGCGTGGCACTCGCCTGCGAGTCTGTTGAACAAGTCGACCATCCGCAGCACGGCGGTTACGTCACCGAGCACCACACCCACACGCATGTTCTCGACGACGGTCAGGTGCCACGCCAGCACAACGACGAGGGTTGTCTTGCCGACACTGAGCATGCCCGCCACATGCAACATCCCGTCGACAGTGAATTCCACGCCTGCCGAGAAGCGATCGTCGGCGCCACGGATCTCGAAAATGATTCGGCCGATCCTCGACTCCCAGTTGTCGGTCGAACCCTCACCGTCGAGGTCGGCTTCGGCGCGATCCATTTGTCGCGCTGCAGCGAGCAACTGTTCGCGGGTGACCGTCAAGGAGCCTCGATCAACCCGGGGTGTGATGTCATGCCCGACGGCCTTTTCCGGGAACGTGATCCATTCCGGGATGCGTACGCTACTGCGATTACGCGCACTCGCGAGCACGTATTCACCGTGCTTGGCGGTGCGGAGGGATTTCGCGTTGTGTTTGGGCGCCTGCGAGAGTGCGTCGTCGTAGTCAGCCCAGCGACGGGTCACCTGGGTGACGTCACGACGCCGAAACGATCGGCCCGCCTCGATCGAGAACCCTCGCAGTTCGATCGGGACCTGCTCATAGAGCGCCACCGCGCGGGCGAAATCGTATGGGCCTTTGACACCGGTCAGACGAAAGCGGGCAACTGCCAGCGCCTTCCGGTCGGCCTCGCCGACCTCGATGCCGCTCGCTTCGAGAACCGGATAGCCGTTGAGTAGGCTCCAGCCGGCATCGGCGGATTCACCGGGAGCGACACGGGCGAGCAAAACAAGGGTGAGTTCCACCTCCGTGATCGCCTGCGTCAACCTCGCCGGATCACTCCCGCCTAGAGCGGACTTCAGCTCGGCAACCAGGTCACGGCGCCAATCCGTGCGGGTTCTCATCGATCGTCGCCTTTCAGGCGCGGCAGATCTTCGCGAAGAAACGTCTTTTCGGTCCGAACAGTGATTCCCTCAGCAGCCAACCCAGGAGCTAAGGCGTTCACCAATTGCACGTATCCCGATCGATGTCTGGTGCGCTCTCGGTCGACCACCACGAAGACCCGGTCGGCCCATATCGGTTTTCGGGGAGGTCGTCGGCGTAGCCGCCGGGCCAGCAGTGCAGGGTTGCGCCATGATTTGACGTCGATCGCCCACCACCTATCAGTCGTGCCCGGCACCGGAATTCGGATATCGCTCAGGTCGAAGTCTGGATATGCCTCGGGCTGATACCCCTTTTCGGACAGCCATCGAAACAGGCGCGCCTCCGCTCGCCCGGGCCCCGTCACAAATGTGCGCACACCACGGTTCACCGCCCACACCTCCGAGTCGAACGGCAATCGGCGTCCTGGCCGGTACTGCAACCGTGCGCAGTCGTCCTCGACGCAACGCCATCCGTGCACCGTCGGTACGCTCAAATTCGCGCAGCGCCCACACTGCTGGAACATCTTGTCGTGCACCAGATGTGCGCCCGGACGCTCATACGATTGCTGGATGTAATCCGACAACGCGGCCAGCGCTGGTAGGCCACGCTTATCGAGGAACTCGTCGCCATCGAGTACCGGGTGTTCGATCAGCAGTTGCCGGAACGCAACGTATCCCTCCTGATCGTCCATCTCCCTGCACCACCCCATGACCTTCAGTACGACGCGCTCAGCGACCTCGGCTTCGATATCGCTGACGTCCAGCGCCCATTCGCCACACAATCGCGTCGGTGTCCCACTCGCGAGCAACACGTCGCTGTCATCGAATACCTCACGCGGCAGCCGCAGCGGCCACTCCGACAACGACCTGTGCGCCAACTGCAGCACCTCCGCGACGCTGCCTGGGGCATCCACCCCGCGTGCCACACCCATCACGGCCAGCCGGTTCAGCGCCCGCTGCAGCGACGCTGGGTACGGAACCGAAACTGCACCGTCCGCGCCCACTTGCTCGGCCAACCGCAGCAAACCGCTTGCGACCAGGTGAAGCACCTCCTCATCCCATGAGGAAACCGGATCATCACCCACGTAAGAGGAGATCATGCGGCACACCGTAGAGGATCGATCTGTCCGGAGATGAAGAATGCCGACAAGTGCAATGGTTTGGGCGTGTCGGTAAAATCCGATCGGCAACCACTCATGAGCGACAGCAGGTTCGGGATGCCGCAACGATCATAGAGTCGGCTACCTTGACCCAACCGGCCTACAAGTCCGGGTCAGTCTGGTGGCTGAGCGCATCGATGTCGAGCTCGTAGCGTTCGTCGGGGCCGAGATTTCGGTGGATTCACAGTATCGGCCCGTTGGTCGACCGCAGTCGACCCTCGTCTGGTCCAGTGGTAGTGCGGGAAGTACTGCTCGCGAGATTTGAAGTCGGAGAGGGATTTCTATTGCTCTGCGTCACTGCGGATTTCGGGTCGATTTGCCCAATCTCACGGGGGTAGCGTTGTGGAATGACGAACGACACGGATGAACAAGCCTGGGCATGCGACGTATGTCAATTGGAGACCACCATCGAGTGGGATGAAGAACTCGAGCAAGACACCGGCCTACCGGCTTTCGTAGCCCCGTTGGACGGCCGGATGATCAACATTTGCGACAAGTGCGCGGGCGATCGGGGACCGCACGAGCTGACCGACTTGGCTTATGCCATCGCCGAAAACGGCAGGCCTGGAACGCGAGATCGCTGAACGTCTTCCTCGTGCGGCCCCACCTCAAGCTCGGACGCCGCGAGAGCGGTGCGGCGGCGCCTGGGTTGTGGTGCCAGTGGTGTGGGCTACGACGGTGTGCCCTCGGCTGGACGCAGGTCATGGTTCCTGGCCGAGTTCTTGGCCCGACGCTAATCGCGTTGGGTGATGAATTGCGCGATCGTTTCGAGGCCGGGGTGGTAGCCGTCGGTGGTGTCGACCCGCAGTTCCGGTACCTCCATGCTCACCGGCACGAATGTGGGAGCCGCGTCGTCGCCGGTGGTGATGGTGGCCAGGTGCCCGGCGTCGTTGTGTGCGCGGCGGTGCGGCTTGGTCTCGGCACGGTGCGCGATCCGCTCGCGCAGTATCTGGTGCGGTGCGGTGCAGTGGATGATGCGGATCTGGGCGATGGTCCCCAGCGGCATCAAATTCGGCCGCCAGAGCCGATCTTGAAACGCCGCTTCGGCGATGACGGTGACTCCGGCGCGGGCGAGCACGGTCAGGACCTCGAAGAAGGCGTGCAGCGCAAGGATATTGAGATCGTCGTAGCCGCCCTTTTCGGGTGTGTTGGTGGCCATGACCATGCCCTGTTTGATCTCGTCGCGGATGATCGCGGGCACGCCGATGTCGGCGGCCAGCGCGTGGGCCAACGTGGACTTGCCGGACCCCGGAGGGCCGGAGACGACGGCGAGGACGGGCAACCCCGGTGAATTGCGTTCGGTGGTGGCCATACCGCATTCTGGCACGTCAGACACCCCGTCGGTTCTCGGCGGCTGCTGTGGGCGAGGTGGTGAGGCGGAAGGCTATGAAGCCCGAGGTCATGCTCGCCGTGATCGCAGCCGAGACCGTGCGCATGAGCTAGCGTGCGTGTACTGCGGTGCCGCCGCGACGGGTATCGACCATGTTCGACCGATCGCCTACGGCGGCGACAGCTCATCGGAGAACTTCGAACCCTGCTGCACGGACTGCAATCTCGACAAGAACTGCCAACCCATCGCGCGATGGTTCGCCGACCCCGATTCCACTCCGATCGGGTGCCGGGCCATGGTGTTCAGCCTGGCCCGTAGCGCGAAGGTAGTCGCGGAGTGGATGCGGCTGATCGGATAGCACTGACCGGCACGTTCTGGCCCCCCCCCGGGAGGGGGGGGGGGGGGAAAAAATACAAGGGGGGGCGGGTCCCGCGGGGGCGCCGGCGCGCCCACCGCGGTCTGGTTGATCGCCTTGGGGCCGCGATCGCCCTCGGTGACGTCTAATTCGAACAGGCGCCCCTGGCGCAGCTCGTCCTCGTCGAGGCCGATGTCGTTGACAT